>NZ_CP096829.1:2504982-2818105 GCF_023272795.1 Flavobacterium humidisoli | reverse complement strand
GTGGAGGTTCAATTCGCCTTTCTTAGCATCTGAAATAAAATTCAGTCCGTTTTTAACTGCCTTATATCCTTTTGCGGCATAATCCACATAAGTGCGCAGCGCCGCAATCTGAAGAAGAAGCATTCGCTTCTGTTTAGCCTGCTGCGCCTGAAGTCCGCTGGTAAGCATTGCTGTTATTATGCATAGTAATATTGTCTTTTTCATCTTTTTCAATACCGTTTACGGAATTCCGTAAAATTGTTTCACTTTTTTTGCATCGGCATCTGTTTTTGCCCTCTGAAGACTCATCAGCACATTCTGCTGGTTGAAAAGCCTGAGATCGTTGTAATTGGTGTCAATCTGATCCGCCGCTTTATTTATGATTTCCAGTCTTTTCAGATCACTCATCTGAGTGCTAAATGAATCTATGATTAGAAATATCTGGTCGATGTTTTTAATGCTCTCTTCCAGTATTCCGTCATATACCTTTTCCATATATTCCAGTTCGGAGACTTTGAAACTCTGATCCTTTTTAAAAAGGTTCCATGCCCTCTCGTATTCTTCAATCAGACGGGTCTGCTTGGAAGAAATTTCCTTAATTCTCTGGTAGTAGATAATAATAGACTTAACTTTCTGCAGCTCTTCATAATAGTCTTTATAAATATCCCGTTGTTTTTTTGTCCAATCTGAAATCTCATCCAGCTTCAGTTTGGAAAGTGTGTTTTCAATCTGCTTCTGTGCGTTCTGAAGCCAGATGGTTTTGTTCTGCAGCCTTTGGATCCCAAGATCGATAGCTTTGATTACTTTCTTTGTTACCGCTTTCACTATCTCCAGAATCGGGAGGGCTGCTGTCTTTTCTGCTGGTCTTGCAGGCGTGCTGATTAACAGAAAACACATAAGACATGCAGCTATTCTAATTTTCGTTTTCATTTGACTTAATTTTTAATTCCCATTTCTAATTTCCTGTGCCATTGCGGCAATCCCTTTCTTAATGTCCCCGCCAAACTGCTTTGCAAAAGCATTCATTCTGACTTTCTCACTTTCTTCAGTGGTATAGGCAAGGTATTCTTCCAAAGACACTTCAGTTCTGTAGACCTTTGAAAGCATCCCTCCAAGAGATATGAAAACTTCCTTGTACTTCTTATCGGGATCGTTGGCTTTGTTTACAGAAAGCACCAAAGCTTTCTCCTTTTCGGTCAGCCCGAGCAGCTCCTGAATCTGGTCGAACTTATTCTGGTATTTGCTCTGATCCAGCAGGATTTTACAGTCGCTGTTGTTGATAATGGCCTGCTTCACTACAGGAGATGAAATAATATCCTCCACCTCCTGGGTCACCACTATTGCCTCGCCAAAGAACTTGCGAACAGTCTTAAAAAGATACCGCAGATATTCCGCCATGCCCTCCCTTGCAATGGCTTTCCATGCCTCTTCAATTAAAATCATTTTACGGATTCCTTTGAGTTTTCTCATCTTGCTTATAAATACCTCCATAATAATAATGGTCACCACTGGAAACAAAATGGGATGGTCTTTAATATTATCAAGTTCAAATACAATAAACCTTTCCTTTAAAAGATCCAGATTCTCTGTGGCATTCAGAAGGTAATCAAACTCACCTCCGCTGTAATAAGGACGGAGCACATAGAGAAAATTATTGACATCAAAGTCCTTCTCTTTTACTTTATCTCCCTGAAGGATTGATACAAACTGCTCCTTCAGAAACTCATAAAAGGTATTGAAACAGGGAAAGATGTTTTTATCCTTTTCAAGATTTTCGTAATAGAGCTGGAGTGCATTGGACAGCGCCACATACTCGCTTCTGTTGAACGTTTCATCATCTTTCTTCCATAAGGCTAGCAGCAGCGTTTTAATGCTTTCTTTTTTTTCGGTATCCAGACTGTCGCCCTCACTGATGTAAAAAGGATTGAAACGGATAGGGTTCTTCTCGTCATAAGTGAAATAATAGCCGTTCACCATATCGCATAATCCTTTGTAGCTGTGTCCGACATCCACCAGTACAATATGGGTTCCCTGCTCATAATAGCTTCTGACCATATGATTGGTAAAAAAGGATTTGCCGCTTCCCGACGGACCGAGTATAAACTTATTTCGGTTGGTGCAGATGCCTTTCTTTACAGGCTCATCACTGATATCAACATGAACAGGCTTGCCTGTCAGACGGTCACCCAGACGGATGCCGCAGGGGCTCAGCGAGGAGCGGTAGCCTGTTTCCATATTCAGAAAACATACAGCCTGCTCTGTAAAAGTGTCAAAAGCATCATTCATTGGAAAATCGGCAGCATTTCCGGGAATGCCGGCCCAGTAGATCTGCGGCGCTCCCACAGTTTCCTGTTTGGCGGCTGCATCCATCTGCGCCAGGGCTGATGAGATTTTGTTTTTTATATCTTTCATCTCTTCTTTTTCTGAGGTCCATCCCAGGACATTAAAATGCGCTTTAACCGGAAGCCGCTGCTGCGCTATCGCTTCGTTTAGAAAATCATTTGCAGAATCCCTTGCAATCAGATTCTCTCTGCTGTAAGCAGATAATGACTGGAGTCTTAATCTTTTACTTTCCAGCTTTTGGATCGTTTTCTGCGCATCTTCAATGAAAATATACTGGCTGTATATATGGTTGCATGAAAGAAGCTGTCCCAGCGTGGAAGCAAAACCGACACTGAACTTTGTCTTATCGGTCGAATATCTGTCAAAATTGATTCTTGACCCGCATAGCGAGGGCAGATCCGCAGCATCTCCAAGGGTAAAAAGCTGGCTGTGCTTATCTCCTATCTGCATACCTTCTGAAAACTTAAGATCGCTGTAAACAAATGAATTTTCATTTGCAGATAAAAAATAATATTTTTCAATGAGTCCAATTTTTCTGCTCTGGCTCTTGAGTTCATTATTTTTTAGCCTGGTCAGACGGATAAACCCGCTGTCCTCCATAATCCTTTTAAACTGGCCTGTAGTGTCAATGAAATCCTGAAGAAACTGGGATTTAGTCACTTCCTGAGGTGCAATGCTATTCCTTATGAGATTAGAAAAAAGCGAACTGGAATTCTTTCTCCCCTCCGGCTTTTTTGTAATCATAATATAACAGGAATGATCCAGAAATGGTCTCTCATTAAAAAAACGCTCGCTGCTTCTTGTGAGAAAACTGCTGTCTTCATTGTCAAAATTCGCTTTGTAGCTGCTTTCCAAAAACCAGTCCTGCTTGTGAAAAACAGTAAATTTTGGCAGTATTTTCACAGCTTTAATCCATGACTGGTGAAAGGCTTCATATTCGTGGTCCGAGAGCGTAAAAATTTCCGGCAGATCAGCTTTAAACACAACCGTTATATCACCCTGTTTTGACAAAATGCAGTCATGCTGCACATCCATAATCGGTAAAACATCATCCAATTCCTTTTCCATTTTTCCTTGCTTTACTAAGTTTTGCTTTTCTCTGCCAGAGGCTTCTGGCTGCATTCAAAATATGCTCTCCTAAATTCGGATCCACGCAGTTTCGCAGCACCTGCCTTTTGTTTGAAATACTGCACTCCTTTAAACTGAAACCTAAAGCCTGTTCAAGATCAGGAATCTGTGCATGCCGTATTTTTATTGATGGCTGTAGATCAGGCTGAGAAATCTCAAAATTTGACCAGATTAAATGGCGCTGCAGTGCAGCATCAGGATCAATCAGAGGTTTGTAATAAGGCTTTACATTTTCAACTGTCCATAAACATTCAGCGTTATGCCTTAAAAACAAGACTTCCTGATACAGCCGCATATCCGGAAATACCGCAGGAGTGCCGCGAAATCTCACACATATATTCTGCCTGAAGGATGAATGGGACTGGCATGGCGGCGAAGACCAGATAAAATCATACTCATTATAATGATCCAGAAGAAACTGATGCGCATCTCCGACCACGACTGTGTCCTCAGGAAAGTTCTCTGAATAGATGGCTGCAAGCTGCGGATCAAGTTCAACAGCAGTGACTGATACATTGGTCCAATTTTTTCTGTTACCTCCTATTCCGGCATAAAGATTTAAGACTTTCATAATTCATCACCTTTTTAACGTTCTAAGACTATCGCTTTAAAAAAACTGACCTGCTGCGCACTTTTACACATTTCGGAATTTGTCTGGAAGCTAAAGCTTTAATCATGCCATGCTCTCCATACTTCCTGCTCATCTTATAAATCTTAATTACCATTACCGTTCCTGCTGCACCAATTAAAATAACGCATAACAGTGAAGGAATTCCGATAATAAAAAGCACTGCAAAAACAATCATCAGTCCAACAACACCTCCTCCCAGATACCATATGTACTGGGCTTTAAGGCCTTTAAATTCAATTGACTGATTGATTCCTTTGTTGATCTGATAAACACTGCTCATGTTTGAGACTGCTTAGACACCAAAGAAAGATTTGATTACCGTAGCCACGACGACAAGAAACACGCAGCTTCCAAACCATGCGGCGGCTACCTTGCCCGTATCAGGGTCTCCGGCATTCCATTTCTGGTAAACTTTAACAGCACCTATAAGTCCGAGTATTGCGCCGACTGCGTACATGAGTTCTGTGCCCGCATCAAAATAACTCCTTACCTTTTGGTTCGCCTCATTTATTCCTGCCACACCATCCTGGGCATATGTATTTCCATTAATAATTAAAAGCAGAAAAATTAAGCTTACTAAGTTCTTGTTCCTTTTAAAAAAACACTTTAATTTTATTCCATCATTCACCATCATACCTCATTTTAAAGATTAATATTAATTCAAAAGCAGAGGAACAGCGCCGTCTCATCATCTATTCTCCTTGTCACATTTTACCTTACCGCACTAGAGCGGACGGGGAAAGTTCCTCTGCTGTCTTTTAATTATTTTCTTCCCATAATTCATCTGTTTCACTTGCAGTAAGAAGCAGTTCGGGATATTTTTCGGAATCAAGAGCAAGCAGAATGTTTACATTGCTGCGTAAAGAAGAAATCTTTACATATGGATAATCGGAAAGAATTAATCGGATATAATTCTTGAATTCCAGATTTGAGCGCTTTAATTCTGCGCTTTCCGTAACTGCTGCTGTCAAGCGGGCTGACAGTTCTTTAACCTCATCAAGAGTGGCAAATGATTCTTCAAATGCTTCATTAAGATTTGTCTGGTTAGTCTGTTCTTGATCGAAAGATTGGAATGGGTCATTGATTGGCTTCTTTCGCAAGAGGTAAAAATTAATTTTCTTTTTCCCTTGCAGAATTTCCTTTATTTCAAAAGAATAATAACGTAATCCAACAAACAGATACCATAAAATTAATAGAGTAATAACAGCTACAATGTAACTGTTCCATGTAATAGAATTTAACATAGCATTTTCATTTATCATTCAACATCATCTCATACTATGAATAAACCAAGAAGAACAATTATGGTTTATTATACTGTCCAAAGTAACTTCGGAAATAAAACTTCTACAAGTACAACTTTTTCTGTACCCCAGTTGTACCCCTGTACCTTTCACTAATATTAAGGGCTGACCGAATGACAAAAAAATGAGTCCATAAAAAAACCTCCTTAAAAGGAGGTCTATTTTACAGTTTACGATAGTTAATATTCTATAATCTTCTTAAACATCATTATTTCAGCATCTTTTTTATCAATAATCTTCCAGCCGTTATCAGAGAGGATAAAATATGCTTTTTCTTTCTTTTCTTCTGGAAGTCCAGGCCATAACACTCCAAATTCATTAATTTCATACTGAACAATATAATCGACCACAGCCATCTTTTTATCATTTGTCTCAGCAGTTATCTGAATGATTTGACCAAACTTCTTCAATCCTATCTTAACTTTCTGGATCTTGTATTCTCGTTCTTCTGCTGTCGTTTCAAGCAGAAAAGGTTTAGCTGAATCTGTAAACTCTATCAAAGGTTTATCTCTATTTTTATAGCCTTTAACTTTTATTATCTCTACAAAACCTTTTTCTTCTAAACCTGAATCCAGCATTTTTTTAGCATGCACAGGATCATTGCAGAAAACTTCAAAATCAATTTCTTGAGGAAATTGGTGTTTTTTTACAATCATACTTTCTGCTGTTCTATTATCCAGTTTATTGTTCTGGCAGCAGATAAATACAAGACTGAACAACGGCAGTATTCTTAATAGTGATTTCATGATCTCATAAATTAAATTAGTATTCCTTTATATGCTTAATAATTTTCTCTAATGTTTTAATTACAAATTCTTTATCTTTTTCTTCTGGATTATATGACTTGCTCCTCACCGATTGATATGATAAATTTCTCTTGAATGGAGTTGAGAGATAAGGAACGATTGTCTTAAAAATTAAACTCATTGATTTCGCCTTTAATACTCTCGTTTCATCAGTGGCTCTTAAAATCAGCCCCATTTGATCAGATGAAAGTGTGCATTGAATTTTATTTTCCACTGTTTGATGAGATGGATTGGAATTTCTCCGAGAAAGTGAATGTGCTGATTCTTCAAATTCATCGCGACTCTGAAGAAAACTGATCTCAGAAGTAAACCAATTCTCCAAGACATCCTTAATATTCTGATGGCTCGCATCAAAGGTTATTTTTATATTAGAGTGTAATTGCTTGAAGTCTTTGAAAAACAGCAGTAGCAGATTCAATTTGGCTAGGTGATTTTCAGTGGCATAAATCTGTTCAGTCATTCTTTCCGTCAGAATTGAAATATATTGTACGGAATTAAAATTATGATCAATCAGCAGTTCATCTAGCGGGGTGAAAATCGAAGGATTTTCCATATCACCCGAATGCTCCTCCAGAAGCTTTGAAAGTTCTCTAAAGTAAAGAATGCGCCGGTATGTAAGTTTCTTACCGTTGTCAGCCTCGATTGCATTCTGAAGTATTTTAATTACTCTTTTAATAGTCAATTTATCAGGCTCTGCGCTTAAATTTCTTTTATTAATTCTCTGCAGTTTTAACGCAAGCTCTTTTCTGCACACCATTAGATAGGTAATTGGCACTCTCTCATCGAGACTTAGATAGTACGAAAACCTATCCTCAATGAAAGAAATGAGATAATCCAGATTTGTAATTAGAAGATCAGCAAGGCGTCTTATTTTTTCAGATTGAAGGACTTTCTCTGTTCTATTCTCTATAATGCTGTCCAGCAGAAAAATCAGTGTTGAATGATACTGCCTGACTGTGACACGAATATGTCTTTTCTTTTTTAATGAAAAAACTTCGTTTTTAAGATGCACTTGAATTTTAATGGATTCTTTGGAAATATTTTCAGAAATAACTTCAATATCGTTATCGGTCAGACTATCAATATTTTTGCTTAATGGATCAAATGTCTGCAATATCAAAGAATCAAACCATTCTAATGGATATATATTATTCATCATAGTATAGCTTTTTTTGAAAAGTGCATTAACTACCCGCTTTTGAATTTCTCAATAAAATTGGCTCTGTATTCCGACGGCGATAATGAAGTATACTTTTTAAAAAATATTCCAAAAACTGATACACTTGCAAATTCCATTTCTTCCGCTATTTCGGAAAAACTTATCTGAACGTCTTCCAATAGAATTTTCGACTCGCTTATAAGTGCTTCTATAATTAGTACTTTAGCGCTTTTTCCTGTTATTTCTTTTACCACTCTATTTAGATATATTGAGGTCATAAATAGAGCACCCGCATAAAACTGAACTTGATGCTGCTTTTTGTAGTGAATGGACAAAATAGTTAGAAACTGTATAACTATATTTTCTTTTCTAGTGAAGTTTGGTAGAACATTTGACGCATACTTTGAATATATTATTTTAAGCTCATAAAGGAATAGATTCAAACTTATTCGAAGAAGTTCACTTTCATACGCTTCTCTCTTTGCTTCTAGATTTACATAATAAATGAGTCTGTATATAAGCGATAAGACTGAATATTCATTTTCATCTAGTGAAGCTTTTATCGATTCTTTTCTGATAAAAAAATAGAAAGAATCAACTAGCTCTTTCTTTAAACAATTTCTAATGGCAAAATCAGATGAGAATGTAACAAGGTAAATTTGCGATTTATCACGGATCTCACGAATATTACAGTCTGTATCTTTAGGAATTATAATAAGATCGCGCGCCGACAAATCTTGAATAATGTCCTCAATTTTCAGTATGAAACTGCCAGATCTAATAAGTAAGATTGCTAGATTTTCAGACATAAAAGAATCTTCCTTAGCTTGACTCTGTTCATACTTTTTAATAAGATGAATATCGAATCCGTCAATTGGACAATCTTCTATTTTTATATTAATTAAATTCTTTAGCATAACCCTATTTTTAAGGAACTTATTTGAATTATTCAGTCTTTAAATTTTCTTCTGATAATTAAAAAAAAGAAGAAATACAGATTTGAGAGAGTTGTGATATACAGCACGTATCCTGAAGTTCTACTAGTATTTCGTAAATTTTGGACATTAAGGTTTAAGTCCTCTATTCCATCATAGAAAAATAGATCTAAGATGAAATAGAGACTTATTACATTTATTAAAATCAAAAGCGTAAATAAAATGCCTCGCAGTTTCATTTTTATAGGATTTTATAAATCAACCTAAGTATTATTTGATCACATTTAGAAGAACTGCCAGATTAATAAATGTCATTTGGTTCTTTTTTAGGAAATCGCCTGATGGTCTATTTGTTACTGAAGTTTGCCAATCCGGATCTCGTTTTCTAGCCTCAGCATATAATGAATATCTTGAAATGGAAGAAACTTTCAAAATTGTATCTTTTTCATCTTCCTCCAAAAGTGAATCTACTACAATAGCTGATTCATATGTAACAATGTGGTCGTAAACCTCATCATAATCATCCTGCTGCTTGCTGATTAGATCTGCAATAAATAAATTCAGATTTGCTTTAACTGCAATACTCAAATCGGAATTATCAATAATTTCCACAAGCTTTTCTTCAGGGTTTGCTAAAATTAAGAGAATCAATTCGGGTGTTATAGTAATGATACTTTTACCACTTTGTTTGTTATTAACTCTCTTATCAATCAAGAAAAGGACTTGATTAATTAGCTGTTCATTAGAAGTAGGATATCCATTTTTAGAAACATAAAAATCAAAATCATTGAAAAAATTAATACCTGTTTCTTCAAAAGGATTCATTGTGTTTAAGGCATAAATTGCTTTTTCATGTGTCTGTGGAACAGAAGTGCTCTCAATTTCTGAATTATAATCTTGGTCAGCCGAACATGATAATAATAAAATTGCAGTCATGCTCATTAATAATAAACTTTTCATTTGATAATAGTTTGATGGTGAACGGGAATTTCCCAGTCCATTTCATCCGGATTGGCAGAACTTTAATTCAGCACTCTGCTGAACATTTTGCCGTTGAATTCGAAACAAAACTATTTCGTTAAAAATCGTTCCGCAAGCCATTATGTGTGGATTTCCATGAATTTATAGTATGGATTTCATGGAAATCCATACTTCATTTTAACATAACAATCCCTTAACATTCAATAATTTAACCTATTTTTACAGTTGGCTTTAGCAAGATAATCCTGTAGAGGCAACTTTTTTTCAGGATTTATAATATCACAAAGAAATATCTAAAAAAACATTGCCCCTATGAAACAAAATTTATTATTTGTAATGCTGCTTTGTGCTTTTTCTTTTGATTTCGGATTTGCACAGAAAAAAGAATTTAAAGCTTCTGATTCATTAAAAAATAAAAGTTACACGTACCTTGATGATCAATTATACAATCATCGAAAAGACAGTTCAAAAGCATCCGTTTATCTGCTAACCTATCTAAAAAAAGCCAAAAACGAGAAAAACTGGAAAGAGATAATTTTTGCTTATCAAAACTATCTTCATCATTCACCTGATAAAATGCGCATAATTTATGCAGACAGCATGATTTACACTGCTAAAAAGGCAGGAGATAATACGCTACTTGGTTCTTCATATCTTTCAAAAGGAATTGTATATTATGGACGGAAAGATTATGAGAATGCCTTTCAAAACTATATTAGAGCTAATAACTACATTTCTAGGTCAAATGACAAATACCTGATTAATAAGGTAAAATATCATATGGCTCAAATTAAATACTATCTTGGTTTTTACGATGAAGCTCTCGCGTTATTTAATGATTGCTTAACTTATTTTAAAGTAGAAAACACCTCCGCATATTTAAACACTCTTCACTCCATAGGGGTATGCTATAATAGGATTGGAAATTACGGTTTATGTTCTGAGATTAATAGAAAAGGGATTTATGAGGGTAAATCTCTGGGTCTTTCCGATATGGAGATTTATTTCATTCATTCGGATGGAATTAATGAATATTTCAAAAAAAATTATCAGTTAGCTATTTCTAAATTAGAATCTGTAGTTGAAAAAATAAAAGACAACAGAGATTTTGCTAATGAAGCAGTCGGATATTTTTATATTGGAAAAAGTTTTTGGTCTGTAAGAAATAAAGACCAAGCCCTACCCTATTTATTAAAAGTAGACAAAGCTTTTCAAGAAAAAAAATACATTAGACCAGATCTTCGGGAATCATACGAACTTCTCATCACTTATTACAAAAACAAAAAAGATCTTAGTAAACAGCTTTACTATATCGATCAGCTTCTCCGAGCAGATACTATACTTAACAATACCTACAAGTATTTAGTAACAAAAATACATAAGAATTACGATACTAAAGAATTGCTGATTGAGAAAGAAAAAATCCAAAATGAAAATAAAAAGATTCATAAAGAACTGGTAAAGGAGAAGCACTATGATCTAATTTTTGCAGGTATAATATTGGTGCTTTTTACAGTTTCGTTTTACCTCAACTACAGGCATCAAAAGAATAAAAAGTTCTATAAAAAGAAATTTGATGAGCTAATGCTTGAATTAAATACGAAACCTAAAGATAAAAAAGAATTGCCAAAAGAAAAATCTCCAACACTTGACATACCATCAGAAACAATTACTTCCATTTTGAATGGACTTCAGAGTTTTGAAGATTCTAAAAAATTTCTAGGAAAAGATCTTCGGCTCAATGTAGTAGCCAACATGCTTCACACAAACTCCAAATATCTCTACAAAGTCATTTCTCATTATAAAGGCAAGCGTTTCGTAGAATACATTAACGATCTTAAAATAAACTATATTATAGCGTTACTAAACGATGATCGAATGTCCAGAAAATATAGCAATTCAGCTTTGGCCGAAGAGGCTGGTTTCAGCAGTACACAGCAATTTGCACTAGCATTCAAGCAGAAAACTGAAATGCCTGTTAATTTTTTCATTGAGCAATTAAGTAAATAATTCATTTTATCGAACTTCTTATAATCTGAAACTTCTAAATTTGCTGACGTAATTAAAAAAACATGACATTATGAAAGATCTAATCGCAAAAATTAGTGCTGAGATTGAAACATTCAGAATAGAATCTGAATCTCTTTCTGAAAAAGGAATTAAAGCTGCTGGAGCAAGAGCTCGTAAATCTTCTTTAGAACTTGAAAAACTTTTAAAGGAGTTCAGAAAAGTTTCTATCGAGGAATCTAAAAAGTAACTTTTCCTTTTTTAAAATTTATGCCTTTCAAATATTTGGAAGGCATTTTTATTTTTACAACAGTGCTATTTGTGATTAGTAATCTTTAAATCTTTATCAATCTCTTCTACACGTTTAAAAAATTCTGAAATTGATATTTCATAATAAGTACATATTTCGAAAAGTGTACTTATGCTAATATTCAAATTACCAGATTCATTTCTACCAATATGAATTGTCAGATTTTTATTAGCTTTTATATCGTTTGCAACTTTTTCTTGGGTCAAACCAGTTTTCAAGCGAAGTTCTTTAAGAACAAGCTTTACGGCTGTTAGAAGTCTATCATTTTTAATTTGTCCCATAATGTACCAAAGCAACCAAGAAAAAAAATCACAAACAATGACATATTTGTCATTTTAATTTTTATCTTTACATCATACATTTTGTAAAAAATATTATTTTTGCGATTCTTCAAAAAAATATTGAAGCATTCGCTTTGAATCTCGGACGGAAAACTGGTAATTTTTAGCAACGGGATGATAAGTACGATGCTCACGTCTTTTGGCGTGGGCTCACTTATTGTTGCATGGTATACCAGTACCTCCGTTCGATAAGCTGAGTTCCGCGCCTTTTTTATTTTACTCATCTTTTTAATTCTTAGCAATTCTTTCTTTATTTTTCTATCGTATTAGTAATAACTAACCCTGAAATAATAATGCCTGTGAATTAAAAAATTGTTGTTTGCCTTATCTCAAAGCAAAAAAATGGCCCTCAACGGCAGCGACCAAACTAGCGTAGAGGACCTTAGCTAATCAAAATCAATTTAACTAACCAATCCCAATATTATGAATTATTTTTCATTCCACAAGGATGGGAAAGCGCTTTATTGCCTAATTTTTACGGCAGTTTTGTTCACTTTTTCATCATCGTTTGCCGTTAATTCATCTCGGCATTTCAGTTTTGTTTTACAACAGAATCAGATAAAAGGAACTGTTACAGACGGCTCTGCTCCTCTACCCGGAGTAACCATTGGCGTAAAAGGTACTGGTAATAACTACTCTATTACAGACTATAGAGGACAGTATATAATTAATGCTGGTTCTAATGACACTTTGATAGTTTCCTTTTTGGGATTTAAAACTAAGTATGTCCCAATAAACAGAAGCACAAAAGTCGACATTATACTACAATACGATACAACAACATTACAGGAAGTTCGGGTAAATGCTGGTTATTATTCTGTAAAGGAAAGTGACCGTACGGGGAGTATTGCCCGAATTACCTCCAAAGATATAGAAACTCAACCTGTAACTAATGTTCTTGCAACAATGCAAGGGAGAATGGCAGGAGTAAGTGTGACGCAGACTACAGGTGTTCCGGGCGGAGGTTTTGATATTAAAATCAGAGGACAGAATAGTCTGCGCTCTGATGCCAATGCGCCTTTATACATCATTGACGGGGTGCCTTACGCTTCCACCCCTATAGGATACAATCAGACCGCTACTGCATATCCCACCGTTACGAGCCCTTTAAACAGCATCAACCCGGAAAATATACAGAGCATAGAGATTTTAAAGGACGCTGATGCCACTGCTATTTACGGATCAAGAGGCGCAAACGGAGCGGTGCTTATCACCACTAAAAAAGGGAGCGCAGGCAAAACAGCATTTACAGTTCAGGCATCAACAGGAACTGGAAAAGTCACCAGATTCATGGATCTGATGAATACCGAGCAGTATCTGGCGATGCGCAGGAAGGCATTTGAAAATGACAAGGTTTCTTACCAGGCCCGTGATTATGATGTCGATGGGACTTGGGATCAGAACCGTTATACAGACTGGCAGAAAGAACTTCTTGGAGGCACTGCATTAATCAACAATATTAGCGGATCAGTTTCAGGAGGGTCGGAGAAAACACAGTTTATCCTATCAGGGAATTACTATACCGAATCAACAGTGTTTGTCGGAGATGCGTTGTACAAGAAAGGAGGAAGCCAGTTTAATTTAAACCATCAGTCTGATAATGGGAAGTTTCGTCTGGGTTTTTCAGCCGGATATAATGTTCAGGACAACAAATTGCCTGCATTTGATTTTACATCTGATGCTCGGAATCTGCCTCCAAATGCCCCTGCTCTTTATAACGCTGATGGAAGTCTGAACTGGGAGAATAAAACATGGAATAATCCTCTGAGGAACCTTAATGCGGTTTTTAAAGCAAAAACAAATGATTTAGTTGCCAATACGGTGCTTTCATATGAGGTTTTTTCCAATTTTTTTATAAAAAGCAGTTTTGGCTTTACAAACCTTTCTACAGCTGAAACCAGAACTTCGCCTTCCACGATTTATAATCCTGCAAATAATATTACGAGTGCCAGATCCAGCATTTATGTAAATAACACTTCCCGCTCTTCATGGATTATTGAACCGCAGCTAAATTATTCGAAAGATATTTCGCAGGGCAGTCTGGATGTATTACTGGGAGCTACTTTTCAAAATCAGAATACAGCCAGCCTCTACCAGACAGGCAACGGATTTGCCTCCAACAGTCTGATCTATAATCTGGCAGCCGCATCGTATGTCACCATACTGCTTGATGATCAGACACAGTACCGCTATCAGGCAGTTTTTGGGAGAATCAATTACAACTGGCAGCAAAAGTATATCCTGAATCTTACGGCCAGAAGAGATGGATCAAGCCGTTTTGGTCCGGGAAATCAGTTTGCTCTTTTTGGTGCTGCGGGGGCAGCGTGGCTCTTTTCAAAAGAAAATTTCCTGAGAGAGAGCTCTTGGCTGAGTTTTGGAAAACTCAGAACAAGTTACGGATCAACGGGAAATGACCAGATAGGGGATTATCAGTATTTGGATACCTATACTGTTTCGCAGACATCCTACAACGGAACAGCTGGTCTGCAGCCTTCCAGACTTTTCAATAAAGATTTTGGGTGGGAAATAAATAAAAAATTTGAAGCTGCTCTCGAACTTGGCTTTCTTCAAGATCGGATTTTCACAACAGCATCATGGTATCAGAACCGTTCCTCAAATCAGCTGACCGGCATGCCGATCGCAGGCACAACAGGTTTTACAATCCTGCAGGGCAATTTGGGTGCAGTGGTAGAAAATAAAGGACTGGAACTGACGCTGAGAACCGTAAATGTAAACGCAGGCAGTTTTAATTGGACGACAAACTTTAATCTCACATTTGCAAGAAACAGGCTGGTGCGATTTCCCGGACTAGAAAGCTCCTCTTACAGCCAGCAGTACAGAATTGGAGAACCTCTAAATATCAGGCTGCTCTATCAGTATACGGGAGTTGATCCGCAGACTGGTGTTTATCAGTTTGAAGATCTGAATGGCGATGGGAAGATATCGTTTCCCGATGACCAGCAGATAGCCGCTGACCTGAATCCAAAATATTACGGAGGACTTCAGAACCAGATTAGCTTCAGGAATTGGAAGCTTGATTTTCTATTCCAGTTTGTTAATCAGAAGAACAGAGTCTACTTGAACGGTCTTGCAGGACAGATGCTCAACCAGCCTGTAAGAATGGCCGACAGCTGGCAGGGTATTAACGATGAGGCAAGGTATCAGCTTTACACCTCAGGGACAAACAGCGCTGCGGTAAACGCGAATTATTTCTACAGCAGAAGCACTGCCAGCAATGAGGACGCCTCATTTATCCGTCTTAAAAATATTGCGCTTACCTATGATCTTCCCCTGAAATTAAAAGAGACGCAATGCAGACTGATGCTTCAGGGGCAAAACCTGCTTACATTCACAAAATACAGGGACGGCGATCCTGAATTTACAACTATGGGATATCTGCCGCCCTTAAAAATAATGACTGCCGGCGTACAGCTGACATTTTAAATCCGAAAATCATGAAAACACAAATTATTATATACTTTAAAGTCTTTTTTATTGTAATTCTCGCTTTTGCCGAGGTATCATGTGATTCATTTGTAGAAGTGGATCTTCCAGAATCACAGCTTACCAGCGAAGGGGTTTTTAGAGACTATGCAACAGCAGATGCTGCGCTTTCTGATATTTATGCAAAGCTTAGAGATACGGGGATATTAACCGGATCTAATACAGGCATATCAAACCAGCTTGGAAATTATACGGACGAACTTATTGCCTTCGGGTCGCCAACCAGCACTACGGTAAGCTTTTTCAATAATGCGCTTCTGCCGTCTAATTCAAATGTGGCGGATTACTGGAATAATTCCTATAATCAGATTTATGCGGCAAATGCAGTTTTGGAAGGTGTGGCGGGGAATGCTGCTTTTTCGGCTGAGAATAAGGCAAAATTACAGGGTGAATCTTTATTTATTAGAGCGCTGGTTCATTTTTATCTAGCAAATTTATTTGGCAGCATTCCCTATATCAAAACTACGGATTATACGGTAAACGGCTTTGCGGCGCGAGAGCCCCTGGCAGATGTTTATAAAAACGTAACAGAGGATCTTCAAAATGCGGCTAATCTGCTTCCTTCAGCCTATAGCAGCTCAGAAAGGATCCGTCCTAACAAGTATGCTGTTAAAGCACTGCTTGCAAGAGTTTATTTATATAGAGGATTATTTGCTGAAGCGTCAAATGAATCCTCAGCAGTTTTAAACCAGAGCAACACCTATGTATTGATTTCTGATCTGAATCAGGTTTTTTTAATCGGTTCCAAAGAGACCATCTGGCAGCTAAAATCGACCGTTGCGGGACAGAATGCACAGGAGGGGACAACCTTTATATTTCTTTCAGGCCCGCCTGTGCTTACATCTCTAAACCCGGATTTATATAATTCTTTCACTTCTGGAGATCTTAGAAAAAACAGTTGGATTAAAACCGTTATGAATGGTAGTACCCCTTGGTACCATCCTTATAAATATAAACAGCAGGACTTTACAGGAACTTCCAAAGAATATTCTATAGTTTTTCGCGCAGCAGAGCAGTATCTGATAAGAGCTGAAGCCAGAGCGCATCAGGGAGATTTAATCGGTGCTAAGGACGATATCAATAAGATAAGACATCGTGCAGGCCTTGGGAATACATTGGCTGTCTCACAGAATGAAATTCTTCAGACAGTGCTTGAAGAAAGAAAATGGGAGCTTTTCACAGAACAGGGGCATCGATTTTTTGACTTGAAACGGTATAATAAAATTGATGCGGTTCTTTCAGCCGTTAAGCAGGGATGGAACACTGCCGACAGCCTGCTTCCAATACCCCAGAATGAACTGAGTGCAAATCCAAACCTGAGACCACAGAATCCAGGGTATTAAACCAACTATATGATAACCTATTATTATAAAAACTTTTTTCACAATGTTTTACAGCAGACTCTGACAGATGCTGGATTTTTTTTTATTTTATTTATTTTGCCATTAGTAGCCTGTCCCTTATGGGGACAGGAAAGGCAGAAAGAGAACCTGCATCCTAAAGATTATGATAGATGGGGACGTCTGCTTCTTGAAAAGGTTTCGCCTGACGAACGCTGGGTCAGCTACAAAATGATTTATCAAAACACTTCTGATACGCTTTTTGTCAAAGGCATCGAAAAGAATAAAATTTATAGCTTTACAGGAGCAAAAAAAACCGCGTTTACAGCAGGAGGTTTTATCTGCCTAACGGACGGAAACCTGCATCTTCTTAATCTGGCAGAAGACAAAAGTGAAATCATACATTCGGTCAAACAGTTTGGATACCTGAAGTCATCTGATATAATAATAGTGCTGAAATCTGAAGCAGAAAAAAAACAGACCTTACTGATTCGAACTCTTGAAGGCAGACTAATAGAAAGTATTTCCAATGTAATAAGTTTTTCTGTAAGCCCTGATGAAAATAAAGTTGTTTATACGGAGGCTGCCAGTGAAAAAAAGGTTTTGATGCTGATGGATTTTAAAAGGAATTATAAAAAGAAAACCGTATATGAAAGCACGTCATCGTTTACTAATTTTACCTGGAGTAAAAACGGTAAGGCATTCGCTTTTAACAGCCGACCAAAAGGAGAATTAAAGTGCTCGCTGCACTATTGTCTTGCAGATCTGAATAATCTGTATACAATTTCCTCTGACGGGCTTGCTTTTGATCAGGAAGCTTTTATAACTGATCAGCAGGTGAGGAATCTTTCCATTGCAGATGATGGCAGCAGGGTATTTTTCAATTATAAATCCGTCGAAAATGAACCTTCAAGTTCAGGTGTTGAACTTTGGAATGGTAATGATAAGCTCGTCTATCTGGAGAAAAAAGTAAAAGGAGATTTTAAAACAGCGGCAAAAACAGCGGTATGGAATCCTTTCTCGAATAAAGTTTTTCCTTTAACTTCGTCTGAACTTCCGAAACTTATCATGAGTGCAGATCAGAAGCATGCACTGCTTTACAATCCCGAGGCGTATGAGCCACAGTGGGAAATGGATAGCCCTATTGATTTTTTTTTAATCGATACTCATTCGGGAGAGAAAAAAAAGCTTATTGAGAAACAGTCTGCCGAACTGGGAACAACCGTGGTTTCGCCTTCAGGAAAATACGTCGCTTATTTCAAAGGAAAGAACTGGTGGATCTATAATATCAAAGCAGATACTCATACCGATATTACTAAGAATATCAATTCAAGCTTCAGCGGCAAAGTAGAGCAATTAGTTCATGAAAGCGTCTATCGCATTGCCGGATGGAGTCTTCAGGATAAAGAAATTTTAATTTATGACGAGTTTGACATTTGGGCGGTAAAATGTGACGGATCTTCTTATAGAAGACTTACAAAAGGGAGGGAGAAAAAAATCAAATTTAGCATGCCTGAATTATTAAATTTTCCTTTGCTGCGTTATGCTGATAACGTTCCTGTTACCTATAACTATGATATTCAAAAAGAACTGCTGCTAAAAGCTGAAGGTTATGACGGAATGACGGGCTGGTTTAAATGGAATCCTAGTTCGGGAGAAGAAGAGGTAATTTATAAAAATAGATTTACAGATCAGCTTTATTATAATCTAAAGAATCAAAAATTAATCTTTACCGAACAGGACTATAATGTTTCGCCGCGGATTGTTTTACGTTCAAAAGAAGGCAGTGAAAGTCTTATTTTTCAGAGCAATCCCCAACAGTTAGATTTTCTCTGGGGGCATTCCCAAATGATATATTATAAAAACACAAAAGGCAGAGAGCTCAGAGGCGTGCTGATTTTTCCTGCTGATTACAATGCAGAGAAAAAATATCCTATGATTGTACATGTATACGAAGAGCTGCATGGAAGGATCCATAAATATGTTAATCCCTCACTGTTAAACAGCACTGGTTTTAACCATACGGTTGCATCATTGGAAGGTTATTTCGTATTTCTTCCCGATGTTATTGCGGAACAAGGAAATCCTGGCAGAGCTATAACCGACTGTATTACTACAGCAATTGCAAAAGTAATTGAGAAAAACGCTATAAATCCTAAAAGGATTGGACTGATCGGCCATTCGTTCGGAGGCTATGAATCTTCATACCTGATCACCCAGACCGATCTTTTTGCCGCGGCGGTTTCCGGCAACGGAATTTCTGATTTAGGCACAATGTCTCTGTCTGTCAGCCGATCTTCAGGAAAGCCCGATATGTGGAGGTTTGAAAAAGACATTTGGATGTTAGGAAAAACACTCATGGAAGCTCCGAAACTTTATCAGATTAATTCAGCCATATATAATGCGGATAAAGTGAAAACTCCCCTTCTTTTATGGGTTGGTCAAGAAGACCGGCAGGTGGATATGAGACAGAGCATCGAATACTATCTTGCCTTGCGAAGATTGGGCAAGAAAACGATAATGCTGCAATATCCTGAAGAAGACCATGTCCTTTTTAATAAGCAAAACCAGATGGATTTAAGCAGGAGGATAATGCAGTGGTTTAATTATTATTTAAAAGATGATTTTTCGGCGGAGTGGATAAAAAATGGAACTGAATAATCAAAAAAACAATGCAGTTCTTCTGAGAACTGCATTGCTCTTTTAAAAAATTAAACATTAATTAGATGGTTTGAACAACGTAACATTACAGTTTCCCTGCGCATCCTTGCCAAAAGCCTGTTGGCCGTCAGTGTGCTGACAAATTTCATTTTGGTTTGTATCACACTGGACTGGAATATTACAGTCGTCATTTTCATCAAGAACATAACCTAATCTAGGTATAAGGGTGCTTGATGCTTTCTGCATTGAGGTTGTCACAAACGCTCCTGAGATTCCCAGTACAGCTACTGCCATAGGAATCATTTTTTTTAAATTAGTTTTCATAGCTGAAAATATTTAATTAATTATTGACCTACTTTTTTCTACAGGTTTTCAGTCTCCGTTCCTGATATCGGCCGATATATTTTTGCTGTCAATTCTCTTTTGATTTGAGAGAGTTAATTTCATTTTTTAAAAGATCGCGGAGTCTGTAAATTCCCAGATCAGTACCCATGATAGCGTATAGATATTCTGGTGTTACGATAATAGAACTCAACTTTTTATTGCCAATTTTGTATAGTGAAAAGCTCATGAGATAGGATTTGGTATCTAGGTTGTAAACATCAATTATAAAAGACTGTTCCCAGAGCTTGTCGCTTTCAAAGCGTCCGAAAACTGTAGAGTTGACAAACAATAGGTTTTCACAGACCGCCGTGTAGGCATTTACAGTAATTGCCGGTGCGGACAGCTTTCTTTCTGTATTGTTTTTGAGATGGGCGACCTTTATTTTCGCCTTTGTAGTTGTATCAATTGTGTTTGCTGAATACTCTAGGTTGGCATTGGTGTCAATAACAATATATTCATTACGATAATAGTAGGTGTAAACAGCTCTGTTGGTTTTTTCATCGAACAGCAGCATGCCGTCAGTATCAAAAATGCCGTCAATCTGTTTCTGCAAAAGACTGCTGTTATATTTTATTTTAGGGCTTTTCGTTTCATTAAAAATTCCTATGGAATGTTCGGCATTTCTGCCATTGCTTGATCTGAGAATAATTTTTGTTTGATTTATCGGTTCAGCTAGCGTAAAGTAGGGCAGGCCTGTTAATTGTTTCTCTGCTTTCCAGTTAGATTTGGAGCCTGTAAAAACTGCTGGTACTGTTCCGTCCATTAAATAGAATGACGAATCCCTGATTCTGATCTTTACTGAAGAAAAAAGAGTTTTCTTCGAATCAAATATTATTTTAATAGACTCTTTATTTTTCGTTTTTTTACTGATAGCAGTAATATGAAGAGGATTGCTGTAATTGCCTAGATATATTTTTTCCCTGTCTGAACCTGCGAAATAATAGGAATTAAATTTGAGGTCAATAATAGTGTCCTGTACTATAGGATGTTTAGGAAAGCGTCTGATAAATGGATTTTCATAACGCATGATTTTTTCTGACGATAGAAACAGAGCAATAATTATTATTGTACTGAATATTATATTTGATGAAATGTAAAACCATCTTTTTTTCCTGTCGGTCTGAATAATATTTGCTGTTTTAGAGGGTGAAAGCATTAATATAGAAGTTAGGGCAAGTCCAACAAAAAACAGATTGAAAATGAGATGGACATTCCAGCTCATTTTTTCTAATATTCCTCCGCAGGAACAGGGTACAAAAGAACTGAAATGGAGCATTATAAAGATATAAGATGAGAACATTGTCATCAAGCTTAACGAAGCATATAATCCGGTGCTTCTGAATTTAGGAATCATCAGCATTAATGAAATTAATAATTCAATAGTGGGGACAATGTAAGATATTGAAATAGCATAAGAACTTAATAAAGGAGACTGTCCAAGCTGCACCTGAAAATTCTCAAAATCCAGTAATTTACTAGATGCTGCATAAACAAAAAGTAGCACATACAAAAGACAAATTATTTCAGTAATTAAATTTCGTATTTGAGGTCTAAGTTTCATAGTGAATTGTTAATTAGAGATGAAACAAATATTGAGTCAACAAAAAACTTAGACAAATTTAAATCAGAAATTTGAAAGAAAACACATCAAAAACAAACCAAAAAACATCAAAACCATACCAATTTATATTTCCTGATGCCTGTAATAAAAAATGCTTTACAGAATAATTCAGTAAAGCATTTTATCTTTTTCTAAGCTACTTAAATCAAACTTTTACATCTTCAATAAAACTCAAAAGCTTCTGGTTAAGTTCTACGAGTCCTGCTTTTTGTAGGCATTCCTGCGAGACATTTTTAAGTTCAGCCAGCTCCTCCTCTGCTATGCTTCCCATAAGGCTTCCTTCGTCTTTTTCAAGCAGCACTCCCCTGTCGATAAAATGGCATAACAGCAGTACATTTTTGCGTGAAATCTTCAGATCAATCTTCACCGGCTCGCTCATGCCTGGGATGCTCAATACCGTATCAAACACCTTGGCTGCATAATTCTTTGCACTCATAATTTCAGCGTTTTTAAATTAATAAATCAAAGCCTAAAGGTAATGACGACTGCTTAAAGCATCATAAGCAAAATTTACCTATGATGGGATGCTTTGGAATTTCCTGCATAAATTCGTCCGAATATTTGAAAGAAGTCTGAGTTTTTAAACAGACTCTTTAAGATTGCCACGCCTTGCTGCAATCTGCAAGATGTCCGGTTGTATCACAACCGCTATCTTGCTGCCCCTCTGCTCGGAACTCGCTGGCAGTGAAAATGGAAGATTTATAATGTCGAATGAAAAGGAAAAAATGATGAAAAAAGGGAAAAAAAACAGAAACAGATGGCTTCATCTGCGCCTCAGCGAAGAAGAATTTAAAATTCTGCAGAAATATTTTGAAGAATCATTGTGTCCAAAACTCAGCGATTTTGCCCGACTGAATCTGCTGAAAAAACCGGTTGTTTTGAAATACCGCAATACATCACTTGATGATTTAATGGCTGAATTAATTAAACTCAGGGCAGAGCTGAATTCTATTGGAAATAATTTTAATCAGGCAGTAAAAAAACTGCATTCCCAGTCTCAGGTTTCTGAATTCAAAGTATGGATTATGAGTTTCGAAACAGATAAAAAAATGCTGTTCAATTCTATTGGAGAAATTGAAATAATAATCCGGAATCTTGCCGAGAAATGGTTGCAGTCATAAATACCGGATCATCAGTCAGAAGCATTTTCATTTACAATGAAAATAAAGTACAAGCGCATAAAGCAGAACTGATCGGAGAGGGAAATTATCCTGCAGATGCCTCTGAACTTTCCAGAGGCTTCAGGCTGAAACTTCTCTTGAAACAGCTCGAATTAAATGCAAATGTAAAGCGAGGAAGCGTGCATATCTCGCTCAATTTTGATCCTTCTGAAAATAGCCTTTCAAAAGAAAAACTCATGCAAATCGCCAATGGATATATGCAGAAAATCGGCTTCGGTTCCCAGCCTTATCTGGTCTATCAGCACCATGATGCAGGACATCCGCATATCCACATCGTAACGGTCAAAGTGAAGCCTGACGGAAAAAGAATTGACATGCAGAACATCGGGAGAAACCAGTCCGAAAGCGCGCGCAGGGAAATTGAAAAGTCATTTGATTTAGTTCCTGCACAGGGCCGGAAAAAAGAAACCCTAATCAATATAAGGCCAATAAAAAACATGGCTGCTGAATATGGCGCGGCTGAGACTAAAAAAGCAATAGCCGGTGTGCTGAACGCAGTAGTGCCCCATTACAAATATACCACAGTGGGAGAATTGAATGCTGTGCTGAACCTTTATAATGTCACCGCTGTTCAGGGAGCAAAAGATTCGAGAATGTTTCTTCATAAAGGTCTGGCTTACCAGATTCTTAATGATAAAAAGCAGCCAATCGGCGTTCCAATCAAAGCCAGCAGCTTTTATTTTAAACCCACTTTAAAAAATCTTGAAATATTATTTGCGTCAAATAAATCAGCCCGTAATCCTCATTTAAAAAGAATAAGAAATGCAGTGGACCTGGCCTTCATGGACAGCAGAATAAAGTGTCTTTCCGATCTTGATAAAATACTTATGCATGACGCAATAAAGGCTGTCGAGCGAAGAAATGAACAGGGAATTCTTTATGGCGTAACGTATGTCGATCATAAAACCAAATGTGTTTTTAACGGAAGCAGTTTAGGAAAGCCTTATGCGGCTTCAGGCATAGAAGAGAGATGCGGCTTAAAAAGATTCAATAGCAGCGCAGCTGCAGTTAGGAAAATTGATGGCTACGGCATTGAAAACAAGACGCAGCATCCATCTTTTAGTACTGGAAGCGAACTTCAGAAAATATTTGATTCGGTGCTGCAGCCTGAATTTGCTGCTGATTACATTTCAAAAGAGTTTAAAAGAAAAAATAAAAGAAGAAGAAAAGGCCAGAACGGCTATTAATTTAAAAAGCTAAGACAATGCAGACAGGGGAAAATGAACAGGCACTTAGAAAAATTCTCGATATGACAAGGCTTATCAGCATGATGCTGCTCTGCCTCCATTTCTATTATTATGGCTATCATGTTTTTAAACTGTGGGGGCTCACAAACGGTTTTGGGGATAAATTAATGCAGAACATTTTCCGCACGGGGATTTTTGATTATTTCCATACATCCAAGCTGTTTGCTTTAGGATTTCTATGCATATCACTGCTCGGAGCAAAAGGCAGAAAAAACGAAAAGCTGAAATGCAGAACAGCGCTTTATTGTATTACGGCAGGATTTTCTTTTTATTTTCTGGGCTGCTTTTTTCTAATCGCTCTAACTGCGCCGGAAAAAAAACTGGTTCTTTATATATTGTTTACTATTCTGGGGTATCTGCTCCTACTTTCAGGGGGCACAATGCTGGCTAGAATCATACGCAGAAATTTAAGTTCCAAAGATATTTTCAACACCGAAAATGAAACATTCCCGCAGGAAGAAAGGCTCCTTGAAAATGAATACTCTGTCAACCTTCCGGCGCAGTATCAGCTGAAGAATAAGTTCAGGAAAAGCTGGATAAATATCATAAATCCATTCAGGGGAATTCTGGTTCCCGGAACACCCGGAGCAGGCAAATCCTACTTTGTAATCCGTCATGTAATTACCCAGCACATTCGTAAACAGTTCACCATGTTTGTCTATGATTTCAAATTCTATGACTTAACCATCATAGCTTGGAATACCTGGCTTAAGCATAAGCATCTTTACACTGTGGAGCCTAAATTTTTTATAATCAATTTTGATGATCTCAGCCGCACCCACAGATGCAATCCTCTCGACCCAAAATCCATGAACGATATTACCGATGCTGCAGAATCCGCACGCACCATACTGCTGGGTTTAAACAGGGAATGGATTAAAAAACAGGGGGATTTCTTTGTGGAATCCCCGATAAACTTTTTAACCGCCGTTATATGGTATCTCCGCAAATACAATGATGGGGAATTCTGCACGCTTCCCCACGTAATTGAACTCATGCAGATGGATTACGACAGCCTGTTCACGCTGCTGAGAACTGAAAAAGAAATAGAGGTTTTGATCAACCCATTTGTCAGCGCCTACCTCCAAGATGTCATGGAGCAGCTTGAGGGTCAGGTAGCTTCCGCAAAGATTTCCATGGCCAGGCTCTCCAGCGCGCAGCTTTATTATGTGCTGTCAGGAAATGACTTTACTCTTGACCTTAATAATCCTGATGATCCAAAAATAATCTGCATGGGAAACAATCCTCTGAAAATACAGACCTATGGCGCTGTGCTTTCGCTCTATATAAGCAGGCTTATAAAACAGGTGAATCAGAAAGGAAAATTAAAAAGCAGCCTTATTTTCGATGAATTTCCAACCATATTTCTCAACAATGTAGACAGTCTTATAGCTACTGCAAGAAGCAATAAGGTAAGCACCTGCCTGGGAATTCAGGATTTCAGCCAGCTGCGGAAGGATTACGGACGCGAACAGGCTGAAGTCATACTTAATATCACCGGTAATATAATAAGCGGCCAGGTAAATGGGGACACTGCCAAACAGCTCTCTGAACGTT
This sequence comes from Flavobacterium humidisoli, assembly GCF_023272795.1. Taxonomy (NCBI): domain Bacteria; kingdom Pseudomonadati; phylum Bacteroidota; class Flavobacteriia; order Flavobacteriales; family Flavobacteriaceae; genus Flavobacterium; species Flavobacterium humidisoli. The sequence continues at coordinate 2,792,686 of NZ_CP096829.1, read as the reverse complement.
TCGGAAAAATTATGCAGGACCGGGAAAGCCTATCCATAAACAGTTCTGATACTTCAGTAAGCCGTTCCAAACAGCTGGAATATGCAGTGCCGGTATCAAAAATTTCTTCCCTGAGTTCAGGTGAATTTGTAGGTATTGTTTCAGACAATCCCGACTGTAAGATACAGCTTAAAACTTTCCATTCTGCCATACTTAATGACCATGAAGATCTTAAGAAAGAGCAAGAATCGTATCAGCAGATAAATCCTGTAAGGACTATTAGCAGCTCGATGGTGGAACGCAATTATATGCAGATTAAAGACGACATTTCAGAGATTGTAAATTCAGAAATGGAACGCCTTCTGCATGATCCCGCACTCTCTCATTTAGCTATAGAAAAAAAGAAATAATAACTTCATACGCTTAATGTTTCCTTGGCCTGCACCGGCTTTTTATTTAATTTTGCAGCATGAATTACGAAGACATAAAACGGCATTTTGAGAACCATCCTCCGCCCAAGAAAGTGCAGTGGACTCCTTGGGCAAAAATTACCGATACCCAGGCATTCCTAAAGAGCTGCCATACCACGATCGGAAACTTTAACGGAGCTATGGACCGCTGTCTGGCATGGTGGCATCTGAGGGATTTTTACATCCTGATGAAAAAAACAGCCCAGCATCCGTCTGGCCAGCAGGCGCTCTCTGAAGAAACCGCCCTTCAGGCTGGTTCCCAAACAGAAGAAGCGGTCTGACTGCAGTCCATCTGCAATCTGCACGGAAGATAAAAATGCCCCAGATAGTGCCTCACTTTTTTGGGGCATTTCCATTATCCCCAAAAAACGGCAGCTCCGATATTCCCTTTCCCAAAAAGCGGCGCAAATTATTGGCGGATTATTTTATTGTGACTGTATCGGAAAGGTTCTCAGAATTTATAAATGCCGCTATATACTGCTGGACATCATTTCTGCTTTCGGGATCAGTTTCAAAAGTGTTGATATGAAATTCCTCATCATGGTCTGAAATATGGATAATCTCAGTAAATCTTTTCGATATCAGGCTTCCTTTTAACTTAATGACAGTGAGATGCTGGCGGGGGTCCAAATCTTTTCTCACTTTTAATTGTATAGCTTTTTGCATTGTGAAAGATTTGTTTATCGATGCTTTATTTTTCTTTCCCAAATTTAATGCTTAATCTTTTTCCTGCGCACTTTGAACTGTTAAAATTCTGCCGTCTCTTCCTTTTCAGAATCCTAAGCGCTTTGTGCGGGCTGCTGTCCTGCAATTACAATTTTTAAGGGAATTTTTCCAATTCAAAACGGGGTAAAAGGGCAGCCAAGATAGTGTCCGCCGGACCCTGCATGCGCATAACGGCTCGGTGCCCCTCACCGCCCTTCGGGACTTATAGCACTCCGTCTCCTTTCCTGACACTTTATTCTTGCTTTCTTTTTTCCCGTTTTTTCTTTTGGAAACAATTTTTGGGAGAAAGGGAAAGGAAACTTAAAAAAAAGTACTCACTTAAATTTTTAAATCATGGAAATCATTGGAAGACTAACAAGAGACGCCGTTGTGGCTAAAGCCAGCGCTGAGAGACAGGTGGTTAATTTCTCAATCGCCGTAAATGACAGCTACAGGCCCAAAAACAGCACAGAGATTAAACGAATTGTAACCTATATCGACTGCTCCTACTGGCTCTCGACGGGGGTTGCGCAGTTCCTAAAAAAAGGCACTGCAGTGGAGCTTTTCGGACGAATCGGGCTGAATGTCTATATCGGTAATGATTCGCAGGCGCATGGAAGCCTGACCTTTCACACTTCAAACATCAAAATTATTGCCTTTGTCAATGATAGTGCAGAGACGGAAAAGAACACAGATGCGGATGCTCAAAAGAGCAGAAAAGAACCCGACGGCCTGCCTTTTTAAGATTAAATCAATTGTATAAGCCTAAAAAATAAATTATGAAAGCCTTAGAAAAATCAATATATGTCGAGTACCCTGTAAGCAGGGTATTCAATAAAATGATTCTCTCAGAAATAGAATCTTATGACGGGACTAAAAAAGAACAGCTTAGATCTTTTTTGGAAGACTTGCAGAGAATGGGATGCATCAGCGGAATGATTGGCGATTTTATCTACCATGCCGACTGTAAAAAGTTCTACATCGCCCATCTTGATGATTTGGAAAATATACGCGAAGAAATCGAGCAGTCTCTCGGAGAGGCTGTAAAGAACCGCCACCGCCTGCCCCACTACACTTTTATGTGCTGGCTCTGTTTCGAAGAGTACTGCTTTGACATCTACAGAAGCGCTTTTGAGTAATGCCTTTAATCTTAAACCACTCCGTTATGAAACCATCAGAAAAATTCAGAACAGCCATAGAGGATTACCTCAAAGATAAAGCCCTTAAGGACAGCCTGTTTGCCCCTGCTTTTGCAAAAGCTTCAAAAAGTCTCGAGCAGTGCCTTCAGTACATCATAAGCGAAGTCAAAAAAACAGGCGAGTGCGCCTTTGACGCAAGCGAAATTTTCTCAATCGCAGAAAAGTATTATACCGATGATGCCATATCGGCTGTCAAAGAAATAAAATGCCAGGTAATGGTAAATCAGCCCCAAGAGGCTGATTTATTCTCCTGCGCTCCTCCAATTTCTGCTCCTGCTCCAAAAGCGCAGAAAACTCCCGCTGCTGAAGCTCCTACACCCCTACAGACTGAACTTACACTCTTTGACCTATGACACCTAAGACCATTACCGAAAAAGAAATCTGCACCTTAAGCGAATCATTGGAGCCGATTTCAAAAGAAGTCTGCAATTGGGCAGAAAAGAGTATATTCCTTAAATGGGGCGTGCTGTCAAGGGGGAAATTCCACTGCCTTGAATGCATGCATTCTTGGAAGCCTGATGTAAAAGAACCCTCATGCCAAAACTACACTAAATGCACGCACTGTCTTGGAAAGCTCAAAGTGCAGCAGTACAATCAGGTGCATTTCAAAGAGGCGGAATATAGCGCCGTAGTGGACACGGCAGGCTCATATCAGGTGGTGCGCATTATATGCTCCTACAAGCACATGAAAAAGAATTTCCTGCCGGCGTATTTCCATAAAGAAGTCATGCAGCATTGGATAAACCCAAAGGGTGAAGTGCGCACCATGAGTTTAAGCACCAACGCCTTTTCGCAGGCTTATGACCAGTGGAAATTCTGCTCCCCCCTTGAAATCCGCCCTAAAGGATTTGAGCACAATGCCAAATACCGCATCAATCCCTACAGGGTTTATCCTCAGATTAAGGTGCTGCCTGTCTTAAGAAGAAACGGATTTAAGAAATCCTTTTATAATATCGCACCGCAGGCATTATTTACCTCTCTTTTAAAAGAGCCATGCGCCGAAACCCTGCTCAAAGCCTCACAGACTTCCATGCTGTCTTACTACCTGACCTCCCATTCTCAGCAGATTAAGCAGAACTGGCAGGCAGTCAAAACGTGCCTTAAGTTCGGCTATAAAATTACTGATATGAAAATTTGGGAGGATTATATAGCGCTTCTTCGATGGTTTAAAAAAGACCTCAGCACTCCTCTCTTCGTCTGTCCTGACAACCTCTCAGAAGCCCACGACAGGCTTGTGGTCAAAAAAAGGGAATTGCAGCGCAAAAAATATCTTCACAAAATGCGCTCTGAAATACAGTCAGCACAGCAGATCTACGAGCAGCAGAAAAAGCAGTTTTTCGGTCTGTGCTTTAAAGACCAGAACCTTACCATATCCGTTCTTGAAAAGGTACAGGATTTTCTGGAAGAGGGAGATAACCTGCACCACTGCGTGTTCACCAATGAATACTACATGAAAAGGGATTCTCTTATCCTTTCCGCACGTATCGATAATGCACCTGTGGAAACCATTGAAGTGTCGCTTTCAAAACTCGAAATATTGCAGTGCAGGGGGCTTAAAAATAAATCATCAAAACACCACAAAAAGGTTCTAAGCCTCATGAAAGAAAATCTGCCGTTAATTGCCCGCAGGATAAAGAAACGTAATTCTGTGGAAATCTGAATTAAAAATATGCCTGGTATAAAAGCTGGGCATTTTTTTTTGCGGCGCAGACACTTAAATGTAAGGATGCGTTTTTAAGGTTGAAAATTTTTGGGCATTTATTTGAAATAAAGGTTCTGTCGCATCTCTCAAAATCAAATATAACACTTTAAGCAATTTAAAAGTTAGGCCGCCAATTTACAGAATGATTTAAACATAGTTATCCCTGGTTCAATCATCCGATTCTTTCTCAGCATATGGACAACTTCAATTCCGCTCAATGTTCTTCTTGCCGATTCAAAACTTTTAAAGCCTAACCCGATTTGTATCCTCCATTTTATAAATCGATGGTCCTGTTCGACAATATTGTTGAGATATTTAAACTGCCGGATTTTAATCTTTGAGAATGAACGTTTGATATAGACTTTGATTGCTGCGATATTAGAACCGCTTTTATCAATGTTTATTACTCTTGCCCGGCAATTATTATTAATTGCTTTAATTAGAAAAGACTGAGCGCTCATTGTCTTTTTCTGGTCAAAAGAAAGTCAACCGTATTGCCTAATTTATCTACGGCTCGATATAAATAACACCATATGCCTTTTACTTTGATATAGGTCTCATCCAATCTCCAGCTCGTCCCCACTCTGTCTTTTCTCTTCTTCATTTCTAACTCGATGAAAGGTGTAAACTTATAGACCAAGCGTTGAATAGTAGCATGATCAACATGAACTCCGCGCATTTTCATGATCTCTTCAACATCCCGGTAACTAAGTGTATCTTAGTTTGAAATATAGTGACTGAAGAATTATGCATTTTGGATAACAATGACCTTTAGTATTCATCTTTTGATCGGCTTAAAATTCTAAAGATAAAAGTTATTCCAAGATGGGACAGAACCCAAATCAAAAATTAAAACCTCTGAAAAACCTCAGATCAAATCATCTAAAGACGCGTACTTACTTTTGAAATCCTCATGGGATCACAGTAAGGTAGATTATTTTGAACAATTCAAGATCTTGTTACTGAATCATTCATTCAAAGCCTTAGGACTTTACGAAATGTCCTCAGGAGGAATCACGGGAACTATAGTAGATCTTCGTATGATATTTTCGGCAGCCCTCAAAGCAAATGCCACAAACATTATGATTGCACATAACCATCCTTCAGGCAACATAAACCCCTCAGAAGCTGACAAACGCACGACTGCAAAGATCAGACAGGCAGGCGAACTGCTTGATATAAAATTGCTGGATCATCTGATTATCACCTCAGAGAGATATTACTCCTTTGCGAATGAAGGCGCCTTGTAGGCGCCATTTACCATTTTTTTATAATGCATCAAGTTGTGTTCTGTAAAGATGTTATCAGCGGCATAACTAAGGATCCATCCAGTCAATCTTTTTCAGCCCAAATTTCCATTTATGGACCGAAACAGGACAGAGGACTGATTATTAAAAAGTAACTTTTGAAGATTTTGAAATTCCTAAAATCATTCGCATGTATGACAAAAAAAAACTTTATTATTTTGACAAAAATACAAATTCATTTATTTATAAAATCACGACATTCTCTATAAAGAGTAATAATGATTAGTTTAAATTCTGTTTTTTCCACAAATTATAATATTCTGTTTTTTTCTTCAACAATTCCGAATGAAATCCAGATTCTACAATTGTTCCATTTTTCATTACTAGAATCTGATCTGCATTTGCAATCGTGCTTAAACGATGGGCAATAATAATTATAGTTTTGCCTTTCTTCTTAAAATCTTCTATAGCTTGTTTAACAATCATTTCAGAACCTGTATCTAATGCTGAAGTAGCTTCATCCATCAATAATATTTCAGGATCTTTATATAAAGCTCTTGCAATTGCGATTCTTTGCTTCTGCCCACCCGAAAGCATTGCTCCATTTTCACCAATTTGAGTTTCAAAACCATTAGGCAATTTCTCAACAAATTCAATAATTCCCAATTGCTTTGACAAATCTAATATTTTTTGAATGTTGGGAAAAGAATCTCCTAATGCGATATTTTCTATTATATTTCCAGAAAATAAATTCAGTTGCTGCGGAATAACTCCAATAAGTTGTCGCAAACACTTATAATGTATAAATTGCGTATCATAATCTCCAATGTATATTTTTCCTTCTTTGATTGGATACAAATTTTGGAGTAGTGAAATCAGTGTGGTTTTTCCGCTTCCACTCTCTCCGATAATAGCAGTGGTTTCATTTTTTTTAAGTGTGGCATTAAATTTTTTAAAAACTTCTATTCGAGAACCATATCTGAAACTGACATTTTCAAATTTGATGTCACCTATATTTTCTCTTTTTATTTCAATTTTGTTTTCTGTTTTTTCACGTTCTAAATCCATGATTTCAAAAAGCCTGTCCGCAGCAATAAGTGCATTTTGGGCAGTCTTATTCATGCCGATTATAGAAGCAACCGGCGAAGTGAAATAACCTATTAAAGCATAAAATGAAAACAATTCTCCAGGAGTTATCGCCCTATCAATGACATAGCCCGACCCTATCCACATTAGAATAACTGTAAATAAGGAGGCAATAAATTGTGTCGAAGTATTAGAAAAAATAACATTTAATCCAGATTTATAGTTAGAAAACAATAGTTTTACAAATTTATTTTCCGTTTTTATGTTTGAGAATTCTTCAATACCAAATTCTTTAACAGTACGAATATGATTGACGCTTTCAACTAATTGCGTTTGCAGTTCCGCAGCATTTTCCATAATATTGCGCTCTACTTTTTTATTGCATTTATTTAGAATGAAATAAACCAAAGCATAAAAAGGTATCATGATCAAAATTACTAAAGCTAATTTCCAATAATAAGTAAACATTAATGCGAATGAAAAAATTACAATAAAAATGTTTACAATCATATCAATTGCGGCTTCATTTATAAATGATCTAATTTTTACAGCATCATTTATTCGAGATGTAATTTCTCCTATCTGCATAGTATCAAAAAAACGCTGTGGCAGATGCATCAAATGCTTGTAATAGCCCAAAATTAATTTAGCATCAATTAATTGCCCAGTCTTCATTACAAAAATACTTTTTTGAGAACCTATATAAGCTTGAATTAAAATAACGCCAATCATAGAAACACTCAATAGATTAAGTAGTTTTCTATTGCCTTCAACCAAAACATAATCTGTTATTTTCTGAATGTAAATTGACATTGCCAACCCCAAAACCGTAAAAATGATTGCGCCAATTAAGGCTTGAATTAAAATGCTCTTATGAGGCTGTAATAATTGCCAAAAACGCATAATAGGCGATACTTTTTCATCATAGGCTGTAAAATCATCATTTTGCGCAAAGAGAACTAAAACACCTGACCAAATTTTCTGAAATTCATCAAAAGTATAAACTTCCATTTTACCAAAAGCAGGATCCATCACAGTAATTTTTGATTTACTTTCTTCTTTGGATTTTTCAACTTTATAAATCACCCCATAATGGTGCAATTGTTCTTTTACAACTACATGTGCAATTGCCGGTAATGGTATTTTATCTAATGAATCTATACCTCCCTTTACCCCCTTTGCAGTAAAACCCATTTTTTCGGCTGCCTCAATAATACCAAGCACATTAGTGCCACGTGTATCTGTATTGGCATATTGTCGAATTCTGGCTATAGGGAAATTAACATGATAATGATTTCCAATAGATGCCAGACAAGCAGCGCCACAATCTTTAATATCATGCTGCTTAATTTTTATTGATGCCATTTTAAATACTAATTATTAAATGATAACTGTTTTGGATTCAGCCAATCGTCTATCTTGTCAAATAATAAATCAAACAAACTTCTTCTGGTTATAACATAACGTGTAGTGAGTGTCATTCCTTTTGATATATTGGTTTTATAACCAGAATTTAATTTCATTTCAGTTGAGTTTAATTCGCAGCGAACTTTAAAAAAAGTTTGATTTTCCTGCACAGATATATTACGGTCAATATCAATAACTTTACCTTCAAGTAATCCCCATTGGTTATAATTGAACGCGTCAAGTTGAAATTTTACTTTTTGGTTATTATGAATAAGTCCAATATCATTGGGAGAAACCATAGTTTCGACAATTAAATGATCTATTGCTGAAATAGTCGCAATAGATTGGGTAGCATTAAAAAATGATCCTACCTGAAAACCTGAAAAATTTTCGATAGTTCCTGAAATAGGAGCGGTGATGGCATAATTATTCTCTTCAATCTTAATTTTTTCCATGCTTCCGCTTAAATTTTTCACACGTTCTTCGAGATCTCTCTTTTGATTTTCCCAAGTCGATTTTTGTTCGCTTACATAACTTTTAAGTGCCTCATTAGCGGAACGCAATTCATATTCGTATTTTTCGTATTCTACTTTTGCTATAATATTCTTTTCAAATAACGCTTTATTGCGATTATAATTAAGCATTGCCTGTGACACCTTGCTTTGTAATTCGTTTTTACGTAATTGGAATTTTAAAAAGTCTTCTCTGGCAGTTGAAGTTTGTAAATAAGAAGTTTTATCGGATAAGATGGAATTTACATCTCGCAAAAGTTCAATAACAGAACTAGATACTGCATTCTGCGTATTTTTTTCTGTTTCAAGATTTTGTTTTGAAATTTTCACCAGCGTATCGCCTTTTTGGACTACTTGGTTGTTTTTGAGGTTAAGCCAAACGACACGTCCGCTTACAACAGAAGTAACAGGAACATTATCTGTAGTACTGCGAACAATTCCGCGACTTTGACTACTAATATCAATTTTTACTATGGGTAGCAAAAACAAAAAAATAATTATTGTCAAAATAACAATAAAATAAATTGAAACGTTCTTAGTTTTATTTTTTGAGATTAAACTTTCGAGTGTGTTTATTGGGTCAGAACTGAAGGTCATATTTAAATTGGTCAATTAATAAATTACAGATTGTATTCATCAGCTTTATAATCACTAATTATTTCTTTTGCCTTTGCATAAACATCTTCATTAACCCACAATTTTACTGAGTTTAAATTACCTATTGAAATTCCCCATGGATTAAAAACTGACATCAATGATGAATCTTCAAAAACCTGAATAGAAAAACTTTCAAGTAAGACTTTTAAAATTAGTGCTTCATTTTTACTTCCATTATGAATTGCAATTCTCTTTTTTTGTTCAATCATTGTCTATTATTATAAAACCTACCTCATTTGTATGATCTAAAATTTTGTGTTCTAAACCTGTCTTTAGTATCAGATAAGCATAGACAAAGTCTCCTATCGCGCTTAATGTCATAACCAAACCTGTAAACCAAAAAATCAAGTTCCCAAATGCATAAGCATACAATGTTGGAATTAATCCTAAAAAAATAAATGGAGCTAATGAAATCACTAACATTTTTCTGCCTTTTAGAGGTTCTTTGCATTGTGCATATGGAATCAAAGATTGTTTCATTATGCCAAGTCTTACCGATTTAAATCCATTTTTAGTAAAAACAGCCATAAATAACGCATGTATTAACTCATGAACAATTATTCCTATGAAGATTAAAACACAAGGTGCAATAATTACAGTAATTGAATTCAATATATTATATTCAAAAATTGATAAAGAAGTTTTAATTGCTTTTATGTCAGCCTTTATATGACTGTTCCATCTGATCCAGTATGGAATTATACTTAATGCCGCTAATGGCAATATACAAATAACACCAATTAGGCTAATTTTTTTTGATTTAACAAAAACTTCTTTCATTGTAATCTTTTTTACTTTCAACTTTTTATTTATCTTATTCAGTAAGATCTAATCAACCGTTTTATAATTATCTATTTCTAAAAACTCTTGGGTAAAAGACCATTCTTCAATTGAAATTAATTCAATTTGTTGAGTTAAATTTCCTTGTGGAAATGTCAACCGTGTTGTATTACACATTAGTAAATCATTTTCTCCAAGCAGAATGTCGAGTAGTTGATTTTGCTTTTCAAAATTAAAATAAGCCGAATACGATGTTTTATCGAAATTTGATATTGTTCCAATCGAAATTTGGCTGTTTAAATGCGGAAAATTCCCTTTGCTGACATATTCATATCCTTTTGAAGGGTATCCAAGAATAAAATTTTCAGAATTTTTTATTGAGGTTTTAATTATCTCAATATTTTTTGAAATAGATTTTATTTGATTTTTTAAATCCGAATAATCAACAGGTGATATTTTTTTGTTATCAAAATCTAAAACATAATTTTTATTTTGTTTTTTACGAAAAACATTCCATTTGCCGTCAACAGATGTAACGACCATTTTTTCATTAACAAATAACACTTGGAATAAGCATCTGCTATTTGTTGTTACGCTGTATGTTAACTTGTACATTTTATGTGTTTAAGAAATTAAAGGGTTGCCAAAATTATTGACAACCCTTGCATTTTAGTTAAGCATCAAGGCTGTTGACATGCCTAAAGCAAAACAGCATGCTAACATGACAATTGGCAAGAAACCTCCGTCCGTTTCAACTAATTCAATAGTTGTCAATTCAACTACATTTAAATCTGAAAAATTTATCATAATATAAAAGTTAGGATAATAAAACAATTAATTAAGCACTCATATAAATTGCTGTTCCTGTCGCAAAACCAAGGCCAAATGCTCCTGCATACCACCCCCAATGCAACATAAACCCCCCGTCAATTTCTTTCACTTCCTGAGCATTAAGCTCAACTAAATTTAAATTTTGTAAATTCATGATTATTCTTTTTTTAATTAAACATTTAAACAATTTGTTTTGTCATGTGCTGACATTAACATTTGCGTTATTCTAGGATTACTAAAGCGAATTAATAATCCTGTAATTGGCCAATTACTTATCATAAAAAGAAATCTGTTTCTTACTGGTAACGTCTTACTGTAAAAAATGTCTCACTTTTCTGGTTCCAAAACTAATTGAAGTTAATATTTAAATCAAGTTTAGCTATTCTAGATTTATAAATCTAGAATCTTAATTTATAAAAAACCAGAAAACAAAAAATCAAAATACTGATTTTAAAAACATTAACAAAAATTATTTTATTACTTTCAGGTGCTTTTTTTCAATCAAATATCGGTGCGAAAAGTAAAATATTGACTATTTTTGACACTCCAATATTCCTACATTTTCAATAAAATAAATATATGCCGAATTCTAGAATAGATTTTACTTTTTTTGAAACTCTTATCATAAGGGTTCCTACACTTCCTATAGAATTTTATCATAATCTGACAAGAAAAATAATTATTCCAGATGATGACATTAAAGAAATATTAAAAGGTAGTCATTTTAAAGAAGCTATATTTTTAGCTTCACCTGAATTATATAATGAAATACTGAAATGGACTTTAGATGATCAATATCCTTCCTATAAAAGGAACAAACTTAAAATAACTGTTCTAAAATATTTAAGCCGTATGTCTACTCGATGTACGCCTTTTGGTCTTTTTTCCGCCTGTGGTTCAGGCAAATTTTCAAACATAACCCAAATCCCTCTTAATACAAATTCTAGTTTAAATCTTGAAAAAAGCAGTTTTAATAGAAAAACTCGATTTGATATGCAATTCGCTGGAAACTTGGGAAAAGATTTAGAAAACGATCCAATAATTCAAAATGAAATTCTTTTTTATCCAAATTCAACCATATATAGACTGGGGGATTTTTACAGATATGTTCAATACACTTTGGATGATGAACGCAAATATTCACTTGAAGCTGTTAAGAGTACAGATTACTTAGATTTGGTAATTGAAAAGTCTTATTTGGGCATTAGCAAAAAAGACTTATCCCTTTATTTAGTCTCCGATAAAATAAAAGAAACTACAGCAGTTAATTTTATAGAAGAATTAATTCGCCACCAAATACTTGTTTCAGAATTGGAACTTACATTAACAGGCGATGACTATTTTGATAAGTTAGTAAATTTATCAGAAAGCCTAGCAAATAAATCTCAAAAAAAGCATGAAAAAATGGGGAGATCTCAGAATTTCCAATCAAAGAACGCAACTGAAAATTTGACATTTAAAAATATAAAGAAAATAAGTAATGGATTAATGGAAATTGACCAGGCTAAAAATCCTTTTTTTTACTATGAAAAAATTACCCAAAATATAAGAGATATAGATATTCCTTTTGATAAAAAATTTCTGTTTCAGACAGATTCATTCCTTGGTTCTAATGAGTTTCAATTAAGTAAAACTTATGCTCAAGAAATAGTGAAAACAATAAAGGTTCTAAATAAAATCTCTGAAATGCCTAAAAAGACATTTCTAGAAAATTTTAAAGATAAATTTTCTAAACGTTATGAAGGAGAGACCATCCCCTTAGTTACGGCATTAGATTTTGAAACAGGAATTGGTTATGGACAAAAAGTTCAAAATCTTGATGTCACCCCTTTATTAGATGCATTAGATATAAATCAGAAATTAAATATAGATGAATCTATTAACTTAAATGAAGTGGAAAAAATTATTCAATATAAACTAAAAAGTGCCGCACTAAAAAACGAAAAAGGCTTTGAGCTCACTAATAGTGATTTTGCGACTGTCGATTTCTCTACTGAAAATCTATCATGCACGTTTTCATGCGTTTTTGAAATTGTTAAAGAAAATGAAAAAGAGTGGATAGTAATTCAAAGTATTGGCGGTTCAAGCGCAGCAAATTTATTGGCCAGATTCTGTTACGGAAATGAAGACATCAATAATTTAGCAAATGAAATTACAAAATATGAATCAGATTATTTTAAAGATAAGATTGTTGCTGAACTAATACATTTACCAGAAACGAGAACAGGTAATATATTAAAGAGGCCAAATTTTCGATCTTACGAAATACCTTATCTTGGAAAATCTAGCTTAAACTCTTCGAAACAAATTAATATTGAAGATATTTTATTAAGAATGCATTTAGGTCGTTTAGTTTTATGGAGCAAGAAATATGATAAAGAAATTGTTCCAAGATTAACAAATGCACATAATTATTCTAATAAAGCTCTTCCAATCTATCATTTTTTATGCGATATGCAATTTGAGAATTATAAATCCTCAATCGGCCTTAATTTAGAAATATTAGAAAAATTTCATGACTATTTCCCAAGAATTACAGTTAGCAATTGTATAATATCAAAAGCAAAATGGATATTTACAAAGGAGAATAGTCCTGAACTTTTTAAAAAGTCAAATCAAAATAGCAGTATCTTCTGTAAAGATTTTTTCCGCTCTGTTGTAGATAATCTATTTTCAGGCAGCAAATCTCTGCCTCAGTATGTTTCATTAACAGAAAGTGACAATTTTTTAGTTATAAACACTGAAAACAACACTTGCATTGAAATGCTTATATCAATTATAAAAAATAAATCAAAATTTATTCTAGAAGAATTTTTATTTCCATCCAATACAATAGTTACCAATAATAATGATTGTTATGCTAATCAATTTATTATAGGATTAAAGACATAGTGAAAAAATATTATCCCTAATGTTAACATTAAGATACAAAATTCTTTCTTCTTAAAGTATCGTTGAAGGTAATTAATTATAACTACCTAAAAATTTAAATTTAGGGTGCCCCATCTGCCATAAGGCAAATGCAAATCCATCTGCATAGTCGTTGTAAAGCTGCAAATCGCTGCTATCCATCCCGTGTCCAGTATCATAATTAACTGCAAAAAGTATAGGATTTTGAGAGGTTGTAGATGCTTTAAGCCTTGCAACAAACTTTCCTGAAATAGCTGGAGGAACTCGGGCATCATTTATTCCTACTGAAATTAAACAAGCTGGATAAGCAACCCCCTTCTTTAAATGCTGATACGAATCCATTTCATAAAGAGCATTAAACTCTTCTGCTATATCAGGATTCCCAAATTCTTTCATATTATTTTGGCCGTTAGAAATTTCCTTGATTCTTGTAGTATTTAAAGTGCCGTTTTCGCATAACATTACCTTAAATAAATCAGGTCTTTCAGTTATGGCTCTTCCAACCAAAATACCTCCCGCGCTTCCACTCGAAATTGCAATTCGTTCTTTACTGGTTATTTTTTCTTTAATTAAATATTCAGCTGTAGCTATTAAATCTTCCCATGAGTTTGATTTGCTGCTTTTATAACCTCCCTGATGCCAATTATCACCTTTTTCACCGCCACCTCTCACATGGCTAACGACATAGACACCATCATTTAAAACCCACGACAGATATATAGGTTCGAATATTGGCGTAAGTGACGTGCCATAAGCACCATAACCTTCAATAAGCACATTATTCAATTTATTCTTTTGAAGTCCTTTTTTGTAAATTAAAGAAACAGGGACCATAACACCATCTTGAGAAGGAATTTCAATTTCTTTAACTACGAAATCTGCATATTCTGGATAAGCAATTACCGGAGATAAAGGTGCATCAATAAATCTATTATTAGCAGTATCATAACGGTATCTTTGCTTTGGATTAATCCATCCACTATAGTTTAGCCATATTTCAGAGCTAAATTTATTCTTTATCTGCATTGTTATTGTCCCTGCACTAAGAGGCGAAACTATTTCTTTTGTTTCACATCTAGAAACAAAATATAAGTGAGCTTCGACGCCGTTTTTTGTCGTGCTATAGAATAAACCATCTTTTGTGATAACAAAATCATCTATAGTTTCTTTTTTATTCTCAGACACAATAACAGTCTTTTTTTCTAAATTGAAATCTAAAACATTAGTTTTAAATATATTAAAATTTGACGCATTTTTAGCTGATAAACAGTATAAATCTTCATTAATAAGAATTTGATCTTTAATTTGATCTTCTTTCTTAAAGAGCAATTTCCAGTCAATCTTATTACTTTTTAAATCTTCTGCTTTTGCATAATAGCAATCATAATAATTAGAAGCTCCTGCTAAAAAAACTAAAATATATTTGTCATTTTGACTAAACTTGCACAATAGGGGGAAATCTTCCTGCTTAACATCAAATTCAGGATTATTGTTTTTTGAAAATATTATTTTATGCTGTAAAGGATTATCTCCTAACTTATAAATCACAGACTCTGTATTTAATAGGTAGTTTTTCTCATTGGAATCAATAATTGGAATATGCTGATAAATAATTCCTGAATTATTAGAAAGCCAATTAATTCCTTTTAGTTCAGCAGGCCATGTGTTGGGAATAACTTCTGGCAGAATAGACTTGGCAGCAACATTTAAAAATGCTATCTCTCCAATTTCTTCTCCATTTTTTGACAAACCTAAAGCAACTATTTTATGGTCCCAAGAAGGCTTTAAATAGTTGATTACGTATTCATCTTTTTGCCCCATTTTATAATTTGATGGGTCATAAAGTAATACTTCAGACCCATCTTCTCCATTTTTAAAATATAACTTTGCAGTTTTATCTTTATCAGTTGCTTTTAAATAAAAATAATAATCATCATCAGTTACATTTAATAATGTCACATTAAAAGATTTTCTATTTTCAATCTCTATTAACTTATCTACTATTTCTTTCCTGCCTGAAATGCCATTTAAAATAGATCGAGTTTTATAACTATTATACTTAAACCACTGCTGAACTAATGTATCCTTAGGA
The DNA here is from genome assembly GCF_023272795.1 of Flavobacterium humidisoli. Lineage (NCBI taxonomy): Bacteria > Pseudomonadati > Bacteroidota > Flavobacteriia > Flavobacteriales > Flavobacteriaceae > Flavobacterium > Flavobacterium humidisoli. The sequence goes on along the minus strand of NZ_CP096829.1, from coordinate 2,777,109 downwards.
TTTTCCATATAGCGGTATGGATCACTTAGAGTTCTTCCAAAAAAGTTCTCTGTAAATTGTTTTTCAGGCAGAATATCTTTTTGCGCGATTAAAGAATTTACAAAAAATGAGAATATAATAATTTGAAATAATTTAGCTTTTGACATTTAATTATAATTTAATAGTAATATAGAAAAAAATATGACAAACCTATTTATCTTTTTCTAGCGGGATCGGCTGTTACTATTCCCCCGTTGTCTTCTTCATTTCGACCACCAATGATTATTTTAGGATTTTTTAATTCAGCTACTCTGAATTTATCAATTGATAACTCATTTGCTAATTTTAATTTCTTTTTTTTCATGATATTAATTAATTTAAAATAAGTATTGCAAATATATACTGCTCCTAAGTTTAAGAAAAAAATCGTATCTCTAGATTTATAAATTCCGAACAAAATAGAACTTAATAACAAAAATATCAACAAGATACAAAATCAAGTTTTATTGTTTTCAACTATTTTTTTTATAAAAAAAGAAGGCTGTAGTCCTGTATTATTATAAAATGATTTGGCAAAAGATTCTGTACTGCTAAATCCTGCTTCTTGTGCTATTGCCTTAATTGTATATTTACAAAACTTCTTATCCGTTTTCATTTTTTTTATAACATAATCAATTCTTAAATCATTAATATACTGGCTAAAATTTTTATTTTTATACTGATTAATGACTTTAGACAAATAACTATTATTAGTTTCAAATCTTGTGCTTAGTTCACTAAGTTTTAAATTCAATTCTAAATAGCCTTCTTCTTTTTCAAATACTGCCAATTTATTTAACAGCTCTTTTATTAAAGTCATCGGTAATTCAACAGATTTAATCTTGTTTTTTTCTACAATTTCAATATCATTTGTTTCTTCTGGCTCTAATCGTGAATCATTTATTAAAGTTATAAATCTCTCTTCTGTAAGTTGTTTATTCTTTTGCATCTTATACAAATAAAATAATGCAAAAATCAATAGCGCAAAAGCTATAAATCCAATTATTATATAAATCTTACTTTCTCTATTTATTTTTGAAATGATGTTTTCCTTTTCAGATAATAAGTGAGGTACATTATAAGTTTGATGCATATTTTCAGACAAAACAAGATTATTCTTATTTACTCTTTCATCAATTTCAATTAATCGATTTAGAAAATACAATTCTTTCGCATTATCTTGTAATCTCTTCGAAATCTCAATTAATTTGAGGTAATTTTTCCTCAAAATAGAAGTAAACTCTTTCGTTGTTAATAATATAGCATCAACTTTTTCAAAATATTTTTTTGCTTTTAGATCGTTTTTTTCCTCTTTTAGGATATTTTCTCCCCTATAATAATATGCTATAGCCAAATTTATCTTATCATCTTTTAAAAGCGATATGGCTACATCCAAAGCTCCATTACTCCTCTTATAGTCTTTCTTCAAATGATATGAAATCCCATTATTGAGAATAAAATATGGATAATAAAAATCATCTTTCTTCATATTTTTAAAAAAAAGATTAGTGTAATGTAATGCCAAATCAGGTTTCCCTAAACGATTATAAATATTAGACAGAATCCATGCCGAATAAGTATAATAGGGAGAATCGCTTTTAAGCTTTCTATAATAATTATAATTTTCTATAATTAAGGGTAACGCCTCTTTAGGTTTATCGAGCTCAATTTTTATTAAACCTATCTGCTGATTCACAAAAATTTGCTGTTCTTTATTTCCAGATTTATCCGAATGTTTTTCAGCTTTTATAATTTCAGCTAGTGCCTTGTTAAACTGTCCATTTGAAAAAAAAATTATACTTCGCAGTATATAGGCTTTGGCGGGAAAGACTAAGTTACTTTTATATTTAGTGAGAGCAATTACTGAATCTGTTAGCGCAAACAAAGAGTCCTCCTTGGAAACATACGCAAGCATAAACATTCCATTCGCATTAATAATATCGTCATTTTGCAGTTTGGACTTTTGGTAATATGTTTTAGCATAAACAGCGTGCTTTTTAGTGTCGAGTATTGAATTATCAAAATGTCTTTCTAAAGTTTCAAAACTCATTCCCTTTAAAGAATCTGGAATATGAAAATGAGCTTTATTTTGTGAAAAAATATTTGTCATAATCAACGACAAGAATAGTACATAAAAATTTTTCATTTTTGGGCTATAACACTTTTAAAGTATTGATTCATTAGACTATAACATAACATCTCATATTCTCTTTGTTTAGACCTAAAAGTCCTATTAACATTCATATGAACGATAGAAATTATAAGCTGCAAAGAAGTTATCTCATTATCTTTTTTAATTTTTTCCAAAATTATTTTCAGTATCTTAACTTCTTCTTTTCTCATCCTCATAACTTTATTAAGTCCCGATAAATGCTCAGGATTCTTTCCTTGGTTGAGAAGCAATGAAATATCATTTCTATATTTTAAATATAATTTTGAAATCCTTCTTGAATTGTTCCTATCCATACTATATTCCAATTTGAATTGAAAACAAATATCCTCTGTAATTTTTTGACAATGGCTTAATGGAATCCCAAAATATTTTAATAGGTCATGCATCATAAGCAATGACGCAAATATCCTAGTTATTTCATCATATTCTGAAACAGTATTATTGATAAGTTGAATAATTTTAGTGCTATGACAATAAAATAGATTTTCTATTTCAATAATAATATTCGCACTATAACGCTCTATTTCTCTTTTATAAGTAGCTATAGCAATATCATAAACAATATGTTTTTCAAACAATTTAGAAAAGTGAGCATTTGCTATTTGCATTACATTATGGATATTTTTACAATCCGTTAAATGAAAACGAATTCGTAGATGGTTTTCTGGATCCGTATATCGTATGAAAAACCACTTATCAATAAGATTGTTTTTTAACAGTACATCAACAATTAACAAAACATCATTACTTAAAATATAATCAGCAGAATAATTCCCACAATAAATTTTAAAGTAAAGCCATTCTTCGCCAGGAATAAAAACTCTTTTTACATCTTCCACTTCAGCTTCAATTAGAATTAACGCAGATTAAAACAATATCTTGTACAAATGCCTTATGCTTGATTATCATATTTAAATATCTATTAATTTTGCATTATTAAAAAATTGTTCGCTGCTTCTACTGCAAGCACCAACTTTTGAGCTCAAATATACATTTTTGCATTCTTAAAAGAAAAATTATCTTACAAAACTATTTAAATTATATAATGATAATCATTCTAGAGAAAAAGGTTTATGAAATCAGCAAACTTTTCAGCAAAACCTTTAGATTTCTCCTTCAATAAATTGTGATGCAAGTTAAAATAGACCAAAAATGATTTTTTAATAACAACAGTTAAATAATAAGAGCTAAAGGTCTCAGCGATATCTTTTCAAACATGGTGGAGCATTTTTAATTTCCTATTCTACGGTTTTGATTTTTTTTACAAAGTATATCAAATAAAAAGCTTTTACTCAATTTATATAAAAGGTAGCCATAAGTCTTTTTAATGCATTCATTTACAAAATATCTTCAAGTAGTTTAACCTTATAGATAATCGGATTTGAAAACTTTCAAATTAAATTTTAGCTTGAATAAATTATATTACTTTTTTTAAACGAAATTGAAGGATGGAAAAGATATTCCCAAAACATTCTCTTAAAAATATTTATTTTTATAATGGTTACCATATTTATTTCTTGCATAATTTGACAGATATTCTGTAAATGAAGTTAAAATGGGAACATAAATAGGCCATATTTTTAATCGTTCAATGACACTTTTTATATTATAAACACATCCTTCTGCTATAATGAATTCAGCTTTTTCTTCTTGAAGTACTAGAGGTGCCAAAATTGTTCCCATTGACAAAGCAACAATTCTAATATTTTTTATTTTTAAGTCTCGTTTACAATATCTCATTACGTTTTTCATGTCCATAGCAAATTCATCATAAAAAAGTCTCTTAGGATCTATATTAAATGGAGAGCTTTTTCCAAAACCTCTGTAATCAAAAGAAATAACTTAAATCCTAATTTAGTATAAAATGAAATGTATGAAACATAATAAGACATGTTTCCATAATCCCCATACACAAGTAGTACCGTTTTAGCTTTTTCCTTTTTTACTGTATCTTCTTCCTTTGGTTCTGAAATCCAGACACAAATTTTGACATTGTTATTCTCTATGTTTACTTCTTTGTATTTAATATTAAATTCATTTGGTGTTGCTATATAATCTGTTTTTGGATTAATCGCAAAACCAAAAATCGAATAAAACGGCAGAAAAAATAATTATACTGACTTCATACTATATTATAGTTAAAATACTGTCTGAAAATATAATTTTCAGACAGTATTAGATTGTTATACGTTATCGCATGGAACAGTACGTACTGGATCAGCTGGTCTTGAATCATGACAAGCGTGCATTATTCCACCTGAAATACTTTCCAATAATTCCTCTGAAGCTATTGCTTCTGCTATTTCTTTTAGAGCCTCAAAACTTAATTTTTTTAAAAGACTATAATAATATTGACATATAATCCGTGTCATCGGCTTGCTTGCAAGCGCTTTATTTAGATACATTTCTTTCACAATTGGCCAATTGTAAAATAGTATGCAATTAATTTTTTTTTTACGTCGTAATATAGTGTAATCAACTTTGTTGCTAATAAAATTTAAAAAACACCAACATTGCGATTAGGTATAAATACTCTTAATCCACATTTATAGACATAAGTTATTTCTTTAGGTCATTGTTTACCATAAAAAATGTATGACATTTTCGAAGTCAAAACTAGGCAAACATGCGATCTGGGGCAAACTAAGTCAATAGGAATTCGGCAATTTCGTATCGAAATTGCCGAATTTTACACCAAAAAAAAATATAAAAACCTGATTATCAAAGCTATTGTTTTCGCCTTATTTATGCTTAAAATCTTATAGAGATACTCTATTTTTGAAAGAAATTAAATCATATGAAATATTTAAAATATATCATCATCTCATTATTATTATTAGTTTTTCCGACTCTTCTATTATCTCAATCAATAAAAAAGACCTTAACGAAATTTTCTTATAAGGAATTAAAAGAGTCATATTGGCAAAATGAAAAAAACAAAAACCTTCAAATAAATTATGAGCAAATAAGAAGTGGCAAACTCTTGGTCCTGTTTTTTGTAAAATGGATTTTATTGGTACGCTCCGAGGTTTATTATCTAACCTTCATACCGTGCTTTTAAATAAATTTGCAAGTAGTACTAGAAATAAATTTCAGGAAGAAGATAATATAATTTTATTCTTCTTTAGCGTACTTCTTACGACAATGGTGATCCTGCTTCAACAGAAAGGACCGAGAGCCATTTTATGCTAGAAGAATTAAAAGATGCTTAGTTTGTTTATCGATACTATATTAGAAGATTAGGTGATTCATTAAACAACTTAACCCCTGCTAATGTATATTTTAGAAGCTATGTATCACATTAAAGAAGATTGCCATTATGGAACGCATAAGTACTAAAAAAATAACAACAAATAAAAAAGCATCGATATCTGATTTATTAACTAAACACTCTTTTAGAAAAAGTTTAAATACATACAGCACTATAACTTTAAAAAAGTTAAAGATGAAAACAGTAGGAACACTTCTCATTTTATTAATTACATTTTCAAACTTCATTTCGTGTAAAATACAAAAAAAAGAATTTACAAATGACATGAAAATAAAATTAAAAACAATGTACAATAAAGATCAAGAACTTCAAAAATATGATTTAAAACGAATATCCAGTAAAGAATATACTGACTCTATGAAATTGGAAACCAAAAAAAATGACGAGTATAATTCTCGCACAATAAAAGTATATTTTAAAAATTACGGTTTTCCTGGCGTTAGGGAAAACGGTGAAGAAACTGCATTAAACTTTTGGCTCATAGTACAGCATTGTGATAATGATGTAGATTTTCAAGAAAAAGTTTTACATGCAATGAAGAAAGAATTAAGGGACAAAAATGTGTCTGCCAGAAATTATGCCTATTTATATGATCGAGTAAAAAAAAATAAGAATGAAAAACAATTCTATGGAACGCAAATGGTCTGGGATACGAATGGCATTCATAGCCTTTATCCGGTTAAAGATATCCAAAATTTAAATAAAAGACGGAAAAATTTTGGTTTAGAGCCTATTGAAGATTACATTAAGAGCTTTAATCACAATTAGTTTTTTTGGAATGTAAAAATATAAATATGTTTATTAATCTTTTAAATATTTTAGACTATGTCAAAATTAGAATCTTTTAAAAAAAAGAAGTTCGCTAAAGAACTAACAAATGAACAAATGAAATCTCTTAAAGGAGCACAAATTGCGGCTATGGATACAGGTACCAGATGCAATCCAACTAATAGCCAATGTATGGATTGCGATGATAGTGATTCTGTTGATTAATTTAATTAAGACCGTAAAATTACGGTCTTAATTTTTGCTACTCAATTAAAAAACTATCTATTAAAATATGATTCTAATACTCTCGCATAATCACTTTGATGAACCAACAAATAAAGTTATTGACTGGCTTTATTTTTACAATGCAAATTTTAGACGCTTAAACGGTGCAGATTTTACGCCAGAGAAAAACTTTAAAATTGATTTGGTAAACAACAAGTTAATACTTGACGACAATGCCATAAGCCCCATAGAAATAAACGTTATTTTTTATCGCAGATGGGTAAAACCGAATGTAGTGAAAATAGATTTTGAAAATTATTTAAAAAGGAATTATACTAAAGATGAAGTTCTACTTATTGAATGTTATCATACATACCTGCGAAGTGAGTTAAATGCATATACAAATTCAATTTTTTCCTTTTTCAAATCAAAAGCATGGATACCCAATGTGCATTTAGCTAGAAGAGGAGGAATTAATAAAATCGATGTTTTATTAAAAGCAAAAGAACTGGGCTTATCAATCCCTGATACTATAATTGCTTCAAGCAAGGAGGAAGTCTTAAATTTTATTAAAGAATATAAACGAATAATAACAAAGCCCATTTCAGAGGTAGCCCCAATATTGTATAAAACTACTGCAATATCTATGTACACTAAAGAAGTAAAAATAACTGACATAAATAAATTTCCAAATCGTTTTTTCCCTTCTCTGTTTCAGAAAAAAATTGATAAAGAGTTTGAGGTTAGAACTTTTATCTATAAAAGATATATTTATTCAATAGCTATTTTTTCTCAAAATGATGCACAAACAAATATTGATTTTAGAAATTATAATTTTGAATTGCCTAATAGAAATGTACCTTTTTTACTTCCAAAAGAAATTGAGACAAAGCTGTTTAAATTAATGGAAGAAATCGGATTAAATACTGGTTCTATCGATATAATGTTAGATAAAAATGGAGATTATATTTTTTTGGAGGTTAATCCTGTTGGACAATCAGGAATGGTTTCAGTAGGCGGTAATTATAATCTTGAAAAAATAATTGCTGAGGATTTAATTAATTGTGATAAAAATTATGAATGAAATTGATGAAATTAAAGAAGTGCTAACTTTTCTAGAAGAAAAATTTAGGGTTGAATTTCAATTAAAAATATTAGAAGAAGTGCCTAATAAAATTACAGATAAAAAAATAAAGACGATATTCAAGGGATGTTCATCTAAAGTTCATCATACTGATTATTTGAGTTGTCACGATTACTACAAAAAAACCTTTTAATATGGCCAATTTTCCTAGTAATATTCCATTTCACTTATTTGCATCATGCATACCGGTTAAAGGAGCAAATAGAAGTGCTATTTACGACCTGCAAAGAAATCAATTTGAATACATTCCTAATCCTCTTTATGATATTCTTACACGCTTTAAGAACATCACATTTATTGATCTTTTGGATTTTTTTCCCTTCAAAAACGATCAGAGAGTTCTTTTAGAATATTTTGAGTTTTTAAAAAATAATGAATTCATTTTTTTTTCAAAATTAAACAGCGCACAATTTCCCAAATATAGCATTTCCCATGAGAGGCCCTACAATATATCTTGCTTAATATTGGATATTGAAAATTTTCATGAAACTAAATTTGAAGCAATAAAAAGACAGATTTTAAAAGCAAAAGTTGAATTTATAATTTTTAGATTTATTTCTCCTACAACTTCAATCAATATTAAAAATGTACTCACATTCTTTAATAATATTCCAACTCGGATATTCCAATTGTTTATTGAAAATAAGAACTTTACTGAAAATTTAGATTTTGAAAATTTAATCAATTTAAATGAACGAGTATCTGTTATAGTAAAATATAATTGTGAAAAAGAATTGGTTCAAGATTTGGAAAAAGCTACATTAATACACACAAAACGCGATATTGTAAACAATAAAATGAATATAAATAATATTGCAGATTTTAATGTTAATATGAACTTATTTATAGAATCCCAATTATACAACTCATTCTATAACAAGCGAGTTTATATAGATTCAGAAGGATTCATCTATAGGCATGAAGGAGATATTATGGATTTTGGCAATATAATAAATGTCGAACTTACTAATATTTTAGAAAATGTAGAATTCAAAAAATATTGGCACATCACTAAAGATGAGATTTCAGTTTGCAAAGATTGTGAGTATCGGTATATGTGTGTTGATAGCAGTTTACCTATGAGCAAAACTAATAATTTGTGGAAATTAGACAGGGAATGTAATTACAATCCTTACAATTCGGAATGGAAATCAGCATATCCAACAGAGGATAATTAACATCTTTTGAGATTGAAAATTACTTATATACCAATTCATTTTCCAAAAAAAAATATAGTCTTTTATCATAATAATATTAATATTTTATTCTCAATCACTTATGGTATTATCCAATTTAAAATTGGATGTGCTAACGTAGCATGGAGCTCTAGTCAAGAACTAAATCTTAACTTTAGAGCATGAAAGAGAATCGTAAAACTTATGGGCGCAATTTTAAGGAGAAAGCTGTCCAATTAAGTTATGAAAGAGATAATATCTCACAATTTGGCCAAAGAACTTGAAATAACAGCACCTTTGCTGTACAAATGGCGTCAGGATTACCAAGAATTTGGAACAGGAAGTTTTCCTGGGAAAGGAAAATTAAAGCTTAGTCCTGAACAGGAAAAAATCCATGAGCTTGAAAAAAAATTAATCAAGCAGAATTAGAACGTGATATTCTAAAAAAGGCTATAAGCATCTTTTCCATGGGTGGCCGATGATCTATCTTTTCATAAAAGACCATGAAAAAACATATTCGATTGAAAAGATTTGCAGAGTCTTAAAAGTAAGCCCAAGCTGCTGCTATAATTGGACGTGGCAGACTCTATCAGAAAGGCAGAGGAGAACTGCGATGATAAAAGAAGAAACTGCTTCAATATACTTTAATGCTAAACAGCGGTATGGAAGCCCAAGAATTACTTTGGAACTTCAAAGCCAAGGATATCAGACATCCAGAATAACTGTGGCTAAATGCATGAAGCAGTTAGGACTGTACAGCAAATTGAGTAAAAATTCAAAGTAACGCCAATTCAAAACATAATCATTTTGTTGTTCCAAATATTCCAAAAAGGGAATTTACAGCAGCAGAACCAGCAGAGGCTTGGGTTTCAGACATCACTTATATACAGACAAAAGATGATTTTTCCTCTTTCTCTGCAAATCAAATTAAAAAAACTTTTACTTTCTAGCCAACTCCCCTTTCCACCAGCTAAAAAAGGTAAAACAATCATCGTAAAAAACTAACTAAATAAAATCTGCTTAAAAAAAATGTTAAAATTTCGAGGTACACTTTTTTCTGTGCCAGCATTTAAGCAACATGTCAAACCTAGTATTTACTACTAGTATCAATAATTCAAAGCGGAACCATTGTATCCGCGACTGCAAAATTCCTATTAGAGACTGTCTTTTTATATATGCATAAACTGCTAATTTTTCACTTATTAAAAATTTTATTTTTTGTAAGAAATTTTTATCTTGGCTTTAATAAATCGGCATGTAAAAACCGAAAGAAGTAAGGAAAATTGAATGCAAAACACACCTTTTTAAGGTAAAAAACAAGCTGCAAGTATGATTCCCACTATTAGTATCAGCTTAATTATAATATTAATTACAGCGTTAGTCTGGCAGTATTTCTTAAATAAGAAAAAGTATCAGCATCCCGATTATTTAAGTAATCTTAAACTGGCTTGCGAATTTCTTGGACGTACGAAAAACTTGGATGATTACCTGACCTGGGTAGAGCGTGACTACATCAAAGCACAGTATTCAGCCACCTGGAAGTTCTTTAAAAACAAAACGGCCTTCTATAGTAAAGAGAATATCGTAAAGGAATTTAATGAGCTCTACAGCGAACTGGACGCTTTTACCGTCAGGTATAACCAGAATTACGTGAAAACCCAGAAAGAAAAACTGTCTGCGTATTTCGACAATATAGAAGGAAAAAAACTCGATGACCAGCAGCGAACAGCCGTTATAACAGATGAGTATTCCAATTTGATTATTGCAGGTGCAGGATCGGGCAAAACCCTGACTATTTTAAGCAAAGTACAGTACCTGACCGAACAAAAAAAGATTTCGCCACAGGATATTTTATTACTGTCATTTACAAAAAAAACGGTAGCTGAATTAAATGAGAGACTGCTGAAAATTGTGCCGGAAGTTGAGGCAACAACCTTTCATAAGCTTGGCTACGATATAATCAAGGAACACTATAACCAAAAACCGGCACTGGCAAATGAAAATACGCTGGCAAGGGTAATCAGAGAATATCTTCAGAAAGATATTTTTGACCATCCTGAAGCTATGCAGGCATATGTGCAGTATGTAGCATGTTACATGAATATTCCCGATAAACTGGATAATTCCAATTCACTGGGCGAAAAGGTAGATACTGAAAAAGGTATTGATTTTCAAACCCTAAAAGCTAAGTGCGAGCCCTTGAATAAAATTGAAAAAGCTAATCTTAATTCCATTCAGGGTGAAAGGGTAAAAAGTGTGGAAGAGCTTATTATTGCTAATTTCCTTTATCTGAACGGAATCGAGTATCAATATGAAAAAGCATATCCTCACGGAGAAATCCTGTATTGTCCTGACTTCTATCTGAACGAGTATGACCTTTATCTAGAGCATTTTGGAGTAGATGAAAATAATCAGGCCGGCTGGCTGACGCCGTTCTTTGAAAAAAAGTATGTCGAGGAGATGCAGCTCAAAAGAGAAAGGCACAAAACCCACAAAACAACCTTGCTTGAGACTTATTCCTATTACAACCGTGATCATATTTTACTCGAAAAACTTGAGCAGATTCTATTAGAGAAAAATGTAGCCTTGAAGCCCCGAGACACCAGTGAAATTTATGAAATTGTATCACAGGACGGTAAAAATTTCGGCAGGGAAATTATAAAGCTGATTGAAAGCTTTATCAATCTCAGCAAGTCAAGACGTCTTGACTCAAATTCGCTTATAGAACTATTTTCAGAAAGAAACAAAACCCAAAACAATTTTATATACGAGCGTCAGCTTACGTTTCTGAAATTTATACTCCCCATTCTTGAGAAATACGACAAAACTTTATTAAAAAGCAATGAGATTGATTTTAATGATATGATCAATAAAGCTGCTGATGAAGTTATAACCCATAAACCTCTTTACAATTACAAATACATTATCATAGATGAGTATCAGGACATTTCTTTTTCCAGATTTAATCTGATAAACCAAATAAGAGAAATCTCTGGCGCAAGGCTGATCTGTGTGGGAGATGACTGGCAGTCTATTTATCGATTTGCGGGAAGCGATATATCCTTGTTTAGTAATTTCGGTAAACATGTCGGCCAATACGAGCAACTGTTTATCGAGCAGACGTACAGAAATTCGCAATCTGTAATAGATATATCTTCAAAATTTGTACAGAAAAATCCAAAGCAGATTATCAAAAAACCGAAGTCAAAAAAGGAAAATCTGGACGATCCGGTTAAAATTGTCCACTTCACTTCCGAGAAAGTTCAGGATACTTTCATAACAGAGCTACAATACTTAGCCAGCAGATATGGAAATAAATCAATTCTGGTCTTGGGCAGGCACAGTTTTGATATAGACGATCTTATAAGGCTGACCCCGTATAGTAGGATAAAATACTTTGAAGCCAGCGGAAAGCTGCAAGTTACAGGTTTTGAACACATGGACATCCAGTTCATGACCGTTCATAAATCCAAAGGAACGGAAGCCGATAATGTCATTATCCTTAACCTGAGAAACAACCTATTAGGCTTCCCCAATAAAATGACCGATGATCCCATTGTATCACTGCTTCTCAGCGATCAGGAAGAGTACCAGTTTGCCGAAGAAAGAAGACTCTTTTATGTAGCTTTAACACGTACAAAAAACGAAGCAATTCTACTTATTCCATCTGAAGCTTCCGTTTTTGGGGAAGAATTATTAAAAGAGCATAATTACCTACTGACCTCACATAATGGTAAAATCAACATTACAAACTGTCCCTACTGTCAGACAGGAAAACTGATGATTAGAACCAACTCGCTAACTGCTTCCCAATTCTTGGGATGTTCACATTTTCCACAATGTAATCAGACATATAGAAATCTGGAGATACTAGATAATGACTTTCTTTGTCCCCGATGCGAGAGCGGATTTATGGTAAAAAGAAATGGGATTTACGGAGATTTTCTAGGATGTACTAATTATCCCAGATGCAGTTGTAAAATTAATTGCCAATAAGTAATTAACTCAACATACAGATTCCAAATAATTATTATTTTAAAAAAAACTTGCATTATTTTATTCACAAATATAACGCTATAAGATGTGACTATTAGTTAAATAATAATGGCGAGTCAAAATTTTGCTTTACTGTAGCAAAAAGTTTTTCGGCCTTTTTTTTACCCATTTTAAATTTTAATTTGGCCTCTTTGCAAAATTCTTCTTTATCCTTTATTGACATTAAATATATTAAACCTTCCTTTGATATATCATAATTTCCAAATACTACTTTTACGTAGAAATTACTTATTGAACTGTTTGAAAAATATTCTTCATTATTATTAATTTCATTCTTAGAGGCTGGTAGTCTCAAAGTCTGATCTACTTTAAAATTCTTTAGAATTTCTACATATTTTTTTAAATACTGATCAAGATACAGTTGAACATTTTCTCCTTCTGTACTAAATAATGTTTTAGTGAAATTCCCACTCAGATTTGCAAATCCGTTAAATGACCCCCAAAAAGAATATGCCATCCAATCTTTTTCAATATTCTTTTTACCTATAAAATTTTCAAGTTTTTCAAGGCTCTCTATATTAAAAATAAACGCTACAAAATTCTTCATGACACTATTTGTAATTTTTTCAAATGCATAAGTATCAATCTCATTATTTAAATATTGGTAAAGCAATGTCTCTTTATTTCCTTTACTGAAAAAATCCCCAACTTCCTTTACAATATGTAAAATGGCATCTTTTCTTAGTATTTTATCATTTTTATCAGAGAATTTTAAAATAATATTATTTATTGAAACCATATCAAATAATTCATTATCTGATAATCCATGAAATTTATTTTTAATATTGATTTCATTCTTATTAAAATCATATTCCAAACTATCAATTGAAAAATTTTCATGATGAGAATTACCTCTCAAGGAGTTTGCTGCATATTGATCAATTTCGTAAATAAGAATTTTAATATTGTCATTTAATTCAGTTAAATCGTATTTATTTTTTGTGTTATTTATAGATTTATTGACAAATTGGTTAATTAAAATACCTAGCCTATTAATCGGACTTTCATTTTGCTGGTAATTGGAGTAATTCGAAAACTTCTTCTTTAAGTCTTGAAATTCTAAAGTATCAAAAGCTTCATCTCTTATCTTAATAAATTTAATAAATTGCTTAGCTTCTTCTAATGATGAAACGCTCTCCAATTTCTCGTACAAAATTTCAGCTAATACATCCTCGTTAAAATTTAACTCACCATAAACATTATAATAAGTTTCTTTTGCAAGATCAATTAAATCAAGAAGTTGTTTTGTATAAAAATAATTATCATTCTCTTTGTTCTTATCTTTATTTTTCGAATATGAAGCATTTCCATCAGCAAATCTGCTTTTAAGTTCAGCAAAAGAGTTGACTATTTCTTTTAAAAGTCTCCTGAAAAGTTTTTCGCCCTCTGGCTGGTAATTATATAGACCTGTTGTGATACCATACACCAAGCCTTTAAATTGATTAAACTTTTTATCTTCTTGAAGTATTATTTTACTACTAGAAGTCTCTAAATTGTATAATTCACTTTTAAAATCAAAACTAATACAAGATTCTTCATCTATTACTTTAAAGTTATTTAAAAATTTCTCAACATTTTTAGTTGGCAAAGAAGTAGCCGCTTTTAAAATTGAAACACGTCTGTCTTTTTCAGAAAAGAAGTTCAATATAAAATTAGATTTATCAAGATAAATTGTTTTTTGATAAGCAAAGACTCCTTCTTGCAAAAAAATAAGATTGTCTAGATCAAGAGAATTTTCATCAATCTGTAGAATAATTTTATAATTATCAGTTAACTCGTAAATAGGAGGGTTACTAAATAATATTATTGCATTATTATGATTAATTATAGGAATTACATAAAAATAATCAATACCAAAACCTCTATTCTTATAAAAAAATGGAGGTGAAATTGACTCACTTGAAAAAATATTTTCAAACGTAAAATCTTTTGATGAAAGGGGGTAGTAATAATGCATTCTAATTAATCAAATTTATTTGATGGTACATTTTTAAGAAAGAGGGATAACCTCTCAGAATGTGTAAAATAAAGATTTTTGTAAGTTCTTGTAACAGCAACATAAAATGGATTTCCAAAATTTCTGTCAAACCACTCATCATGATTAGGATAGTCACAGAATGGGATAAAAACTGTCTCAAACTGCAAACCTTTTGAACTGTGAAATGTCATAACTTTAGGGTTTTCTGAATCAAAATCTAATTCAAATGCACTAGATTCATCTTCACTCATTTTAACTTCGTGACGAAACCCAACACTATCAAAATACTGCTTAATTGTTTCTACATTACGATGCTCGTTATTACTTTTCGCTCTTTTTACTATATTAAAAGGAACTAAAATTGCTACGTCAGTTAGATTTCGGGTTTTAATTTCATTTATTATAAAATCCAATTCTTTTTGCCAGGACTCAAATTTTTTCAAACGAGGTTTTTCAATTACAGTTTTAACACATTTATCTTCTAACTGTTTATCATCACCTAAATAAGAGGCAATTGATGCAATAGACTTCGGCAATCTATAATTTTTCAGCAACTCTTTTTGGGGTATATCGAGATATAAGGCTGTATCTTCAATAGACATACCTCCCGGATAAAGTTTTTGCTGTGTATCACCATAAAGCATCAGTGATTTTAACTTTGAATCATTAAAAACATCTATTCTTCCTTTGGTAAAATCCTGAGCTTCGTCTACAATAATATGATCAACCATATCTCCATCCCATTTTTCCCAATGTATCACTTGTTTAATTGAGATTCCTAACTCGATTATACCCGATCGTATAAATTCTCTAAGAGCTTTTGTATATACAATCATCGTAAAACTAGGTATTGCATTTTCATCCTCTGCAATAGTTTCAATCCTGATATCATTTGCCTTATATAATGCCAAAATTGTCTTTCCGCTGCCCGCACAACCTTTAACTGCATAGCTATCGTTCAGTCCAAGACCAAGAATATCACGTTGAAATTCGTCTAACTCTGCAGGATCAATTAACCACTTTTCCTTTGGCATAAAATTTTAAATTACTTAAGTTAAATTAGACCTAGACTGGAAATACGTATTGACATTGCAGTTGTACTTACATTGAAAATTTCCGCCAGCTGTTTTATTCCTTCTTCACTAATATCGTATTTTTCAATTTCTCTCCGCAAGAGAGATGTAGGCATTAAAATATTTGATGCGAACATATTGGCCTCATGTTCCATTTCTTTTTTTATAGGTGTATCTCCTGAGCTATGACTTCTATAAATAAATTGCTTATCAACAAATAGATCAGACTTATCTTTGTGTAACTCAAAATGTCCTAATTCATGAGCAATAGTAAACCTTCTTCTTGGAATATTTGTTTCATCATGATTATATCCAATCGTTCCAACCCCATTTTCGATTGATAACAATCCAGATACATCATCACCTAAAGAATATCCTATTATTTTAAGACCACGAGCTCTAGCAATAGCTTCGATATCAATTGGCAGTTCTAATACAGAATATGATCTTAAAATTGCATTTACTTTACTATTTATAAGTTTAACATTCATATGTTATTTGTTTTTAACAGACGACAAAAAATCAAGAATAGCTTGCTTAGAAGGACTATCTATCTCTTCCTGATCGCTGACCATATTACTTAGGTCAGGAACAGTTTTTTTCTCCTTTTCTACAACTAATTCCGAAGGCATAGGGACTAACATCGTATAATCAATATTAAAATACTTTGCAATTAATACAATTTGATAAATAGAAGGTTTATGTCGTCCATTTTCTAGGTTAATAATAGACGCTCTCGTTAATTCTAATTCTTGCGCGAGCGCTTCTTGAGTTATATTTAGGGCAAGTCTTTGTGTTTTAATCCTCAATCCTAATTCATTATAAAACGCATCTATTTCTGAAAAAGCCATAGTGAATTAAATTTAATTTTTCCGCAAAGATATAAAAAATTTTATAAATCTATACAAAAGTTTTATAAATCTATACATAAAAAAAAAGTATAGAAAAACTTGTGCGATATAAATTTAATTGTACCTTTACAAAAAAAAAAGAAAGCCGAGAAAAGAAAAAAAAAAGCCCAATTAATTAGTGGAATAATTAATTAGGCGGTTTCTAGAGGGTAATGTGTCGAAGCATTTTATTTTGAGACTTCTCATCTCAAATCCCTATGTATTTTGTACTGCAAAAGTAGTAATTCTCATCGAACTACGCAAGTAGCAATACGAAATAATATTATACAATACCTACATACTTAGTGTGGGTCACTAATTTTAAACTTAAAATCGTATTGCTATGCAGCACAACAAAGAAAACGCCGGTAAACCGGCACTGAATTTCGTAGTCAATAAAAAGAGTTACGAATGGTTTGATCAGTATATTACAGGTGAGCAAATCCGAAAAATTGCAGGAATCAAAAGTGATGACAAACTTTATTTACAAATCACTGAACCATGGGAGGACGAATTGATTTTTGAAGATACCAGAGTCAATTTAGCAAGGCAAGGTATTGAAGATTTCTACACTGCAGAGAAACTTAAATTTACCGTTAATGGAAAACTATTTGATTGGCCAGAGCAGTTTATAAACGGCAAGCAGATTCGCGAAATAGCAGGTATTGATGCTGATGACAAAATTTATTTAGACAATAAGAAACCATATTTAGATAACCTAATTGAGGATGATGAGCAAGTTGATCTAGCACGCCCTTCAATCGAGCGTTTTTACACTGTCGAGATAAATTTTGAAGTGATTATCAACGTTGCCGGAGTTAATCACTCATGGAAAAAACCAAAAATAACTTTTGAAGAGGTTATTGTTCTTGCTTATGGAAATTATAACGACAGCCCTACAATGGTATACACTGTAGCCTACGAAGATGGACCTAAACAAAACATTGAGGGTTCAATGATTAAAGACTCTTCTGTATTTGTTAAAAATAAAATGATTTTCCATGCTACCGCAACTTGTCAGTCATAGTCCTGATCTCCTGAAATTATGGGAGTCAGGTTACGATATTGAGATTATAGGTGACCAGCATCTGCTGGTTCACCAAATCCCATATGTAAATTCTATCAAGGAAGTTAAATACGGCACATTAGTGTGCGTACTTACGCTAGCAACTCCTTTCCGAGTAGGATTGCCTCCTGATCATACTATCTATTTTATTGGTGAAACTCCATGCGACAATAATGGTGTAGTATTAAGGGGTGTTATAAATAATTCAAGCAATCATGATCTTACAAACAAAATAACAGTTAATCATTACTTTTCCAGCAAACCTATTAGTGGAAACTATCCCGATTATTATGAAAAAGTAAGGACTTATTCAGAAATTTTATGCTCTCAAGCAATGGCAATAGATATTTCGGTAACTAGCAAACCAATAAACAGAAAAACAAATGAATGATATTTTTAAATACCCAGATACTAACTCATCTAGAGCCGGCATCACTGATTTAAACACAAAGTTTGAAGGACAAAAAATAGCAATTATAGGCTTGGGAGGAACCGGTTCATACATTCTTGACCTTATATCTAAAACTAATATAATGGAAATTCACTTATATGACGGAGATGAATTTCAGGTTCACAATGCTTTTAGAGCCCCAGGTGCAGCAGGTTCAGACGAATTTGGAACGACCAGTAATGTTTTGAAAGTTGAGTATTATTCCAAAATATATTCCAAAATGCGTCATGGAATAGTCACACATCCGACGTTTGTAACTGAAAACAATATTCATGAATTTTCAAAATATAACTTTGTTTTCATCAGTGTCGATAAAAATACAGCACGAGACTTTATTACGAAATCATTGCTTGAGTTAAAAATCCCATTTATAGATGTTGGAATGGGTATGCAACGCCATGAAAACAAACTTCTGGGAACGATACGAGTTACAGTTGGAACATATCAAAACAATACGCATCTTAAAAACCGTATAGGCGCAGAAGAAATAATTGAAAACCAATATTCTACAAATATACAGATTGCTGAACTGAATTGTTTAAATGCCACATTAGCTGTTATACGCTGGAAAAAGATTTTTGGATTCTATCAAGATCTAAAAGGAGAATATAACAATCTCTACTTTATTAATACAGGAAAAATTATAAATGAAGACTTCGCTGATCTATAGTTTTGTAGAATCCATTCCATTGGAACTAGAAGAGGGTGTGCTTTATATTACACTTCAATATAAAACTGCGGTTCATCTATGCGCATGCGGATGCGGTAGCAAGGTAATAACTCCTATAAATCCAAATTTTTGGGAATTGACGTTTAATGGTAAATCAATTACTCTTTTCCCATCCATAGGAAATCGTAGTTTTGAGTGTAAGTCCCATTACTGGATCAGACAGAATCAAATCATACCCGCATCGTACTGGTCAGAGGAAAAAATGGACTTTGGGGATTAATGAGTCATCGTATCAACAAATTTTAACTACTAAAATATTATAAAATGACTAAAAGAAAGACGTATCACGTCACGAAAACAGAAGAAGGCTGGGAAGGAAAAGTTGAAGGAGGCCAGAGAGCGTCAACAACAGGAAGCACTAAAGCCGAAGTAATGCAAAAAACAATTGAGTACGCTAAAAATCATAATGGAAATTCAAATGTAATCATCCATAAACAGGACGGCAAATTTCAAGAGGAGCGAACTTATCCAAGAAGTAGTGACCCATCCCAGAGCCCAGGTTAAAAATGAAGGCCTTCAAATTTTGAAGGTCTTCGCATTTTAATATGAATTTTTCTTTTTCTGCAATAATCGATAACAAAATTATAATTGAATTTTACTTTAAAGACATTCCTGTTTTTTATTTGCTCAACCATTGACAAAATCGCACAAATTAAATATACTCACTACCAAGGCGGTTTATATATAACGGTAAAACCTCATTAAAAGTTATAAAAACCGTCGATTAGTATATATTTCGATAAAGGGCAAAAAAAACTTAACTTTAATCAGAACTTCTGTAAATATTTTAAGATCGTCGTAAATATAGAAAAATACAAGTGCTTAATTTACATATATTGCAGATTTATAAAGTCTTTTTTCAAGGCATTATTCAAAATAAATTCTTAAGTCACTCATTGATTTTGTCTCTAAAATTACATTTTTAATATCATAAGCCGAGAAATTCTCAGACACTCTCTCTACTATATCGTTTATATGCTTACGCACCCTAAAATAGGGAATTCCATATTCAAAAAGTTTAGTCATAACTTTTTTAGACTCTTCAACATTAACATTATTGTCACCTATGAACTTATTTAGAAACATTACCTTATTTTTATTTGCTTCGGCTTTAACCTTTGGGTTAATAAGTCTTCTGTTATTGTAATGCACATAAATGTCATCCAGTTCAATAATAAATTCTATCGCAGGAATAACTTTATAGGGAATTACATTATAGATCATTTTAATTACAATAGAAACAACGTGTGAAATTTCCATTTTCGAAAAGTGTTTATTGGTTATCAATACTTTCACAATATCCGGTATTGTGGGATGTCCGGAGCTCAGAATAGTACTCAAACTATTATTGTTGACATTTGTTGTATCTAGGCTTTTTAGTTTAGCTAGAATACTGAAAAGATTAGTACCCGGTCCTCTGACAAATTCTAGCAAGTCTGTATACTGCGTGATGGTGAAGCCATACTTGTTCAACAGTGAACTGATGACTTCCAGAGGAATTTTACCATTAAAGGAATCGTCCAAGTAGCTTTTGGTTTTCTCTTTATAGGATTGTTCGGAATCACCTGAAACTGATCCGTTGAGATATACGCTTTTATATTCCTCTTCACGGTTAATCTCAATAACTTGCGCTTCGTCCTTGATTAAAAAATCTAAGCTCAGAGCACTGTAAGGAAGATTACAAAGATCAAAATATGATTGGTGTTTAGCTTTGTAAAACACATTACCCACCTTATGAATGCCAAGCCTTCCAGCCCTTCCGATCAGATTCTTGAATTTAATAATGTTCTTGCCGCCCATTATATCTTTGGCAGTGGTGATAAAAATATTTTTAGTTGGCGTGTTTACACCTTCTATAACCGATGAAGTTGCTAAAAGGTTCTTTATCAATCCATTATTAAAAAGGTCAATGACTTTTTTCTGCATAAACTTGGGCATAGGACCATAGTGGATTCCAAAGCCTGCTTTCAGCGCCTTTATAGGAATCCACTCTGGATGGAAATCTGACTCGACCCTTTGCACCCATGAGTTCGGCAGTACCGAAAAAACCGTGCTTTTCTTTAGGTTAGTCTCAAAGAATTTTTCTGCATCATTTGGCGAATTAAAATAAATTAGATTGCTTTCCTTACTGTTATGCACTTTTTCCAGGACTATGCCCAAGAAGTCCGCTTCAGCTATGAAATTCTTAGCAACTGGGGCATATTCTGACTTACAGATCTTGAATTCAAAAGCCTCTAGACCATTGATTTTGTTCACAAGGGGCAGGAGAAGAACTACTTTTTTAGAAACACTGAGTGTATCGATAAAAGCCCTGTTGAGGATTACTTCCCTACTGCTATTGATCTTATCACTGAGTTTGTATGCCTCATCAATTACAAAAAGGTCGATTTCCACCTTGTATTCGTCATAGATTTGGTAATATTTCTCTTGGGTTCCAATAAAAATGCTTTTTTTCGCAATGACGCTTTCGCTCTTTAGAGTATCAAATATCGTGTATCCGCATGGCCTGAAAATAGAATTAAAATCTTCCAGCAATTCGTCGGCAAGCGAATTGGTTGGTACAAGAAACACTATACAATCAGGCTGCTCGTTAAAAATATATTCCTTTATAAGCATCGTTTTTCCGAAACTGGTCGGAGCTGAAATTACAACTCTTTTGTTCTGCACAATTTGGTCATAAAGCGTTTTCTGCTCGTCAGTAAATGAAATTCTCCTGTTGCCGTGATTGATTACATTTTTCTCAAGGATAAACTCCATCTGCTTTGAAAAAAAAGATTCGTCTTTTTTCTCCTTATAATAAGGCGATAAATCATAAAGAAAAAGATCTTTTATACTTACCTCATCTGCATTGCTATCAAGCAGTTTAATGATATCTTCTCTGTTGTTTTGATTTATCATGATCTTAGTTTAATTATCAGATCCAGCGCAGTCCTTTGTGCTTTATAAATTAACTGTTCCTTGGATTCTACAGGCAAATGGTACAAATGAACTTTATAATTGCTTGGAAAACCAGCAATTTTTATCTTATCTACCGTATTATATGATTTTGTATAGTGTTTATCCTCTTCTTTGGTATGAAGCACAAAACCCGAAAGTATTAGTGGAAGTTTTTTTATCTCATCTGACGTTTTCTCACATATATCGCCAGTAATTCCTTTTAGAATTATTTCCGTATCGGAGCTCAGCAGGTTTTTAATATAATCCTCAAGTTTACTTTTAAATGAGTTATCTTTAATAATATTGTAAGTTCCTCCGTAAAGTTTACCGTAGAATTTAGCTTCTCCCATTACCAGACTGGCATCTGAAAACATGCAAACATCAGCTCCAGTGCTGACTTTCTTGGCATTGTCCTTCACAGAAATAACTCCGCTCACAAGCTCAGTGTCAACATAATCTATATTTAACCTTGCCAACAATGCTTCTGCAAAGAAAGTATAGTACGACTGAAGGTCAGCATTATCCTTTATTACTTTCTTTATTTCACTTTCGTCTACTTCTGATTCCCTATTAATAAATTCATTGTCTACAAATCTACACAACTGCAGGATTCTCATTTTCTTAGTGCATGGTATATCTTTTTGAAAAAGATAATTCAACTTAGCTTCATCGTACATGATATCTAGAATATATTTGTCTAAATTTTCCATGCTCAAAGTATGAGTGAATATGGAAAAGAAATATTTTCCGCACTTGCTAGTGGATTTATTTGAAACTGTAAATGACATTAACTATGATATAATTAAAAATATGTAAGTGCTAAAGTATTAATTTTTGTTTTAGTTAAAATGAGGAAAACCGTAAAGTATCAATTATAATTATTATTAAAATAAAGGATACTATATCATTTTGTCGAAGAGCAATTTCGAAAGAACAACGACACAACCATATCTTGACTAGAATATCTAGCTTATTTTAATAGATATCAAAGAAATCTACCAAAAAACAATCTAGAGACTATTACTCCTATCAAAAGCATTGTTTATATCTGGACAAACAAAATCCACATATACATCTAGTAATCAATAAAATATAATTAAATTTAAATCCACGCATCGCGGAATTCGTAATGATAGAATAAAATTTGTCATATTAATAAAAAACTAAACTCATTTCTTTCTGCGTTCCAAGAACATTTTGCTAAATGGTAATTTTGGAAGCACCTTTTCAAAAAAATTTGCCATCAGAGATATTCTATCTTTTTCTACAAAATTTAAGATGATTGTCATCACAACATTGAAGACTAAAACAAATAATAATGCTAATAATATTGTGTTCATGATATTTTGTTTGCATACAAATATTTCCATATCTCAAAAAAGTTGTTTAAAAAAAAGCTTTTTTACATCAAGTTTTTCAACATTAAATGAACGTAATTTTTTGAAGCCTTCACGATTGCAAGGTATTTGTTCGGCTATAGATGAAAGACGATACCCAAAAAAATATTTTGCTAAACATTTTGTTTTAATGATTTTTGCAAATTACGTTCGATTATTTTAGATAAGCTGTGACATCAAATCTTCAAAAAAATGGAGTTTCTAAAGTGCCTGAAGATTTCCGTTTTCTTCATTAAACATTAAAAATATTTCGTTTTGTACCGTACATGACAAAAAAACCTCGCCAGCAGGACGAGGTTTTTATATACTAATTGTTTGTTTTTGATCGCTTTCGGTTTTATGCAACCAAAACCTACCACCTAGAATTTGCGCAAAAAATAAATAAATTCGACATGACAACTTTGTTAGTTATCCGGCTTTAAGCCACCTTAATTTTTTTAAAATTTTGGGGATTTTTTTATTTTTTCGACCTTTTTTATTTATATATTCTCTATATAATATCTAAATTCCTTATGGAGAATTCTCTTTGGAATGTGCATAGTGAGTTTCCCCAAACCGGCTACCCGATTAGGTTATCACTCACAGTCAAGGTTAAAGTTAACTTCCTTCCGGAGCCATCCTCCCCATCACGTGTCTGAAGCAGTACGATTAATGCTCTTCAGATTGGTATCAACTCTCAGGTTATTAATCAACCTCCTATACATACTACTCATACCTTAGTGCCATAGCCCTGCTGTGTATAGTCCCCTTTCAGTAGCAGATTTAAATACAAATGCTGAAGTTTCTAACCAAACCATTTGAATCGAGTTATTTTGCCCAAACAAATTAACTATACAAAGATAGATATGGTGAATCTTATTCTTTATAATACTCATAGATACTTATGAACCAAGTTATAAACAAGTAACACTTGGACTTCATACTTTTTCACACACACACACAAGAAGTTAAGATGAATTTTTAACCCAACGAATAAAAAGGTTATTAAAAAAATACATTCATTATTTTTTGCCTTCCTATAGTATGGCTGTAACCCTAACATTTAAGAAAATGAAAATCAGTCGGAAAAAATAATGTAGCGAGTTTAATATGTGGGGCGTCTAGTCCAAACTGCTTATTTTATCTTTCGTAATTGACTTTCATACACTCTAATGATTATTGAGTGAGAAGAAGAGGCGGATTATGGGGTACTGTCTACCTCCAGTTTCAAATTTCTGAATTCAATATATATTTCGGGACTTGTAGCAATCCGAGTTATAACTTTTTGGGAAATTTCTCCTGAAAGCACAATTGAATTGACCACAGCTATCTTATTTCTTCTATTATCATAAAAGGCAAATTCATTCCAGATCACGCTTGCGTTACCCACATTTTTGATTTCCGCTTCATAATTTCCTCCGATATCGTTTAACGTAATTTCAACTTTATCAAAAGTTAGGCTATATCCTAATTTTCTATATTCGTAAACTTTATCATCCAGCACCAATTTTTTTACTAGGCTGTCTACATCTGTATAAGGATTCGACTGATATATCGTATTACCTGGATTATTCCTTTCCAACCAATTTCTTAGCCAAGAAGCATTTGCAAATGCCATTTTGGTTTTATCCTCGATTCTCGGATAAAGGTTATAGTCGGATGACTTATCATAATCCGCTAAATATGCAGTGTTGGCTAAAAATTTCTGACTAATGATATCTGCGGACTTTGAAAATGCGGTACTATTTCTTTCAAAATGCAGAAGCACCCATGATTCAAAGGAAATGCTGGAAAAAGCAATATTGACCTTATTGTCTTTTGCTAACTTGAATGCCTCTTCATGTTTGGTGTAGCCGTCTTTATCGAAAACAACCCATAATTCATCGAAGCTTCCCTGGTTAGTAATGGCTTCATTTACCAGACCAACAGCATCTGTTTTTGGCTTTTTGTGTACCATCTTATCAGGATATATAGTAAGTGCAAATGGGTAATGATCGTCTTCTTCCATTATCTCCTTAAGCTTTTCAAAATACAGCGGTTCAGTATTGCTTCCTTCGCAAGCGATAAAGATAGTGGTCTGAGGCTTTCTTTTTTTTGCCATAGTTTATTCGTAGATAAATTCAATTTCCTTTATTTTCGGGTTTCCGCCGAACTTGCCTGACCTATACCATAGCTCAAAATTGGTGTCATCTCTGAGTCCTTCAAATTCATTGGCACAATACATCTCAGAACTTCCAAAATTATTTTTCTGTGCAAACCATATCTGATCTTTTCTGAACACATCTTTATCCAAGAGCGTAACTTCATGTGTGGCAAATATAAGCTGCGCATTTCTGGGATTTGAAATTTTACTGTTAAACAATCGAACTAGGAATTTACATAGTTTTGGGTGCAAGCTGTTATCAAGCTCATCAAAGACAATTACTCCACCGCTATCCAAGGTCTGCAAAATTTTTCCGCCTAGGGCAAAAAGCACTTTCGTACCTGTAGAAGCTTTTTTGTTGAAATCAAATTCTTTGATGCCGACTTCCTTTTTACCGTCAAACAACTTATGATAGGAAAATGTCTTGACCTTGTTGTTTTCAAAAAATTCATTAGCAATTTCATCTGGAATTACATTTGGAAGTCTGAAGTCTTCTCTTTTTAATTCCTTAGAAGCAATGCTTTCAATTTTAGTATCTGAAATTCGAATCAGTTTACTTAATCTGTTCTTCAAATTCTCATTTTCCTTTTGAGAAATTAAAACTGATATTTCATTTGCTAATTCAGAAATACTAAACTTATCATAAGCATTCCACACGTTAATATTTGAAAGATATCTAAAAACTGGAGTTAGCTGCTGATGAGGAATATCTATACCAAATTTTGAGAGATAAAGCTGGTTCTTGAATACTTTTTTTGGAATTCTTTTGTCAGTTAAGTTTTTTCCAAGTTGGATTACATCATAATCTTGAGTTTCAGTAAGTTTTCTTTCAAACATATTGGATATCTGCCCTTTAGGGGAAAAGTCCAGTTTCTCATGAACCACTACTTTCGCGTCAAAGGAAACTTCATAATCATATTTTATATGATCTATAATAAAAGAAATTTTAAAATTTACAGGAAATTTCTGAGTATTAACATCCAGTTCAAAAGGTTCGTAACAGTTAATCTTTGGTTTATCAAGCTCAAATTTGTGAGAGTTTTTAATTAGCCATGTAAAGGCAAGAAAAGCTTTTATAAAATTACTTTTTCCGCTGGCGTTAGCACCATATACAACAGCAGTTTTTAGCAGAGAAACAGAATTACCTAAAACAAGATCTGCCTCAAATGTATTGTCAACTTTTGACTTTAAAGCATCAGCTTTCATAGTAAATTCTGCTTTGTCCTTAAAGGACCTGAAATTAGTGCATGAAAAATCTATTATCATAACAATCAATTCAAAATTTGAAACAAATATACAAAAAACAAGAAAATAGGCATAGTAAAACTTACATAACCTATCTGTTCTATACAAAAAAAAAATAACTTTACTTTTTAGTATAAAAGTAAAATCTTACAAAAAAAACAAAATTTAATCACAGCGCAGGGTTTAGCTTTTGGAAAAAACTTTCTGGAAACAGCGATACTGTCGTCTTTGAAGCTTATAACTTGCGAAAAGGTATTAAGGTTCTGTCCTTATAATATTTTTCCAATGACAGGTAAAACAACTACAGTCGAATTAACTGTCGTCCTTAATAGAATTCAAAAATTTAAAATGCAACTATAAAAAGTTGTAAAACTTATCAAACAATTTGATTAAAACTTTAAAAATCCAATCCTTTAACATTCATAAAACATTCTCCAAAAATTTATATTAAAGTTCTGAATGAATGATATCAAAACAAATATAATTACACGAAAACATTCATAGTAATGTTTTAAGTTATACTCTAAAATATATCAATTAACTTAAGAACATTAATTTTTTGATTTTTATTTCTATGAAAACCAAATTTAATATTTGTATGTTTTTACCGCTTTCACATATATTTGCTCAACGAAATTGATTGAAACTCGAGGTACACTTTTTTTTGAGCCTGCTTTCAAATAAAATATAAAGCCTCATTCGTGCTAGGATAATAACAAATTAAAGCGGAACCTCTTCCTCCGCTTAAGGGAGTTTCAAAAAGAAATCTTTAAAAACCTAAAAAATTAAAAAAACAAGTACTTAAATTATTTTCCTTTTTTTTTACAATCGCCAAAAATCAAATGCTATTTGGAAAGAAACGTTTGTCAGGCGATACCACGCGAGAAGATGCCAGCGATGAAGCAGCAGAACTTCTCAAAAAAACAACGTTTAAAGGAGATTGCTGCGGATTTGGTCTGCGCTGCGGCATCGTAAAAAAAACATTGGACATTTTGGAGTAACGGGTAAATTCAAAAAGTATATGCGGCTTACCGTATCCGAGAAACAGGAAATTATCCACATGTTGGTGCGTTCCGAGATTTGCGTGAACAGCACGCGTCAGGAGAGTGGATTATAGCAAAAGCGACTTTTGTAGCTGGTGCCGCAACTATAGCAATTCAAGGATTGATGCCGAAAAGACGAGTATCAAACAGGCAATGGAACAGCATCCCCAAATAGCAGAAGAATCTGGTGGTGGATATTGCTTTGGATAATCTAGAGCTATCTTCAAGGGAACTGGCCTATAAGATAACCGATGAGCAGCAAGTATCCATTTCCGAATCCAGTATGTACCGAATTTTAAAGGCAAGAGGGCTGATTACAGCTCCAGCCCATATTTTCCCAAGTGCAGGTAATGAATTTGCCAACAAAAAAGGTCTTTTTCATCAGATGTGGCAAAACGATTTTAACTGCTTTAAAATTCCAGGTTGGGGCTTGCATTGCCTTAATACGGTTTTAGATTACTGCAGCCGTCATATCGTTCATAGGTAGCTTTGTGCCACCATGAAAGCCGAAGACGTAAAAAGAACCGTTGACAGAGCCATTGTAAAATGTGGGCTGATTACCAAGCCAAAGCCCAGATTATTGTCTGATAACGGTTCGTGCTATATCGCCTCGGAATTGGAAGCCTATCTGAAAGACAATAACCAGATGCCTTAGGTTCACGGCAGGCCTAATCATCAGCACACACAAGGCAAGATTGAACGTTATCACAGAACCATGAAAAACGCGGCAAAGCTCAATAATTACTTCGATCCCGAAGAATTGGAGAAAGCTTTGTCTAACGATACAGCAATCGACGGCATCATGAATCATTAAACAGCTTAACCGTAGCAGATATGTGTTTTGGACGTGGAGAAGCCATTCTAAAAGAACGAAAAAAAACTCAAAAAACAAGCCTATGAAACCCGTAGAAATGAATACCCAATTTTTAAAAACAAAACCAATCAAAAATTAAGTTCATCTTTGAAATAATTAAACAAACATTCCTTTAGAAAAAGTCCAAATTAGTTTGAAGACTTACAATGCAAACTCCTTATCAAATGCATTCGGAAAGCACTATTAAAATGAAAACTTATAAACAAAAAAACAAAAGTAACTTCGAAGCTACTTCCGCCTAAAAAAAGCATTTTTACTATTATTAATCCTGTATCGCTATTCTAGAACTAGTTAACATACTCTAACTTTAGTTAATAAGTTGGAGTATGTTAACATCAAATTAAAAGTTAAAAATTAAGGAAATTTAGTAACTGTAAAATTTGAATTTACAACTTTTATAGTTGTACTTGAGTTACAATTCATTTGTATTCTGATTTTATCACCTACATTAAAATTTCGCAGATAAAATAACCTTTGCGACATAAAACGAACATTATGATTAACAAAATCATCTGCGTCATATGAAACTGTAACCCAAGTCAATCCATTATCTTTACTTACATCCAGCCGAGTATTAAGAAAAAAATCATTATTTTTATTATTTGAATTTTCATAATCCACAGATAACAAAACCTGATAATTACCTGATTCCGCAAAAGTATAATCAGAATCATTAGATAAAACCCCTTTAATCATACCATAAAATTTTATATTATTAAAAGTATTATTAGTTGGAAGAATTTGATTTTTAGAATCAAAAGCTGCTAGATATAAAGAGGGAACAGATTGCACTTCTAGAAATTTATTAGAAGAAACTTTTTCAATCCTATCAGTATCTGAATTAATCAACAATAAATTTTGGTTATTAGGTAAAACTTCCGATGTTGTTTTTACATCTTTAATTACGACATCACCATTCACAGTTAATGCCGCATAAGGATTACTTGTCCCTATACCAACTCTATTATTCGCAGCATCAATAGACAATGTAGCGCCATCAACAGAAAAACCATTTACAGCAGATGACACAAAAGACAGAGTATTATTGCCTTGTGTTACGACAGTTGAATTACTTAAAGACCCAGAACCTTTGTAAAATCCCCCAACACCTGATGCTAAATCATTATTTGCAATACTTGAATCAAGTATCTTTGCGCTTGATACAGCATTATCAGCCAAATGGCTATTTTGAACCCCTAAATTTTTTAACGATACAATCGCATTTCCAGTTGTGTTTGCAACATCAATAGGAGCCGATCCTGTCACTGAGCTAACAGCTAGTGAACTATCTGTAATTAATTTATTCCATTTACTACCGTACCAAAAGTAAAAACCAGGAGTAACATCTGATAGAGACGATGTGTTAAAAATCAATAAACTGTTAACATTTCCATTTGAAATAGTAGTTGTATCTAACGAATTAATAAGAGAAACTCGTGGAATAAGAATACCTTTATCACTGGAAACAATTTCAAGTTTAGAAGATAAATTGGGATTATCAGTACCAATACCTGAATTTTTCGAATAACAAAAAGAGGATAACATTATAAAACATATCAATGTTGTTTTTTTCATATCTAATTTAATTAATATACAGTTTGATTTTTTGGGCAAAAGTAGAAATAAGCTACATTATTAATCTTGCTATTTTCTATTAAAAAGGATTTTTTTACCAAATGTAGCAAACTGATTTTGCCTACTTTTAAAAGATGGGAATGAGTTTGGCATTGCCTAAGTACTCACTCCATAAAAAAACACTTTTTCAGTTTTTAGATTTATTTACAAAAACATTTATAAAATTAGACTTAAAAAATCGAGTACAGAATGCTTTGTTCTTTGATTCGATTAAATCTCTTTCTGGAGTTGCTGCATTCACTAGGACATAAATTTTTAAGACTGTTTAAATAAAAATAAATATCTTAGAATTATAAAAACGAGTGTACAGTGCTGATTTTAAATCATCAGCAGTAAGATTAAGTTATTAGCGGGTAAACATCAAATAATTAGCAAATGAACTAGGAAGCGAGATATAGCGTATTTATAAATGGAGATCCTCTGAAAAAACATTTACTAATACAAAACCAATTATTTCTAAAAAAAACAGAAACAGATTCTTTAGAAGTCAAACAACTTCGAAAAGTTCTTAAGGAAAAAAATTAGAGCTTGAGATATTAAAAAAGGCCGTTTACATCTTTTCCAAAATCGACGGGAAATCTATCAATTCATAGCGAGCTATAAACATTGATATCCTACTGATGGCTGTGATAACTTAGCATGGAGTTCCAGTTGAGAACTAAATCCTAACTTTAGAGCATGAAAGGAAACCGCAAGACTTATGGCCGCAATTTCTAAGAGAAAGCTGTCCAATTAAGCTGCCAAAGAGACAATATCCAACAATCAGAAACCTTTAATAACAAATCCTATGCCGTATAAATGGCGTCAGGATTGCAAAGAATCTGGAACAGGAAGTTTTCCTTGGGAAAGGAAAATTAAAGCTTGGCCCCGAGCAGGAAAAAATCCATCAGCTTGAAAAAAAATTAAAAGAAACAGAATTTGAGCGTGATATTCTAAAAAAGCTATAGGCATCTTTTCCAAGGGAAGCCGAAGTCTTATCTTTTCATAAAAGGCCATAAAAACACTCATTCGATTGAAAAGATGTGCAGAGCTTTAAAAGCCAGCCCAAGCAGCAGCCATAATTGGAAGCTACAGGTTCTATCAGAAAAGACAGAGGAAAACTGCTCTGATAAAAGAAGGAACTGCTTCAATATACTTAATGCTAAACAGCGGTATGGAAGCCCAAGAATTATCCTTGAACTGCAAAGCCAAGGATATCAGATATCCAGAAAGCTTTAGCTACATACATGAGGCGGTTAGGGCTGCACAGCAAATTGAGCAAAAAATTCAAGGCAGCGGCCAATTCAAAACACAATTATTTTGCTGTTGCAAATATCCTAAAAAGGGAATTTGCAGCAGCAGAACCAGCAGAAGCTTGGTTTTCAGACATCAGACAAAGGATGGATTTTTATATCTGACCATCATTTTAGATGTATTTGACAGAAAGACAGCCGGCTGGAGTTCAAGCAACAGACTAAACAGTAAACAAACTGTATTGAAGGCTTGAAAATGGCAGCAAAGAACAGGACAATTGCAGACGAATTAATATTCAATTCTGACCGAGGTCCCAACATGCCAATAAAAATTTGCTGATATGTCGGACTCTTATAAAAATATCACAAGAAGCAGAAGCCGTAAAGGAGACTGCTGGGATAATGCGGCTGCTGAAAGTTTTTTCAAGCCTTTAAAAACGGAATTGGTTGATGGAAGCAAATTGCTTTCTAGAGAACAGATGAAACTTGAAATTTTTGACTCGAGCGTAAGAGAACAGGCGAAGCAATAAATCGAAAATTTGTCACAATAAAAAAAAAAGGCATTCGGCTTTGAACCATAAAACAATTGAAGAATTTAATAAACTGGCTAATTACAAAAATGCAGCTCAACTTTTTCTACAGTTTTTGTTTGCATATCCAGAGTATTATTTCAAATTAAAACATTTGTAATACATTATTAATTTTTAATAAGATGTACTATAAATTCTGAGCGTCTGTTTAATTGATGCTGTCCTTTACTACACATTACATTATTGAAACAATTATTAATCAAACGAGTTTCACCATAACCTTTTCCTTTAAGGCGTTCCTTATTAATGCCATGTGCCACAAGATAATCTACAGTTGATTCCGCTCTGTTTTCTGATAATTTCATATTTAAATCATCACGTCCCCTGCTATCCGTATATGAATTCACTTCTAAAGAAAGGTTTGGCCTCTCCATCATTACCTTAACAATTTTATTTAAACATGCTTTGGAAGATTCTCTAATTTCATATCCATTATAATCAAAATAAATCGGATCAAGCTTTAAAAGATTATTTAAATCAGAACCTTGTTCAATTGTCAATTTCTTATCATCCACCAAGACTTCCATTTCATTAAGGAATAGCTTGGAACATTCTCTTTTTTCGGCTGGCTTTAATGATTTAACATCTTCATGTAATTCGGTAAGGCCAGCTTTTTTGTAAATAAATTTATAATCTTTATAAGGGTTTAAGCTTATTGAATATTTACCATTTTTATCACTATATATTGTTTTTAATCGTTCATTTACAGCATTAAATACTTCAATTGAGATACCTTCAATTGGTTTTTCAGTTCCATGATACTTTAACGTACCAAAGACAATTGGATTAATATCAAAGTCAAAAACTAAAGGTTTGTTTTCAATAAATCTATAAATATCATCATTCCCTGTTCGGTTTGAAGAAAAAAAACCTTCTTTAGTGCTATTTTGAATTATATAAGCAAAATCATCATGATTTGAATTTACACCATCTCCCACATTTAATAAATGATAAACGCCTTTATCATCTTTTTGAGCAGCAAACACGTCAAGACCTCCAAAACCAGCGTGTCCGTCTGACGAAAAATATAGAACTCCTGAATCATCAACAAATGGATATGTTTCTCTCCCTAAGGTGTTAATTTCATCAGGAAGTTTAGTGACTTCAGTTCCTACAAAACCTTCTTTTGAAAGACTTACAACATATAGATCTGAATTACCAAACGAATTATACCTGTCAGAAGAAAAATACAATTCAGTTTCGTCAGCATTTAACGCGGGATGTCCGGACGAGAAACCATCACTATTAATAGGGTAAGGCAACTCTTTAACATTTTTCCATTCCCCACCAATATTCTCAGCTGAATAAATTTTTAATCTAGAAATACCATTTTTGTCCTCAAGAAGTTTACCTTCTATATAATTATTTCTAGTAAAAAACATTTTTTTGCCATCCTTTGTCACCGTTGGACTGCTTTGATGATATTTTGTATTAACATCTCCTTTTAAAATTACTTGATTACTCAAACTTCCGTCATCTGCAATATTGGCAACGTACAACTTTAAAAATGATTTTTCATTCCAACTGTGTTGCCGCTTTATGAAGGCACTTGTATCACGTGCTGAAGCGTATATTAGTTTATTACCATTATATAATGCACTTCCAAAATCTGACGAAGAGCTGTTTATTTCAATTGGATTTATAGTATAACGACCAGAATATTTTTGAATGCCATTGAATAAATTAAATTCACTCCAATTTTCAGTTAAACCTATCTTTCCTACTTTTGAATAATATATATTTATTACATGTTTAGCTTCCTGATACTTTTTTGCATTATCCAAACATTGAGCATATCTCAAATAATATTCAGGAATTATATTAGGCTCCATATCTATCGCTTTTGAATAACAATTCATAGCTTCAGCATAGTTACCATTAAAATAATAAGAATTACCTAGTTTAGTATAAAGTTCTATCGAATTATTTCCTGTTTTTAATTCTTTTTTATAGGATTTTATCGCCTCAATAAAGGCAAAGTTATCATAATAATTATCTGCTTTTTCCGTTTTTTTATGCTGCGCATTAGCTTGTAAAGCAAAAACAATAAACAATCTAAATGCAAATTTTAGCATCTTAATAACCATAATACTTTGGGTAAATAATAATTATAAGAATCTAATATTAATCTTACTCTACATTTATAAGTTCACAAGAGTCAAAATAATTAACTAAATATGATTAAAAATGTTAAAAGTTTAAAATTAGATTCAAACTAATAAATAAAATAGATAAGCAATATTTCTTATGCTCAAATTGTTAAAAAAATCTTGGTGATATAACTTTACTTGTACGCTGAAAGATTTCATACCGCAAAAATATTTCATGTGAACCTGAATTATAGTTTGCTAAATTTGTTGTATCCAAATCATAACCATATCCTATATATACATTGTCTTTGATTTGAAAACCTGCCATACCGCTCAAGGAAGCACTCCAACGATATGACAGTCCAAATACAAACTTTTCAAGAAACATAAAGTTACCCGATAAATCAATCTGTAAGGGGGCACCCTGCACGAATTTAGCCAAAAAGGCAGGCTTAAATTTAAGACTACTAGACAAATCGTATATATAACCTCCAATAAAATAATAATTAATCCTTTCCTTATAAATTGCGATATCATTTGTATTATAGTGATTATTTTCTATAAAATTTGGCACAGATAATCCTAAATATAAATTATCTGAATGATAATAAACTCCAGCCCCAATATTTGGGGAAAAAACATTATCTAAATTTTGGAATTGGGGATCCGACTGATCTGCAGGATTAAGCTTACTTACATCCAAATTAAATATATTTGCAGTTGCCTTAACACCAAACGAAAGTTTAGAATCTAATGAAGTGGATATAGTATAAGATAAATCGCCAGAGATGCTACTTTCATTAGAAGGGCCAATTTTATCATTTATAACCGAAATACCAACACCTAAATTACTATAATTTATTGGGGAATTTACTGAAAAACAATTGGTCTTAGGAGCGCCATCTAGCCCTACCCACTGAGAGCGATACAGCGCCAAAACACTCATTACTCCTCGACTACCAGCATATGCCGGATTAATATTAATAGTATTATACATATACTGAGTAAATTGTGAATCTTGTTGACTATACGTAACAAGTGATACTATTATCGCTATAACAGAGAATATTTTTGTTTTCATTTTTTTTAAATTGGTGATCATACTAATCAGCCTATATAATAATTATCTTGATATATATAAGAATCCTGATTTCTCTTTGACAGTTCCACTGCTACTATTATTTTTGTATTTAATAACATAATAGTACGTTCCATTTGGCAGTAATTCATTTCTATTAATAGTTACACGCCCTTGAGATAATCCTACAAAAACTTTTGAGCTATTGTTATAACCGGAAATTTCAAAAACTAACACTCCCCAACGATTATAAATTTCAACCTTATTATCTGGATAATCTTCTATTCTATCAATTATAAAAGAATCATTGATACCATCACTATTAGGTGAAAAGGCGTTATGAACTAAAATATCACATGAAGAAGAAATATCACTAAAATCACATGGGTCTTTAATTACAATAGAAACTGTAGCCGTCGAACAGTTGTTTATATTTACAACATCACAGATAGTATACTTCAAATTATAATTTCCTACAGGACTACCTATTGGAATAATAATTTTACCCGACGAATCAACTACAAGCCCCTTCAATCCATCAGAATACACAATAGATAAGTTTAGTTGTGAACTATTAGCTAATCCATTATTAATTATATCATTCGATAAAACATCCAAAACAGCTCCCTTTGATGAATCAATAGGATCATTAACGAAATTATCATTAGTTGCCACAATTTTCGGAGCAATAACATTAACCGTTAAAATAGCTTGATCACAAACTGATGTAGACTCTGATGCGCATATTTCATATACCAATGTATACTTGCCGACTGGAGTTCCAGCATTTAAATCTACAGAACCATCGTTATTTAATGAAATACTTCCAGTTTCATCGGGTATAATCACTTTAATTTTTACATTTTCTGCATTAGCACTAACCGAGTCAATAAAGTCATTACTTAGAACATTGATAACATCTCTAACACCATTAATGCCATCAATAGAATCAACATAATCATCAGTAGCAAGAATAATTGGTGCGACAGGCAATGATTCATTTTCAATTGTAATTGTTTGAATAAAATCTGAACTTACGTTACCACAATCATCACTTACATTCCATTTACGTTCCCTTATATAATCACAATTACCATTAATATTTATTGTATTGTCCTCTAATAAATGTAAATTTAAGTTTGTAGAACAATTATCAATTGCAGTAGGAATTAATTTTAATGCTTTTGTAAGACCTTCTTTATCAGCACATTTTAATACCACATCTAACTCACCTACAGTTTGCAATATGACAGGTTTGGCCGTATCTTGAACCGTGATGGTTTGGGTATGCGCAGTTGAATTTCCGCACTCATCCGTTGCTGTCCAAGTTCTATCCAAGGTGTAATTACCCGCACAGCTTCCCGCTGTTTTAACTTCATTGTAACCCACTGTAGCAGTACCGCAATTATCCGTTGCCGTTAGTGTCGCTGCTGTTGGAATAGCACTACACTCCACTGTTACATCAGAAGGCAGTGCCTCTACAAAAACAGGTTTGGCCGTATCTTGAACCGTGATCGTTTGGGTATGAGAAGTTGAATTTCCGCACTCATCCGTTGCTGTCCAAGTTCTATCCAAGGTGTAATTACCCGCACAGCTTCCCGCTGTTTTAACTTCATTGTAACCCACTGTAGCAGTACCGCAATTATCCGTTGCCGTTAGTGTCGCTGCTGTTGGAATAGCACTACACTCCACTGTTGCATCAGAAGGCAGTGCCTCTACAAAAACAGGTTTAGTGGTATCTTGAACCGTGATCGTTTGGGTATGCGCAGTTGAATTTCCGCACTCATCGGTTGCCGTCCAAGTTCTGTCAAGGGTGTAGGAACCAGAACAGCTTCCAGCTGTTTTAACTTCATTGTAAGCCACTGTGGCTGTACCGCAGCTGTCCGTTGCCGTCAGTGTCGCTGCTGCTGGAATAGCGCTGCACTCCACTGTTAGATCAGAAGGCAATGCCTCTACAAAAACAGGTTTAGTGGTATCTTGAACCGTGATCGTTTGGGTATGCGCAGTTGAATTTCCACACTCATCGGTTGCCGTCCAAGTTCTATCCAAGGTGTAATTACCCGCACAGCTTCCCGCTGTTTTAACTTCATTGTAACCCACTGTAGCAGTACCGCAATTATCCGTTGCCGTTAGTGTCGCTGCTGTTGGAATAGCACTGCACTCCACTGTTACATCAGCAGGTAATGACTCAACAAAAACAGGTTTGGTCGTATCTTGAACCGTGATCGTTTGGGTATGCGCAGTTGAATTTCCACACTCATCCGTTGCTGTCCAAGTTCTATCCAAGGTGTAATTACCCGCACAGCTTCCCGCTGTTTTAACTTCATTGTAACCCACTGTAGCAGTACCGCAATTATCCGTAGCCGTTAGTGTCGCTGCTGTTGGAATAGCACTACACTCCACTGTTACATCAGAAGGCAGTGCCTCTACAAAAACAGGTTTAGTGGTATCTTGAACCGTGATCGTTTGGGTATGCGCAGTTGAATTTCCGCACTCATCCGTTGCTGTCCAAGTTCTATCCAAGGTGTAATTACCCGCACAGCTTCCCGCTGTTTTAACTTCATTGTAACCCACTGTAGCAGTACCGCAATTATCCGTTGCCGTTAGTGTCGCTGCTGTTGGAATAGCGCTGCACTCCACTGTTGCATCAGAAGGCAGTGCCTCTACAAAAACAGGTTTAGTGGTATCTTGAACCGTGATGGTTTGGGTATGCGCAGTTGAATTTCCGCACTCATCCGTTGCTGTCCAAGTTCTATCCAAGGTGTAATTACCCGCACAGCTTCCCGCTGTTTTAACTTCATTGTAACCCACTGTAGCAGTACCGCAATTATCCGTTGCCGTTAGTGTCGCTGCTGTTGGAATAGCGCTGCACTCCACTGTTGCATCAGAAGGCAGTGCCTCTACAAAAACAGGTTTAGTGGTATCTTGAACCGTGATGGTTTGGGTATGCGCAGTTGAATTTCCGCACTCATCCGTTGCTGTCCAAGTTCTATCCAAGGTGTAATTACCCGCACAGCTTCCCGCTGTTTTAACTTCATTGTAACCCACTGTAGCAGTACCGCAATTATCCGTTGCCGTTAGTGTCGCTGCTGTTGGAATAGCACTACACTCCACTGTTGCATCAGCAGGTAATGACTCTACAAAAACAGGTTTGGTCGTATCTTGAACCGTGATCGTTTGGGTATGCGCAGTTGAATTTCCGCACTCATCCGTTGCTGTCCAAGTTCTATCCAAGGTGTAATTACCCGCACAGCTTCCCGCTGTTTTAACTTCATTGTAACCCACTGTAGCAGTACCGCAATTATCCGTAGCCGTTAGTGTCGCTGCTGTTGGAATAGCACTACACTCCACTGTTACATCAGAAGGCAGTGCCTCTACAAAAACAGGTTTAGTGGTATCTTGAACCGTGATCGTTTGGGTATGCGCAGTTGAATTTCCGCACTCATCGGTTGCCGTCCAAGTTCTATCCAAGGTGTAATTACCCGCACAGCTTCCCGCTGTTTTAACTTCATTGTAACCCACTGTAGCAGTACCGCAATTATCCGTTGCCGTTAGTGTCGCTGCTGTTGGAATAGCACTACACTCCACTGTTACATCAGCAGGTAATGACTCTACAAAAACAGGTTTGGTGAAGTCCTCAACGGTGATCGTTTGGGTATAATCCCTAAATTGCCCACATTGATCCGTTGCTACCCATGTTCTCTCTAGTACATACCTACCTGGACAAGAAATAGCTCTTTTTACTTCATTATAAGCCACTGTAGCAATACCACAATTATCCGTTGCCGTTAGTGTCGCTGCTGTTGGAATAGCACTACACTCCACTGTTACATCAGAAGGCAGTGCCTCTACAAAAACAGGTTTAGTGGTATCTTGAACCGTGATCGTTTGGGTATGCGCAGTTGAATTTCCGCACTCATCGGTTGCCGTCCAAGTTCTATCCAAGGTGTAATTACCCGCACAGCTTCCCGCTGTTTTAACTTCATTGTAACCCACTGTAGCAGTACCGCAATTATCCGTTGCCGTTAGTGTCGCTGCTGTTGGAATAGTACACTCCACTGTTACATCAGCAGGTAATGACTCTACAAAAACAGGTTTGGTGAAGTCCACAACGGTGATCGTTTGGGTATAATCCCTAAATTGCCCACATTGATCCGTTGCTACCCATGTTCTCTCTAGTACATACCTACCTGGACAAGAACTAGCTCTTTTTACTTCATTATAAGCCACTGTAGCAATACCACAATTATCCGTTGCCGTTAGTGTCGCTGCTGTTGGAATAGCACTACACTCCACTGTTACATCAGCAGGCAATGCCTCTACAAAAACAGGTTTAGTGGTATCTTGAACCGTGATGGTTTGGGTATGCGCAGTTGAATTTCCGCACTCATCCGTTGCTGTCCAAGTTCTATCCAAGGTGTAATTACCCGCACAGCTTCCCGCTGTTTTAACTTCATTGTAACCCACTGTAGCAGTACCGCAATTATCCGTTGCCGTTAGTGTCGCTGCTGTTGGAATAGTACACTCCACTGTTACATCAGCAGGTAATGACTCTACAAAAACAGGTTTGGTGAAGTCCACAACGGTGATCGTTTGGGTATAATCCCTAAATTGCCCACATTGATCCGTTGCTACCCATGTTCTCTCTAGTACATACCTACCTGGACAAGAACTAGCTCTTTTTACTTCATTATAAGCCACTGTAGCAATACCACAATTATCCGTTGCCGTTAGTGTCGCTGCTGTTGGAATAGCACTACACTCCACTGTTACATCAGCAGGCAATGCCTCTACAAAAACAGGTTTAGTGGTATCTTGAACCGTGATGGTTTGGGTATGCGCAGTTGAATTTCCGCACTCATCGGTTGCCGTCCAAGTTCTGTCAAGGGTGTAGGAACCAGAACAGCTTCCAGCTGTTTTAACTTCATTGTAAGCCACTGTAGCAGTACCGCAATTATCCGTAGCCGTTAGTGTGACTGCAATCGGAATAGCACTACACTCTACTGTTACATTACTCGGTAATGACTCCACAAAAACAGGTTTAGTGTTATCCCCTACATAGATAATTTGGGTATGCGTGGAAGCATTTCCACATTCATCGGTCGCTGTCCAGGTTCTATATAAAATGTAAAAACCAGTACAACGTCCTACTGTTTTTACTTCATTGTACGTTACTAGAGCTGTACCACAATTATCCGTAGCCGTTAGTGTTACTGCTGTTGGAACTGCATCACAATCTACAACTACATCAGTCGGTAATGCCTCTACAAAAACAGGAGCAATTTTATCTTCAACTTGAAAATTTTCATAACAATTAACAGTATTAAGTATTACATTTTCATTAGAATCACGAATCCCATTTCCATTTGTATCATCATACTCATTCAAGGTATATGTTCTAGTTACAGAACCCGAACAACTATTAGGAAGAGTGGAATTACTGGCTGAAATTTCAATAATACCACAAGTTGTAAAATCTAATCTACCATCACCATTACCTAAAGCCAGAAATTCTTGCTTAGTTATTTTATTTTTATTAGGAATTTCTGCAAAACAGCTGACTTTATTACTAACAAAAGTCGGACAAACCACACCCGCAGGGAAAGTGCCTTTTAAAACATTTACATTATTTAATAATAACCCACTACAAGATTCATCTCCTCCAATAACCTTCACTCTAAATAAATCACCTTTATTTAAAATTAATGAACTAGGCAAATCAATAACTAAATCTCCTCCATTCCCATTAGCAATTAAGCGAGGGATAAATGAGCTACCAGAACTAGAAAGAATTTCATAAAGAAACCTGCTATCTTGAGTATTAAATATAGTAATGCTTTTATTAGAATTAGGATCGCATAAATCAATATTTGATACTTTTAATGTTAAAATTGGATCAGGAATTACTTCAACTGTAACACTAGAACTGTAATGATCCTTATTTCCGCAACCTAAACTAGGCTTAAGGGAAAAATCAGCAGTATATACCGTTGTCACCGCAGGACTAACAGAGATAGGCGAACCACTGCCGACTATGTTTCCCTTATCATCTTTCCATGTAACATCATATAAGCTTGCGGAACCGTCTATGAAATTTAAAGATATAGGACTATTTGGACAAACTATAGACCTAGATGCATTTGCACTAGGAAGACTAGCCACATTCGTCAATTCGAAAGATTGATCAAAAGAAATACAGCTATCACTAATTCTAGCAAAATAGCTTCCCAAAGGAATATTAGAAAATGTATAAGAGTTTTGAGGACTAAGGATGTTAAATGGTCCTTGCAAAGGAGTCGCAGGATTTGAATTACTATACAAACTAATAGTTAATGGATAGACAACAGTACCGGAAGATAAAGTAACTATAGCAATACCTCCAGTGGAATCACAAAGCACTGTTGAAACCTTAGCAGAAGGAGCTACATAAGGTTTTACCGTAACAGGATACAAGTATTCAAAAGGTCCTGATTTTTTCAAACAAGCAGAATAAGATTGAACACCGCCGATGGCCTGAACATTAGTAAATCTTATCAAATAATCCCCAGAAGACAAATTTGAGAAACTACCTTTAAAAAAATTAACTGTACCAGAAGAAGCACTATTTGCAACCAAAGCGCCAAGACCGCCTGAAGCATTTTTTTTATACAAGGCTACATTAACAGGAAAACCAATATTAGACGGATTTAAATTATAATCTATATTACTTGAATTAATGCAACCGTCAATAACTGTAAATGTAGGATTATAATGAGTAGGCTTACTCAATTTTATATTAAATGTCTTACTCAAACCATTAACAACCGTACACCCATCACTTATCTCGACAATATAATCACCGATAGGCAAATCACTTATTACCGTAATATTACCATTAACAGAATTATATGATCTTACAATTGGAAAATCAACATTATAAGATGCAGAAAGCGAACCAGGCTGACTTGCATTAACAACAACACTTGACTGACCATCAAGACGAGAAATTTTTATTGACACAGGGTTCTGAAAAGCTGCGTTTGGCTGTTGAATTCTTATAGACGAAGTACCCTCTATTACAGAAGTGCCTTCGCTGACAGAAAATCCATCAAAAGCGTTCCCAGTAGAAGTGACACTCATTAGCCTAGTAACTGTATGACAATTATCGGAAGCCGTAATTCTATATAGTCCCGGACTAGCAACAGTCCATAACGTGTTTGAATTGGCGAGCGCAGAAGTAAGCTCGCCGGTCACATTCAAAGGGTTATCAGCAGGATAAACTCCTCCAGGCAAAACTTCAGTATTATCTAAAACATGCCAAACATCTGGATTTGTTGAAATTCTTCTTTCAAAAACCAGACTATTCTTATTACAATAATAAATATTTCTATTTCCATCCAAATCCTCATATCCCAAAACCTGAATCTGATACCTTACAGAACAACTTGACAAATCGGGAACTGTCGCAAATCCAGTAATCAAATAATTATTATTCATTGCCACTTTAGAAGTTTTAGTAATAACATTACAACCGTCATTAAAACTAACTTTTACATCTAAGCCATTAACCAACTTAGGCCGACCTGAAATACTTGAATCGTAAAAAACCCTATTATTAGCATCATAGCTCAAATCATATGAAACACCACCAATAGTTATAGTTGAATTACCTGGTTGTTTCAAAGTTGTAAGACCAGCCGGAGTATAATTAGACAAATTAACATACAAAATCGGTTCATCACATTTTCCAGAACTACAATCTCTTATAAAATTAAAAGACCTACCTCCAAAAGACAATGGAGTAGCATTATTAGAAGCAATCACTTGAGATTGCTTCACGGTATATGAACATCCAGACTGACCATTACCCAAATCAGTAACAGAGATAGAGACTGTTTCGCCAGCATCCATTCCTAAAAAAGTGTGAGTTCTATCTGCAGCTGTAGCGCCTTGTGAAAGAAAAGATTGAGAGCCTAAAACAGAAATCACGTCATATCTAAAAGGTCCAATACCATTAGCTACGTTTACAGTAAGAGTTCCATCAGGACTATATAAAGTTCCAAGTTTACTACAAGTTGGAGCTTTACTACTAGATGTAATAACAACTGGAACATAAGAAGAAGTTATAATGACAGGATTCCCAGAATACAAAATAGTTGACAAACCATTTGTTAAAGCAACATTATAATTATCTGGCTGCAACGAATTAAAAACAACAACACCTCCTAAAACTGGAACTGATTGCACCACCACACTTCCATCGGAAACTTTTCTCAATTCCGCACGCCAACCATTGCAATTTACTGATGCTGGAACATTAACCGAAATAGATCCATTCGCAAAGCAAGTTCCGTTAGTTTTTGCAACTGTAAAGGAAGCTGTTGAACATTGAGCAAATACACTTGTAAAAGTAGCTAATAAGAAAAAAAAGAAACTTAAAATAAATTTAAAAAAACTACTCATTTTTTTGATATAATTAATTAAAAAAAGTTAACCACGCAAATCGTTAACAAAAACAACGTCAATAATAATTTAAAATATAAAAAACAGTAGGGCCTTAATTAGTCT
This sequence comes from Flavobacterium humidisoli, assembly GCF_023272795.1. Classification (NCBI taxonomy): domain Bacteria; kingdom Pseudomonadati; phylum Bacteroidota; class Flavobacteriia; order Flavobacteriales; family Flavobacteriaceae; genus Flavobacterium; species Flavobacterium humidisoli. The sequence continues at coordinate 2,733,301 of NZ_CP096829.1, read as the reverse complement.
ACAGTTTTTTTTATATTTTAAGTATTTAAAAAGTCAATATATTTTTAGTGAAAAGCGAAAAAAATCTGTTTTAAAAGCCATAATTCATTAAACAAACCAAAAGCAATAAAGAAATAAGTCAATGCAAATACAACTACTTTAAACGCATAATTTTAAATTGCAAAAATACCCTTATAACGCCGATTAAAGCAAGTATTACAGCACTTAGTTAGTACCAAAAAAACATTTTTGACAAAAAACAATACTAACTGCTATGCAGCAAAAAAAAAGACTAATATCAAACTGCATATGCAAAAAAACTGGAGAAAAAGTTAAGCTGCATTTTTGTAATTAGTCTATTGAATTCGTCAATTGTTTTGTGATTCAAAGCCCAATGCCTTCTTTTGCTATGCCAAATTTTGATGCATTGATTTATGGCCGCTGCTTGGCCTGGATTTTAAAGCTCTGCACATCTTTTCGATCGAATGAGTGTTTTTATGGCCTTTTATGAAAAGATAAATTATCGGCCTCCCTTGGAAAAGATGCCTAAAGCTTTTTTAGAATATCACGCTCGAATTCTGTGTTTTTTTTCTAGCTCATGGCCTTTTTCCTGACTGGGGCCAAGCTTTAATTTTCCTTTTCCGGGAAAATTTCCTATTCCAGATTCTTGGTAATTCTGCGGCAGCTTAATTGGGCAGCTTTCTCTTTAAAATTGCGGCCATAAATCTTGCGGTTCCCTTTCATGCTCTAAAGTTAAGGTTTAGTTCTCAACTTGAACTCCATGCTAAATTAGCACATCCAAAGTTAAAATGAGTAAAAAAGTAGAACTAACAATATAGGGATATAAAAAAATGTTTTCAAGAACTATATGCTGTCACATTAGATTTTTTTTTCAAAAATTTCCATTTTTTGTCTTTGGAAAGCAATTAAATAAATCAATAAACAGCAGCTTAATTTAATTACAAAATGCAGCTTAACTTTTTCTATACTTAGTTTTGCAAACCCAACTTAAAACTGCAATTCCTATTAATTGATTTACTAACTAATGCGCTTTATGTTATGGCTTTTCATGCAATGGATTTACACTGCCTATTTTTATCTGATTACTTCGGGATTCGTAATTATAAATTCAGTTCTCCTGTTTAATTGATGGTCTGCTTCGGAGCAAATAACGCCGTTTGAACATTTATTGACCAATTCTGTTTCACCAAAACCATCAGCTTTGATTCTAGCCGGATCAATTCCCTGTCTAACAATCCAGTTTTTAGACGATTTCGCCCTTCTATTAGACAAAGACCAGTTATACGAATCGCGAGCTCTACTATCGGTATGTGAGACTAAATTGATTTTCAGTTTTGGGTATTTCTGCATAATTCTAACTACCCGCTCAAGTTCCAGCTGTGCATCAGTCCGAATAAACGACTTATCCAGATCAAAATATACTGGATTAATTTTCACCATTAGTTTACCTCTTACATAAACAAATTCACCCGAAGTTAAATCCAGATTAAGGGCAAGCTCCAAATTTGCTTCGTTTGTTGAAGCAAAAGTCTTTTCGTCCATATCATAATAATCCTTTACAGCGGTTACTTTGTATGAAGCATCACAATTTACTTTAAAATTAAAAATAGCAAATTTATCGGCAATTGTGCTTTCTACTTTATCTCCTTTTGCATTATATAATGTTACCAAAGCTCCTGGTAAAAGCGCTCCTGATTCTTTTTCACGAACAGTCCCCTGAACGAACTGCTTACATTTTGCAGCAATCGGGCTAACTAATTCTTCGAAAAAGTAGATATCATCATCTCCTTTTCCGCTATCTCTGTTAGAAGAAAAGTGACCTGTTTTTTTGCCATTTTGAAAAACTAAAGAGAAATCATCTTTGGCACTGTTTATTGGAAAACCTAAGTTAACTGCTTCTCCTACCCCTTTTTTATCCTGAATTTTTAGAGCATAGATATCTAAACCGCCGTTTCCATCCTTTTTACCATCCGAAGAATAATAAAGTACATTATCTGCGTCAATATAAGGAAACATTTCGTTTTTTACTGTATTCACTTCTGGTCCTAAATTATAAGGTTCCCCATAACTGCCATCTTTATTTATATCTACGGCCCAAATATCAGTAAGTCCCATCGAACCTGGCCTGTTTGAAGTAAAATACAACTTGGAATCGTCAGCATTTAATGAAGGATGCCCTGTATCAAACTGATCACTATTGAATGGCAGTTTTGCTATATTTTTCCAATTTCCATCAGCGTCAACATCGGCTCTATATAATTGTATTAAAACCCAGCCTTTATCGTCTGTCTTATACTTTTTACTATTGTAGTTATCTCTGGAAAAATATACTGATTTTAAATCTTTTGTAAAGGTTACATTAGATTCATGCATCTTAGTATTCAGGTCTTTTGAAAACAATTCAGATTCTGCAAATTCACCTGTATTGGTTACAGTTGCTTTATATAAATCTAAAAATGGCTGATTGTTTAAATACCATTTTTTATTTATCGATTGTTTGGTCTTTTTTGATGAAGCATATATTGCAATGTTTTCACCATAATAACTCACACCAAAATCAGAGTATTTAGTATTGGCATCTATATTTTTGATATTGTAATTTTGAGAATAAACTCCAGCTCCAAATAACAATACTATAATTAAAGTAATTTTTTTCATATCTTATTTTTTATCTAGAAGAATCGAGGACTTTTTATTTTTTTCTTATACAAGTCAAATAATATCATAATCTCATGAGAGCCTGAATTAAACACACCATAATTAGAAGTAGTGTAATCGTAAGCATATCCAATTCTCATATCCTGACTTATATTGTAACCCACCATAGCGCTTACAGAGTCATCTAATCTCAGTGAGAGTCCAAATTCTACTTTTTCCTGCACTAATAAGTTTAAAGACAAATCAACTGAAAGAGGTGCTCCTGCCGCTGCTTTAAACATGGTAGAAGGCTTTAAATTTAAGTCTTCATTTAGATCAAAAATATATCCGGAAGTAAGGAAAAAATGTGCTTTTTCTGAAGCCGAAGAATAAATTCCGTTTTTCTTGTCAAGATATCTTGATTCGATAAAATTTGGTACAGATAAACCGGCATAAAAACGATCATTATAATACATTACACCAACACCAAAATTAGGTGCAACTTGACTTATTGGTGCATTTAATGGGTCTGGATCTACTGTGGTAAATTCTCTTATATTCAAAAATGTTGCTCCTGCTTTAATACCAAATGCGAACTTATCTTCTTCAGAAAGATTTAAAGTATATGAGAAATCAACATATGTGTTATCTTCTTTAACAGGTCCGATTTCATCGTGGATAACAGAAAATCCTAATCCCACATTTTTTCCAACAGGACCATTTATAGATAATGTTGCTGTTTTTGGTGCACCTTGTACTCCTACCCATTGTGTTCTTCCTAAGATGCCTATAGTGGTAAATCCTTTTGAACCGGCATAAGCCGGATTTATAACATTCATGTTATACATGTATTGAGTATATTGCGGATCTTGTTGAGCAGAAAGAGTAGTGGTGGAAAATATCAAAACAAAAAATCCAATTAGTATTTCAATTTTTTTCATAAAAACGAGTTTAATTTTTGAAAGGAGAGAAAAGGTTTTTTACTATCTTCTCTTCTTAAAGAATACTTTTATTTTTTTAAATGTAACCAGCCTGTCTGCGGATTTCTTTCGTTGTTGTTGAAGTGAATAGTATAGAAATAAGTTCCTGCCGGAAGCATACCTCCAGAGACATTAAGTCTTCCTGTTGAATAACCATCCCACCATAATGGCGTTGTAAACTTGTCTCCATTATGTTTGTACTTATACACAAGGTTTCCGTATCGATTTACAATCTCTATACTAAAGTTTGGATATAATACTTGTAAATGTTCTATTTCAAAAACATCATTTATACCATCTCCGTTAGGCGTAAATCCTTCTGGAATCATTAAAGAAACCTGTGGTTCTAATGATACTGCATCCTGATCATCTTCCTGCAGTTTATTATTTCCAGGAGCAGAATCTACATCATCTTCATTTGCTGCCATAACTTCTGCAACATTTGTAAAATCACCTGTCGGCAGTACATTAGCTGTTACTTTTAATATTTGTAAGGCATTGGTATCAATAGTTCCTACTTTCCATATTCCAGTAACTGCATCATAAGTTCCGATAGCTGTAACAGCACTTACGAATTTGAAGCCTGACGGAAGTAAATCTTTTACCTCAACACCTGTTGCTTTACTAGGTCCTTTGTTTGATAATGTTATGGTAAATTCAACATTAGTTTCAGCAATTGGTTTTAAGATATCAGCTTCTTTAGTCAATTCTAAATCTATTAGAGCTATTGGAGATGCCGTAATACAACTTTGATTGTTTGATGGATCAATATCTGTCTGGTGCATTGCTTTTATACTTGCACAATTTTGATAGTTTCCAGATTCGTTAACAATAACATCAACAATCAAAATCTCCGTTTCTCCGTTTAATATCTTACCTACTATCCAGTCTCCCGTTACATAATCATAAACTCCTCTAGTAGAACTATAATTTACGAACCTATAGCCAGAAGGAAGTAAATCTGATACCACAACACCTGTTGCGTCTATATCTCCATTGTTTGTTAACTGAATCTCGAATGAAATCTGCGAATTTACTTTTGGATTTGTAACATTTTTCAAGATAGTCTTAACAACTGCCAAGCCTAAAGATTGATTAGGCGATGCAGATGCACAAGCATAATCATCTTCTGAAACATTACCATTACCTGGAGTAGAATCGATATCCGGCTCATTTACTTTGGTAATTTCTGCACAGTTCATATAGTCTCCAGTATCTAGAACTCTTACATCAACTAATAAAACTGCCGTATTTCCTGGTTCTACAAAACCTACTTTCCAAAGACCTGTTGAAGGACTGTAAGTACCAATAGTTGAACTATAGTTGATAAATTTATACCCGGAAGGTACTAAATCTACTACCTCTACTCCCGTTGCTTTTGTAGGCCCATCGTTCATCACTCTTATTTCAAAAGTGATTACATCGCCTACAGCTGGATTGATAATATTTCCAACAATATCTTTCGTTAAACTCAAGTCTATGTATGCTGTTGGCACAATGGCAACACTAGCAATATTATTTGCCGGATTAGAATCTGCCTGATCCGCTTTTACTGCACTTGTTGTATTGGTTATCGTTGTACCATAAGTTCCTGCATTAACTCTTGCATCAATTGTAAGGGTTGCAACCGCACCATTTACTAAATTACCAATTGTCCATAATCCTGAGCCATTGTTATAATTTCCTGCTGAAAGTGCATCGCTTACATAAGTAACTCCTACAGGTAATTTATCTACTAAACTTACATTGGTTGCATCATTAGCACCATTGTTTGTTACTCTGATAGTATATCTAATAACCTCACCTTCATTTGGTGTCGCGTTATTTACTGTTTTAACAACGGCTAAATCTAAGTTCGTAACTGTTATAGTCTCAGTAGGATAATCAGGAGTTCTGTTGGCATCAAACTGATCCTGCGTATTAGATACTGTATTGGTTAATACATTCCCTCCCTGATCTAAACCAACAAGTGCTTTAATCTCGATAGATCCTTCTTCACCTGGCTGTAATGTACCTACTGTCCAGTTTGGAGTTGTCCATACCCCTTTTCCTGGAGTAGCTGAAACAAACGTTAAACCAGCTGGCAGATCATCTTTTACTACCAAGTTTGTTACTAATGTTGTTCCTTTATTGGTTACCGTCACAGTATAAGTTACCGTTTCTCCAATGTTAGGTGTACTATTATTCACTACTTTCTTCAATACAACATCAGCACCGTTCTGAACAATGATTGTTTCTGTTAAATCATCTCCAACAGCTGATGGGTCTGACTGATCTCCTTTGGCAGCAGTCGTTGTATTGACAATCGTTTTTCCTGCTGAGCCAGAATTAATTAACACATTAATATCTAAAACTTTGGTCGCTCCGTTTGCAAGATCTCCTATAGTCCAGATACCAGAGCCATAATTATAGTCAGCTCCCTGATTGTTACTCACGTAAGTAACTCCAATTGGAAGAATATCGGTTAAACGAACTCCCGTTGCATCACTTGGACCGTTATTCGTAACCCTAATGCTGTAATTAATCGTTTCCCCTTCGCTAGGATTTGATTTACTTACTGTTTTTTCAGTTACTAAGTCTGAACTTGTTACAATAATTGATTCTGTTAAATCGTCTCCAGCAGTTGTTGGATCGGATTCATTTCCAGCTGCAGATGTAACTGTATTTACAATAGGCGTTTGACTAACCGTTCCTGCTGCAGTAACTCTTGCATTGATTAATAATGCAGCAGAAGATCCAATGTTTATGTTTCCAATATTCCAAACTCCACCAGCATACATATTTATCGTTCCTCCCGCTGCTACATGCGATACATAAACTAATCCTGCAGGTAAATTATCTGTTAGATTTACTCCAGTCGCTGTGCTCGGACCATTGTTTACAACAGTTATTGTATACTGTACAATGTCTCCTTTATTTGGATTTGATTTATCAACTGTTTTTGTGGTAACCAAATCAACTATTTTAACCGGAACAATCGTCACATCTGACTGATCAATTTCGTTAGGCGTGTTATTCCCGTGGATAACTCCATTTGGATCTAATTGATCTACTTTAGTAACCTCAGCAACATTTGTATAATTTCCCGTCGCATTAATTCTTGCAATTACAGTTAATGTAGCATTAGAAGTATTGGTTAAACCTCCTAAATTCCATAAACCACTCGATGCATTATAAGTTCCATTGCTTGGTCTTGCACTAACAAAAGTATAACCGCTTGGCAGTTTATCTACAATGTTTATTCCCGTAGCATCACTTGGGCCATTATTTACTGCTGTAATTAAAAACTCAACATTATCTCCAATTCTATGAGGAGCTGCAGTTAAAATTGTTTTTGTAAGCACTATCTCGGCTAATGGGTTTGCAGTATCAATATCTGTTTGAGCATTATTGCTAACATTAGGGTCCTGAACAGCAGATGTTGCAATTGCTGTATTTACAATCTTACCGGTATAGCTGCTTGGAACTGCAATTGTTACTGTATAGGTAACCGTTTCCGCTGTATTTATACTCCTAATTGTTGCGTTATTAAAATTAAGACCTCCAGCTCCACTTGCATAGGGCAATATTGTGCCTCCAGTTCCAACAACTGACCATGTCGTTACTGCCTTAAGTACTGGGTCAGCTATATCATCCAGCACTACTACATTTGTCGCTGCCGCCGGACCATTATTTTTAACCGTAATAGTATAAACACTATTTGTTCCTGGAATATATTTGTCTGTATGATTAGTTTTAGTAACAACCATATCAGCCTGAGGTATCACTCTGATAGTTATCAAGCTGTTGTTAGATTGATTACCCTGATGATCTCTAACATTATAATTAATTGGTGTAGGATTTGTAATAAAACCAGGATTTGGAGTAAATGTTACTTTTCCAGTAACAGGATCTAAATTCCATCTTCCTTCTTCAGGAATTGTGATGCTGGTAATATCTCCCGTTGGATCCTGTACAATGTTGGTTCCATTTCCAGGATTAACCAAACTTACTGTCGTTGGATCAACTAAATCTCCTGTCGTATCATTAGCTGTAACATCAACAACTACCGGCGTATTAATTGGATTTCCAATTGATAAATCAGGCGAAGTGATTGGAGCATAATCTATTGTGATAGTAGCTGTATTTGAACTATTCCCTTGATTATCTCTTATTGTATAGCTAATTACCGGAGGGTCAATTGTGTATCCTGCTTCCGGAGTAAATGTTACATTTCCAAGAGCATCAGCTATCCAGTTACCAACTCCTGCTACAGAAACTTCTTGAGGAGATACCTGAATTCCTCCAAAAACACTTGACGCATTTAATACTACTGTCGATACATTAACTGTATCTCCTGCTGTATCGTTTCCAGAAACATTTATTGTCACTGGTAAACCTGGTGTTCCCGGTGTCGTATTTCTGTCATTTGCTGCAACTGGCACATAATCTATAGTTACTGTTGCATTATTAGATACATTGCCATCATTATCTTTTACATTATATTGAATAGGCGTTGGATCTTTATGGAACGTTGGCAATGGCGTAAACGTAATTGCACCAGTTACCGGGTTAACACTCCATTTTCCTTCATTCGCAACATCAAAACTTGTAATTCCTTTTGAATCTGTTACGATAGCTGTTGCTCCTGATGGACTCAACAAACGAACCGTTGAAGGATCTATAGTTCCATCCGGGTCTGCATCTTTTCCAGAACCTTTGTTTGCTAATGGATTTACTGTTACTGCTGTATTTACAGGATTTCCACTGCTTAAATCATTATAGGCTATTGGTGCCTGAGCCACATAAGTAACTGTTATAGTCGCAGTGTCACTTAAGCCCGTTTGTGTTTCTGTTAATTTATAAACTAATGGCGTTGGGTCTGATGTAAATCCTGCCTCTGGTGTAAATACAATTAAACCAGTTGCTGGATCATAATTCCAAGTTCCTTCTCCTGGTACTATAATTGTTGTTTCTACTCCTGGTGTATTAGGGTTTAAATCAACAATAGTATTGGCAGGAGTTGCTAAAGTTCCATCTCCTAATCTATCATTTGTTAGAATATTTAATGGAGTTGAAGGCTGATTTGTTGTATTACCATTACTAATATCATTTGCAGCAATTGGTGGTAAACTAACCACAATTGTTTCCTCTAAATCATCTCCAGCTGTCGTAGGATCTGTTTGATCTCCTTTAGCCGCAGTTGTTCTATTGATAATAGTTAAACCTTTAGTACCCGCATTTACTTTTGCTGTAATTTCTAAAGCAGCTGTACCATTAACTGCCAGGTTTCCAATAGTCCATACTCCAGACGCATAGTTATAAGTTCCAGCAGTTACTGTATGGCTTTCATAAGTTAAACCTGCAGGAAGAATATCTGTTAAACTAACACCTGTAGCACTAGTAGGACCACCGTTATTTGTAACCACAATACTGTATCTAATAGTATCACCTTCATTTGGTCTTGACGCAGAAATACCTGCAACAGTGACAGCCGAAACTGTTTTTACTGTAACTAAATCTGATACATTAACCGGAGTAACCACTACAGTACTCTGATCATTTTCTAATGGATTATTATTTCCAGGTATTGAGTTCGGATCAAATTGATCAGCACCTGTTACTTCAGCAACATTGTTATAATTTCCTGTAGCTAAAACTCTCGCAATAATAGTTAAACTAGCACTAGCACTGTTTGCTAAACTGCCTACTGACCAGCCTCCGGAATTACTATCAAATGTTCCTACTGAAGGCGTTGCACTCACAAACGAATATCCTGATGGTAATTGATCTGTAACTACGACTCCTGTCGCATTACTTGGACCATTATTGGTTACCACAATAGTAAATACTGCATTTTCGCCAACATTTGGAGAGGCATTTGCAACTGTTTTTAACAAGCTCAAATCAGAAATCGCTCTTGGAGTACTGGAAACTTCACATGTATTATCCCCAGGATTTCCATCCGTTTCAGTACTGGTTGCTGTAGCCGTATTAAGGTAATTACCTTTTGGGTTTACAGCAGCAGTAATGTTTAAAGTTCTTTTTATTCCGCTTGCCAGGTTACCTATTATCCAGTTTCCTGAGACATTGTCGTAGTTTCCTGTTGCATCGTCGCTTACAAAAGCGTAACCAGTAGGTAATCTATCATTTACAACCACAGTTGTAGCATCACTTGGCCCATTATTTACAACATCAATTGTAAATACCACTGTAGATCCTACATCTGGAGCTGCATTATTTATTCTTTTCACAACTGCAAGATTTACTAATGCAGAAGGTGTCGTTGTTACTGTTGAAAAATCATCTCCGGTTCCATCATTTGGTGTAGAATCCGGATCCTGCTGATCGCTTGCAATTACCTCAGCATTATTTACATAACTGCCATTTTTCAGAACTTTAGCAGTTATCTGAATAGTTTCAGAAGTATTTGCAATAATTGGTCTTGAAACTGTCCAGTCTCCTGTTGTTCTGTTATACATCCCTGCAGTTGGAACTGCACTTACGAACTCATAACCAGAAGGCAACAAATCTCTAATAACAACACCAGTAGCATTGCTTGGTCCTGCATTTGAAACTGCAATTGTAAACACTACATTATCGCCCACTTTTGGAACAGTTACATCAACAATTTTATTCACAGATAAATCAGCAATTTGTACAGGAGTTACAATAACTTCGCTTTGATCATTCTCTGTATCGTCATTATTCCCCGGAGTAGAATTGCTATCTACTTCATCAGCTCCTGTAACTTCTGCCACGTTATTATAATTACCAGTTGGCAATACCCGAGCCTGAATATCTAAAGTAGCTGTTGCTCCGTTTGCAAGAGTTCCAACTGTCCATGAACCTGGTGTATTATTATAACTTCCGGCAGATGGAGCAGCACTAACAAATAAATATCCTGAAGGCAATTTATCTGTAACTACAACTCCTTTTGCATCACTTGGCCCAGCATTGTTTACCGTAATCCTGAAGGTTACAATATCATTAACATTAGGCGTATTATTATTAACTGTTTTAACTAAGCTTAAATCTACTAATGAACCACGAGATATTGCGATTTCATCTTGATCGTCTTCTGTTAAAACATTATTATTTGGTGTCGAATTTACATCTGTTTCATTCGCACTGATAACTTCGGCAACATTGGTATAATTTCCTGTTGCATTGACTGTAGCCGTAACATTTAAAACTGCTGAAGCTCCATTTATAATAGTTCCAATAGTCCATAATCCAGTTCCATTGGCATAAGTTCCGTTTGAAACTGTCGAACTAACATAAGTATATCCGTTAGGAAGTAAATCTCTAACCTGCACTCCTGTCGCATTACTTGGTCCCGCATTTGAAACTCTTACGGTAAACACCACATTTGATCCTGCTAACGGACTAATATTATTTACCGATTTAGTTAGTGCTAAATTAATTAAAGCTGTTGGAACAGTAGTTACCGTTGAAGTATTATTCGCAGGGACTGGATCCGTTTGATTACTTGCTGTTACACTTGCAGTATTTCTAAATTCATTAGCTGTTCCTGTTATAGGATTTACTTTAGCTGTAATATCTAAATATTCTGTTTTTCCATTTGCAACACTTCCTGAAATTGTCCAATTTCCATTAGTTGCATTATAAGCTCCATTGGTCGAAGTATAGCTTACAAAAGTATAACCAGTAGGTAATAAGTCATTTACAGTCACTCCTGTTGCATCACTTGGCCCAACATTTCTTAATGTAATTCTAAACTTAATATTATCGCCTACTCTTGGAGTTGTAACATCTACAGTTTTAGTAACTTCTAAGTCAGCTAACTGAACTGGTACAATAACAACCTGCTGTTGATCATCTTCTGCTGGATTGTTATTTCCGGGTGTTGAATCAGGATCAAATTCATTAGAATGTACTACTTCGGCAACATTTCTATAATCACCTGTTGCATTAATTCTGGCAACAACAGTCAACACTGCTGAAGCACCATTTGCTAAATTCCCTATATTCCAGAAACCTGAAGCATTAGAATATGTTGTTCCTGCACTTGTATGACTCACATACGTATAACCTGAAGGTAAATAATCAAGTACACTTACAGAAGTTGCTGCACTTGGTCCGGCGTTAGTAACCGTTACTGTAAAAGTAACATTACTCCCCACATTATATGGTCCTGCACTTACCGTTTTTGTTAAACTTAAATCTGCAATCGCTCTTGGGGTACTGGAAACACTGCTGGTATTGTTAGTCGCATTTGTATCAATCTCAGCTCTGGTTACAGTTGCTGTATTGGTATAATTTCCTGTTGCATTTACCCTCGCAGTAATTGTTAAGGTAGTTCTTGATCCATTTGCCAAATTTCCTATATTCCATCGCCCATTTGTACTATTATAAGTACCTGTTCCTGCAGTAGCACTAACAAAAGTATAACCTGTTGGCAAAGCATCAGTTGCTACTACTGAAGTAGCGTTACTAGGTCCGTTGTTTACAACTTCAATTGTAAATTGAACTGTAGATCCCACATCTGGCGTAGCATTACTTATTCTTTTTGTTATCGCTAAATCAACATTTGGAATTGGTGTAAGCGTTAGAGAATCCTGATCATCCTCTGTTGGAATATCATTATTTGGTGTTGAATTTGGATCAACCTGATCACTAGCCGTTATTTGAGCTGTGTTGGTATATTCATTAGCTGTTCCTGTAGCAGCATTTACTCTAGCTTTGTAAGTTAAATTTAACGTAGCTCCGTTTACAACTGATAATCCAGACCAGTTTATTGCATTTCCTCCGGCATTATAATTCCCCTGATTAGAAACACTTCCTGTAATTAAAGTAAAACCAGCCGGTAAATTATCTCTTACTGCAATTCCTGTTGCATCGCGATTCCCATTGTTTGTAACAGCAACTGTAAAAGTTACTATGTCTCCCACTCTAGGAGATGCAATATCAGCTATTTTAGCTAAACTTAAATCTGTCTGACCGATTAATGTAATTTCGACAGTATCAGCATCAACAGCACATGAGCTATTTGAAACGGTATATTTAAAAACATATTTACCAGGAATAGTTCCTGCAATTTGTGTAGTAGGACTATTAACATCTAAAATAAATGGAGTATTTGGTCCTGATACAAATGACCATGAGCCTGTATTTGGCGCAGGATCAGTCGCCGCCATAGTCACAGTACTATATTCTGCTAATATTTGGTCCGGACCTGCATTCACAGCTGCGATAGCTGGATTAATTGTAACAAGAATCGTATCTTCCAGATTACATCCTGCGCCATTAGAACTCGACCATTTAAATTCATAAGTTCCATTTGTCAAAGCTGATACAGTGGAATGTGCGCTAAATCTATTAGAGAAAATAGCTGTTGTTGGCCCCGAAACCTGAGTCCATGTTCCCGTTCCCGGGTTAACAGGATTAGCATTCATTACTGCTGTAGTAGCATTACATAAATTCTGGTCAGGACCTGCATTTGCAGGTGTTGGAGGTGCTCCTGTAAATGTAATATTTACAGTATCTGTACTTACAGCACAAATAGTACCATTTTTTACTGTCCATGTAAAAGTGTAAGTACCTACTGGCAATAAATATGGGTTAGAAAAGGATAATGTCGATTTTGGATCATTTGGGCTGTCGATAATAATTCCATCTAGAGATGGACCTGCTGTTAACGTCCAAGTTCCAATGCCACTTGTAGGTGCTGCAGCATCAAGCTGGGCGCCTAACTGACAAGCACTTTGATCTGCTCCGGCATCAGCTGCACTTGGAGGCCCATACACATTTACTCTAATTACATCACTTAAATTATTACAACTGTCATACCCTGCTGTCCATTTAAAAATGTACAAACCTTCTGTTAATCCTATAACTGTTGTACTATTTGAATTATTTGAGGATATTGTTCCGCCAACAGGACCGCTCACTTTACTCCATATACCACTTCCTGAAGTGATTGAATTACCACTTAATGTAATTGAATTTCCTTCCGATAAACAAATTTCCTGGTCAATTCCTGCATTAGGTGTTGTAGGTAAAGCGCTATTTGTTACTGTCATTATATCACTACTCGCTCCACAACTTCCGGCATCTGCACTTGATATACTATATTGAAACGCATAATTATTTCCGGGTACAATTGTTGCTCTTGCTGTAGAAGAAGAAAGTGGTGTAATTGTTGCACCATTTCCGGAATTTACAGTCCAGATGCCTGTAGATCCTTTTGTGCCTTGTAACATAATTTCAGTTGCATTACAAAGTACCTGATCTGGTCCGGCGTCTGCAGGAGCATTTACATTTAATGTTAAATCTGCTGTTGATGTTGCGCAACCTGGACCATTTGTACTAGACCATCTTAATAAATAAGTTCCTGTTGTAAGCCCTGAAACTGCAGTATTGCCAATATTTGCATTAGCAAATACCGGATTATTAGGGCCTGAAACTACCTGCCAGGTTCCTGCTCCGGAAGTTATAGTGTTTCCGTTTAAATTTATCTTTGTATCACATACATCCACAGACCCAGTTGATACCGTTGCAACAGTAGGGGGTAAACTTACTTTAAAACTTACCTCAGAGGAATCAGAGTCACAAGTTCCTCTTCTAACTACCCATTTAAAAACATAATTTCCAGCTGCTAAATTACTAAACACTGCTTTTGGATTATTTATATCATCAACAGACCAGGAACTATCTCCTGAAACCTGAACCCATGTTCCTACTAAACCTGTTGTAAGGACATTTGCATTCATAATAACTATATTTCCGCAAACGTCTTGATCCGTTCCGCCTATAGATTTTGGTTCGGCAGCTACCGTTATGGTTATAGTGTCAGAAAAGCTAGTGCAAAGTGAGGAATTGAGTGGATCAGCTGCGGTAGTCCATTGAAACTTATAAATACCATCAGTTAAACCTTCAATTGCTGCATCAGCAGAATTAGGATTTACAATAGAAACTGAAGATCCTGCTATTTGGGCCCAAGTACCAGTGCCATTAACAGCATTAGCAGCAGATAATGTTGTTCTAGTTGTTCCCGAAGGCAGACAAAAATCAGATCCTGCCACAGCAGGAGACGGCGAAAATGTAGCTATAGTGTTAACAACAACATCACTCCATGAAGGAGTACAATTTATACCAGCAGCTGTCACAGTCCATCTAAAAGTATATGTACCGCCTGGCAACATTCCATTTATATATGTTTGCGGACTTGCTGGATTTACAATTGTAACAATTGGAGCCCCCCCAAGCTGCGTCCAATGTCCAGTTTGCCCCTCTATTAACGGAGCAGCATCAAGAAAATAACTGCCTGCGCATGCTGTAACAGGTGTTTCTCCTGCATTTGAAAAAGGCGGCTGCGATACTGTTATTGATGTTTCACTGAAAGTGTCAATTGCATTTATTCCCCCAGATATATTCCATCTAAAAACATATACACCTGAAATCAAATTACTTATATTAGGATTATTTTTTTTTATATCATCAAAACTTGCCACATTGGGACCACTTACTTGCGACCAGTAACCAGACAAGCCTGACGTAGTCATCAAGGTTGGATTATTACCTGATAATTGAGTTGTGGTAACGCCGCAAAGTAAAGCAACTTTTGTACCCGCATTTGACGGTTCAGGACTTAATGAAACAACTATACTTATATCAGCAAATGCTTCTAAACAGCCAATAGCAAAACTGCCACTTGTGTATCTTCTAACTCTGAAAGTATAGGTTCCCGCTTTTGTTAAATTAGAAAAATTAAGATTACCTTCATCAAAATTTAAAGAAGGCATAACATCATCCGGGCCTTTCAAATATATATATTGATTGTCATTACCGCCTGTAGAACTCATTGGTATGCTTCCGGAAGTAACGTTTACTGGCAGAACAACAGTACTAACACCATTGTTTAAGATAAGCGCAGTTGGACTACTAACATACTGCACCGTAAAAGTCGACTGAGTTTCACATTTTGGATTGACTTCACTATTGCCTTTAATTTTGTAAATAAAAGTATAAGTGCCCTTAGTGTTAAAATCTAATCCTGTGATAAGTGTAGTTGAACTATTTGGAGAAACTATAGTTGCTCCTGAATTTGTACTCCACTCAACCGTTTCTCCAGCATACAGGGGAATGTTTCCTTGTAAAACTGTTGAAGTTATTGACTTATCGCAAAATGATTGAGTTCTATTTATTCCTTCTGCATCTGTAACATCTTGTGTCGCTGGCGGCACATTAATAGTTACGGTGTCAGAGCCAAGCACACACGGACCTTGAACTGCCCATCTAAAAACATAAGGACCTTCTATTAGATCAGAAACCGCTGCATTTTCACTATTGGGATTTGTAATTGTTGGCACAGCAGGGCCTGACACAAACGACCATGTCCCTTCTTGTTTTCCTGTTCCATTTCCTCCTATTGATGCATTTAAAATTGTAGACTGTGTATTGGTGTAGCATTCTGATAAAGTTTGATCAGGACCCGCATTTGCAATTACTTCACCCCCATAATTTGTTACTGTTATTGATGACGATGATGAACAAGAAGAAGAACTAATTTTCCAGCTTAATTGTGTACTTCCTGCAGCACTTGAAGATAATGTTATTGTTGCATTAGGCGAAGTTGGATTATTTATTGTTACACCAGCATTATCTGAGCCATTTTTTACCCATATTCCTGTTTCTCCGGGATTCAAAGGAGAATTCGCTGACAGCGGATAGGTACCGGGGCAGCCTTCTATATTTGTTCCCGCTTTGGCTATTGTTATTGGATTGACCGTGATTGTAACATCTTGAGAAGTTGTTCCTATCGAACACACTCCAGATAAACGGAATCTGTAGACATTACCTCCAACAGCACCTAAAACTGACGTTACAGCACTATTGGGATCTTGAATAAGCACCGATGGGCCTGCTATTTGAGTCCACTTATGGCTTACCATATTGCCTCCCACTACACCACTTAAAAGCAGTGGACTATTTTCACAAATTGTAATAGGTATTCCAGCATTTAAAGAACAATCCTGCCCATAAGTACTTTCATTAGAAAAAAGAACAGCTACTAATACTAAAAAGCTTAAAAACAAATTACTAAAATTACTTTTTTTTTGTTTATACGAATAGTTTTTTTCCATAAATAATCCTAAATAATATTCTTTTATAAAAGTTTTACTTTTAAATCTTCTTTAATTAATTCTCTAAAAAATTCATTTAAAACAGATATAAATACTATAGTAAAAAAGGCAATGGAGAGCTCTGTTAACTTCCCCGACCAGTAAGCAAACTATTTATCAGCAGTAATAAAGGGTAACCAACAATAAAAAACAACCTCTATCCTGTATTCAAAACAAAACTCATGGAAGGCAAGCAGCCGTTTTTATAAATCATTTTTATGCAAAAAAAAAAAAAAAACGATACGGTGCTCAAATGCCGTATATTTTTTTTATTCCTAAATATTTAAGATATGCATTTTATACCTCATTTTTGGGCATACCAATTTGCATTTAACTGCTCTAGCCCTAAATTAACTTTACAAAAATTTCAAAAAAATCTGTACCTATCAATTGTTTGATTTTTCTAGCAAAAAGCATTTTTGAAAGGCTTATAACAAAATATTTCGGCAATAAAAGTGTTAAATATTTTACTTGTAAGAAACAACGTCAATGTATGCTTTTTGGTCAATTATCATCTCGTAAAAACTTGAGATAATCAATAACTGTTATCGAAGCGCATCAATAAAAATCGCATCACTTAGGATTTGGGGAAATCTAACACGGGAACACTGCTAAAGTCAATTTAAAATAGAACTTATAAAATATTTAAAAGACTTTACCAACCATTTAATATTTATTCACAAAGAAAAAACAGCAACAACAGTTGTAAAATAAAAAACAATGTTTACGAATTTGACTCTTCAACTATCGACTTGTTTTTGAATGCATTTTACGATGCTCATTTAAAAAACAACAAGAAATACGACTTCAAACTTTTGACATATTGCGGATATTATTTAGTTTTATAATATATAAACCTTTTAACTACTTTTGTCCTCAGTTAAGAAATTTCCTTACATACGCAATAATCTATACCTTCAGGTTATATATTTCCGATTAATTTTCTCTCCTTTTGCAACTAAATTTCCTAATATAAGTTTATTTTACTCTAGTGGGATCTTCTCACTAATGCAAACATTTTTACTTAATTCAGGCTATTATCTCAACAATACCCAAAGTCACTGAAATCATCACCCACCTTTTCATATAATTTCATCAAATATATACTGTGACTATTAATAATTAATTTGCTTGAATTAGACCATTTAAATTAAGCTTAACATCTTATATTTTCGACCTACAGCTATCAGTTGCTTTCTGTCGAAAACTTAATGTGCATAGCAAATAAATAAATAATTTTGCATTGATATTATTTTTTTCACAAAAGCTTATATCAGAGTCCAATAATTATTTTAGAATCTTTTAAGGACAAAGTCCATAAAATTTCCTTAGTTAATAAATTATAGAAATGCTTATAATTAGTTATTTAACGAAATAAAATTAACAATAAGATAGGAATTATAACTAATAAAAAAAAACATATAAATGCGTAATGGATGTTCTAACTTAGCTTGGATTCCTATTGAAATTGCAACTAAAAAGTGGAGACTTTTTACGCTACTAATTTTTCATTTGCTGGTGTAATAATTCCATTTCGTTTGGTGTTCTATATGCAATAGAAGAATGTATTGGATATGCAAAAAAAAACTGGAGAAAAGGCTAAGCTGCATTTTTATAATTAGTTAGTTTATTAAATTCTTCAATTGTTTTATGGTTCAAAGCCGAATGCCTTTTTTTTTATTGTGACAAATTTTCGATTTATTGCTTCGCCTGTTCTCTTACGCTCGAGTCAAAAATTTCAAGTTTCATCTGTTCTCTAGAAAGCAATTTGCTTCCATCAACCAATTCCGTTTTGAAAGGTTTGAAAAAACTTTCAGTGGCATCATTATCTCAGAAGTCTCCTTTACGGCTTCTGCTTCTTGTGATATTTTATAAGAGTCCAGTGGATCTGCAAATTTTTTATTGGAATATTGTTCCCTCGGTCAGAATGGAATATTAATTCATCTGCAATTGTCCTGTTCTTGGTTGCCTTTCCCAAGCCTTCAATACAGTTTGTTTAGTGCTTAGTCCATTGCTTGAACTCCAGCCAGCTGTCTTTCTGTCAAATGCATCTAAAATAATGGGCAGGTATAAAAATCCATCCTTTGTTTGTATACAGGTGATCTCTGAAAACCCGAGCCTTTTCAGGTTCCCTTTTTAGGATATATCGAACAGTAAAATAATTGTGTTTTGAATTGGCCGCTGCCTTGAATTTTTTGCTCAATTTGCTGTGCAGCCCTAACTGCTTCATGTATGTAGCTAAAGCTTTCTGGATATCTGATATCCTTGGCTTTGCAGTTCAAGGATAATTCTTGGGCTTCCATACCGCTTTTTAGCATTAAGTATATTGAAGCAGTTCCTTCTTTTATCAGAGCAGTTCTCCTCTGTCTTTTCTGATGGAACCTGCAGCTTCCAATTATGGCAGCTGCTTGGGCTGGCTTTTAAGACTCTGCACATCTTTTCAATCGAATATATTTTTTCATGGTTTTTTATGAGAAGATAAATCTGGATATATAAGCATATAATGGAGAATCAGAAAAGAATATTATAATAAATTGAAATCTATTTTTTTGCTTAACAAAATATTTTGCATTCACAAAGAATTCCCATGAATCATAAAATAAAAATTTTGAAATAGATTGAAATCATCAAAACTCTAATTACGCAAAAACCCCCATAATAATGTTCTAAAGATACCTTCAAAATACATCAATTGACAAATAAATATCAATTTTAAATTTTGAAAGCTCTGGAAATTCCATAATTTTTTTGTATATTTATGCTGTTTTTAACCTATATTTGACTTGAGAAATTGGTTAAGATTTCGAGGTACACTTTTTTACTGTGCCGACTCTTAAATAGCATACGAAGCCTAGTATTTACTAGGGGTTTAATACATCGAGGAGGAACCTCTTTCTCCGCTGAGAGCTTAAAATGAGACTTTTCAAAGTTTACAAAAAAGGCTAAAATTCACGGAAAACCCTGCAAATCAGACGATTTGCAGGGTTTCTTCTTTTATACCGCTTTTCAATATTTTCAAAAACAAACAAAATCTTCGTGGCGCATTCGTGGCACAGGCTAAGATTTTAAAAGTGTGCCACAAAATTCCACCTTAAGTCCCGATATCAAAGGGGTTAAGCACGTTTACATCTTGTTTAAATAAGGTTATAATTCTACATTTACTAATCTAATAAGTTGAATTATGCTAGAGAACAGCTTTGGGCTAATTTTCTTTTTGAAAGTACCCCGCCATGCAAGTAACATTAGAACCGTTTATTTTAGGATTACCGTAGACGGTATCCCAAAAGAAGCATCTACCAGACGCCAATGGGACATTGAACGCTGGAATAAAAGAACAGAGAGAGCAATAGGCACAAAAGAAGATGCAAAATCCCTCAACTTTTTCTTGGACTCACTTACCACGAAAATCCATGACATCAAAACAGAGATCCTATACAGCGGAAAACCAATAACCTCTCAGAAAATAATGGATCATGTCATGGGAAGAAATTCTCCAAGGGTAAAAGTTCTTGAAGAATTTCAAAAACATAATAATGAATTGGAGGCACTGATTGGCAATGGCTATACCGGCGCAACCCTAGAGAGGTTTAACATAACCAAAAATCATGTGTCCACATTTATAAAATTCAAGTATAATGCTGATGATTTTGAATTTGCCGATTTAGATCTTGAATTCGTAAAAGATTTTGAGTTTTACCTTCGATCTGTCCGCAAGTGCAGCAATAATACAGCCCTTAAATACATTGCCAACTTCAAAAAAATTGTAATACGTGCCATTGACAAAGAAGTTATCGAAAAAGATCCATTTAAGAGCTTTAAAGGCAAAAAAACAAAAATTGTAAAGAAGCCTATCTCTGCAAAAGAATTGGCAGAACTGGAAGCATATCAGTTTTCAATAGAAAGACTCAGTGTAGGACGCGACATTTTTGTATTCCAATGCTACACCGGACTTGCATATATTGATGCATACCAGCTTACCAGGTCAGATATCAAAGATGGTGTGGACGGGAAGCCATGGATTATCTCTGAGAGACAGAAAACTAATTCAACTGCAAAGATTCCGCTTCTTCCCCATGCTGCCAGAATTCTTGAAAAATATAAAGATCATCCTCTCTGCATCAAACGAGGGACTCTGCTGCCTGTTTATTCCAATCAGAAGATGAATGGGTACCTTAAAGAAATTGCAGCGCTATGCGGCTTTCCATTTACTCTGAATACCCATATGGCACGCCGTACATTTGGAAGCACCGTCACATTAAACAATAATGTTCCAATCAACGTGGTAAAAGAACTGCTTGGGCATTCCTCTGTTAAGCAGACAGAAGCTTACGCAATTACTGAGCAGGCAACCATCGGAAGGGAAATGTCAATACTTAACGAGAAGCTCGACAAAAATAAAGCTAAAATATCCCCTGAGGACTTGGATGCATTGGGCAGATTAGAAAAAGAAATCCAGATGATAAAAAAGAAGTATCACATTTAGACCTGTTTATTTAAATATCGCATTTAAAACTAAAAGAGGTCAGCTTAAAATTTGTGAGACACCTCTTTTTACTTGGCATTAACACCTTTAAAATGATGTAAAAAAGATTGCATTTAAAATACCCCCCAACCATTAATTATTGAAGATTGTTTTTACACTAGCACACAAATATAATTCTCCTTATATGTAGTTTCAAAAAAAAAAAAAAAAAAAAAAATACAATCGAAAAAACATTCTATATTTCGCACCTTCAACAAACTATAGTATGCATCAAATTGGAGGAATGGCAGAGCTGTCGAATGCCGCATCGAAAACTGCTGACTGTAAGAGGTACGGGTTCAAATTCCTTCTTCCTCCGAAAAGGTTAAGGCGGCAAACCCTGAAAATTAAATAATTTTCAGGGTTTTTCTTATTATACCCTATTTAAATTTCTATAAAAACATTCAAAAAATTGACGGCACATTATGGCACAGTTAAAATTTGTTAGGTTTATCACAAATATTACTTTATCAGCAATAGCAGAAAAAACTTTTCTTAAAACTATTAATTTATTTTCATATAATTCGACTTTACGTTACCAACAATCACAAACTTACTTAATAATGATTCAATTTACTTATTTGTTCAAATAATTATCATTTTGAATAAATTTTCTGTTACATTGAAGATAGTGGCAATCAGGATAGACTATTATACCCAACTTTTTCTTTACAGCTAACAGTTTGCATTACCCTCGTCTTTACCCTCAGAAAACAAAATATTAATTAACTAATCATCATATGATATAACCTTTGTCTTACTATGGACCTATTTGGGGGTCATTAATATTTAAAGAAACTTAAAAAAATCCTAAAGCCTCAAAATCTTTGTCATAAATATTTATAACAGTATGCCTCAAGATCACAATTTGGACTTACATTTATATTTTCCTGTATTTTCGACTATTACCAGCTAACTGGAACTGATTTTATTCTTTGTCCTTATTTTCACTTTTTTGTCATTACCTAAATAAACTATTTCAACACTAAACAATTTCGAAATTTTTATTTCCTTCATGCCAATTGTTACTTATTCCGGCATACATATTACAAGTTTACAATTATATCTAAGATTAGAATTTACATTTGTCAATTAATCTTCTAAGATTTGTTTTTTTCTTTTTTTTTAATTATTTCGATTATCTCCACGATCTAAGTTTCAAATAATCTAAATGGAAAATTCATTTTTTTTTGAGTTAAAAAAAAACATATTTAAAATGATTTATTATAAAATTAGAGTAGACGATAGTCAAAATTAAACATAGAAAAACATTTTTTTTTGTTTTTTTATAAAGATACCAAAATTCTCTTTCCCATCTTGTCAGTAACAAAATTAATATTGACTCAAATAAAGAGCTACACCTATAAACGCTAATTAAGTTTTTTTTAAGATCTAAAATATAAAGCAATACAAGAATCATGTCTAAATATATAAAGAATATGAAAATTAGTGGTTTAATTATTACTTTGAATGAAGAAAAAAATATTGGTAAATGTATTGATTCTTTATTTAGAATTTGTGACGAAATAGTTGTTGTAGATTCATTCAGTAATGACAAAACAGCTAAAATAGCCAAAGAAAAAGGAGCAATTATTATAAAACAGTCTTTTCTGGGAGATGGTCCGCAACGCTCTTATGGTCTTCAATACTGCAAAAATGATTGGATTCTTAATCTGGATGCAGATGAATTTCTAGATAAAGATGCGGAAAATTTTATTTTTACAAAAGAATATTTAGAAGGCAATTATGATGCTTTTAGCTTTAGAATAAAAAATTTTTTAGATGATAAACTTATAAATTTTTCAGGTTGGTATCCAGATTATACAGTCCGGCTTTTTAATAAAAAAACAGCCCATCCATCAGATTCAATAGTTCATCAAAGAATAATTGCACAAAATGCTAAAAAAGTACCTGTGCATATTTTACATTATGCTTGGAAGTCTTTAGATCATATTATTTTAAAAAAAAACCTATATACTACTTGGCAATCCCAACAGCTTTTTGATAAAAATGTGAGAGTAAAATTTTACAAACCTATTCTAAATGGAATAGTCGCTTTTATTCGTTGCTATTTTTTTAAGAAAGGTATTTTTAATGGAATAGACGGGCTATCATTTGCACTAATTCAGAGTTTCTTCTGTTATATGAAATACGCAAAACTTTTGAAAATACAAAAACAGAAAATATAAAAATTATTGAGGTTTTATTTTTTTCTAAAATAATTTGATTCATAAGAAAATGTGAGATCATAATCGTTTCAATTGTCTAAATATTTTAAAATTCAAGTTAGATTAGTTTTTTATTTTTATAATCTTTAATATATAAAATGGCTATACTCCCTATTTTAATGTATCATAACATTTGTGATACTGAAAGTAATAAATTAACTGTTTCTGTGCAAAACTTAGAGCAACAGCTTCAATATTTAAAAAACAACAATTATACAACGTTTCATTTTTCCGAATTACAAAGAATGAAATCTATACCCAAAAAAAGCATTGTACTCACTTTTGACGATGCTACTGAAAATCAACTGATTTTTGCTATCCCATTACTGGAAAAATTTAATTTTAAGGCCAGTTTTTTTATTCCTTTTTTTTATATAGGAAAAACAGATTTATGGATAAATGGTTATGGATTTTCTAAAAAAAAGATCATGACAATTGAGCAGTTAAAAGGTCTAAATAGCAATAGGATAGAATTAGGATATCATTCATATGAACATAAAAAATATAGTTTATTATCTGCAATAGAAATACAAAATGATTTTCTAAAATGTGAAAAGATAATTGAGGATAATGGATTAAAAATATATCCAGTCTTGGCGTATCCCTATGGCAACTACCCTAAGGCAGGGAATAGGAAAGAAAATTTTAAACAAATACTAATTAGCAATAGAATAAAATTGGGATTAAGAATCGGCAATCGTCCAAATCGCTTTCCTTTTAAAGATGATTACGAGATAAAAAGAATAGATATTAAAGGTCAAGATAGTTTACTGATTTTTAAATTAAAAATAAGATTTGGTAAATTAAATTTGTTCTAAATTTGTTCGTTGCTAAAGAATGCTTATATCTATATTGTAATTTCTCGCAAATGGTTATATAATATGGTTCTTGATTTTAATTTTATAACTTAGACATCAATGATCAAATCATAATTCTAAAAATATTTTTATATATTTAAATTGTTCTATTCTTTGGGAGTTTCATTTAAGTAACAGAAAACAAATTCTACTACAAGGGTATCTCTTCTAAAGGCTATCAATATTCTTAAGAAATACAAAGATCCTTCTGTTTCTCTTAAACATAAGAATGTACTATCACTTTTTCTTCTAATCAGAAAATAATTGAACCTTTTAAAAAAAAATGCTCTTTTACACGGTTTTTACATTCATCCACAGTACATATGCAATCCGCAGAATTTTTAAAATACATTTCATTAAATGTAATATGTGATAAAGGAAATGTTCAAGCTACTCTAAAAGAGAAATATCTGCACTAAGCCAAAACTCAATCTGCAAACATCTAAGGTTTTCAAGAAGATTTCACCACTTTTGAAAAACTTCAAAAAAAATAATCAATATATAACAAACGAAGAATTAATTCCTAATTTATTCTGGTAAATTGACACCTCATAAGTTCGAGTCCTGCTCTCCCCACGGAAAGGCCGAAAAGCCGGAAAACTTAAAGTTTTCAATCTTTTTAAAAAGCCTTAAAAAATGTCTTAAAGCCAGTAAATCCGATGATTTACTGGCTTTTTTGCTTTATGGGCTGTTTTCAATATTTATAAATGCTCACAAAATTAAAGGTCCAGAATCGGTGCACTTTCGGGCGCGCAGAAAAGTGCACCAGAAACAGCAAAAATCCCTTATATTACAGGGGTTAACGACTTGATTTGACAGTGATATTATTCTACATTTATTAATTTAAAAAGTAGGATTATGTTGGAAAGCAGTTTTGGTTTGGGATTCTTTTTAAAAAGACCCAAAATAGAAAGCAGGGAATGGATTATGTATTTCAGAATAACTGTTGACGGTATCCGTAAGGAAAGCTCAACTAAGAAAAAATGGGATAATACACGATGGGATCAAAGGTTCGAAAGAGCGGTCGGCTCAAAGGAAAATGCAAAGTCACTGAACTTCTTTTTGGATTCGCTGACTTTAAAAATCAATGAAATCAAAACCGAAATGATGTACAGCGGCAAAATCATAACCGCTGAAAAAATTATGGACAAGGTTCAGGGAAGGACAGCCCCAAAGATTAAGGTGCTGGAAGAATTTCAAAAGCATAACGATGAAATGGAGGCGCTTCTTGGAAAAGGCTATGCAAAAGGCACCCTTGACCGGTTTACCATTACTAAAAACCATTTGACTGCGTTTATAAAATTCAAGGTTAAAAAGCACGATCTTGAATTTGCGGATTTGAATCTTGAGTTTGTAAAGGATTTCGAGTTTTACCTTAGAACTGTACGCGACTGCAGCAGCAACAACACCCTAAAGTATATTGCAAATTTCAAAAAGATTGTAATCCGCACCATCGATAAGGAAATAATCACAAAGGATCCATTTAAGAACTTTAAGGGACGTAAAACAAAACTGGTAAAAAAACCGCTCACCGCGCAGGAACTGTACGAACTGGAAAGTCATTATTTCACAACTGACAGGCTCAATGTCGTAAGGGATGTATTTGTCTTCCAATGCTACACTGGCCTGGCTTACATAGACGCATACCAATTAAAAAAGACTGATATCAAAAAAGGTATTGACAGAAACCTGTGGATTATGTCCGAAAGGCAGAAAACAAACTCATCATTTAATGTCCCTCTTCTTCCCCAAGCACTGAAAATAGTTGAAAAATATAAAGAGCACCCGCTGTGTATCCAGCGTGGAACCGTGCTTCCTGTTTCATCCAACCAGAAAATGAATGAGTACCTGAAAGAGTTGGCAGTCTTGTGCGGCTTTCCTCTTACATTAAACACGCATATGGCCCGCCGTACTTTCGGAAGCACTGTCACATTAAATAACAACGTCCCTATTAATGTAGTTAAAGAACTGCTGGGTCATGCATCGGTAAAACAGACTGAGGCATATGCTATAACTGAGCAGGCCACAATCGGACGTGAAATGTCTATTGTCAATAAAAAACTCAATAAAACTGGGTCCAAAATGTCTAAGCCTGATTTGGCGGTTCTCAGCAGGCTCGAAAAAGAAATCCAGGCAATCAAAAAGAAATACAATATAACTTCATGATATTTAATTTCAGATAATCATTTAAAATCAAAGAGGCTATCTCAAATATTTTGAGATAGCCTCTTTTTACATAACTTAACTTCGCTTTTATATCCTGGATCATAAGATGGGGTGTACTTAATGTATCCTAAATCCTGAAGATGTTTAAAATACTTATGATAAGTTGGCAAGGTGTGCACATGCGATAGCTGCATAATTTTACTGCGGCTGACTTTAATCCTTCTTCTCTCCCCTTGTCTATAGCCTAATGCCAGTATTGCTGTCAAAATTGATAGATGCCAGACATTTAGTTTTGGATCATCACAGTACCTTGAGAGATAATGCATAATGTCTTTTTCCCTAAAAATATTATTTTTTTTCATCATCAAATAATTTTTGAAGATCTTCTCTATTATAATAATAGGCTCCTAATACCTTTTTAAAACGTACTTTCTGGGATATTCTAAGATTCTGGACTGAACCTGCTGATATGTCAAGCATTTTGCGAACAGCTTTAGTTTTAACCCATTGAGATTCCGATCCAATATTCTGAACCTCGGCAGATTGCACAATAAGTGTACGCATAACATTGGTTAACATAAGCCCAAATTGTCTTAAATCATCTTTAGTTACAAGTTCCTCCATCTCATTGTAAAATTTAAATTTTATTATTGTTAGATTATCATCTGAAATATTATTCCAAATGAAAATAGATACTGCTTCTCTTATTTTTATTCTTCGTCGGAACATAAACTAGATAGCCGTAATTATCAAGATCACGCATACATCTATGGTAAGTTTTTGGAGACATTACCTTTGCAATGCTTTGAATTTCGATGCTGTACGCTAATACTGGATTGATGTAATCTTTAGAAGCACGAAACTGGAGTAGAGCTGCAAAAATAGCTATATGGGTAGTTCCAATTCTAAAATCATCTTCAATTGCCTTGAAAAATCTGGTTAAGATTTTAAGATTATCCATAATTTTCATAGGTTTTTATTTCTCAAAATTTCGGCGACATCTTTCTTGAAACCGACTCCATAGGCATCTCATGCTTTTTCACCTGCTGTACCTTGCATCCGCTTTGCAGTTCCCTCAAACTTATCTTCTGCATTCTGTCATTATAAAAAGTAAGCGTTTTAAAGCGAGGATTTGCTTCGATAAAAACCTTGATTTCTCTATTCTGAATCATTAGGGAAGCCTCTTCCCTTTTTCCTCTTTTTAAAGAATCAGACAAAGATTCAAATTCTTGATAATCTTCATTTTTAAGTGGAAGAGTTCTTAGAACATTGCTTACATTATAGCCATAGGTCTCTGGAAATTCATTCATGCGGTAATTATCTCTAAGATCTTTATCATAAAAGTTAAACTGCTTCCAAGTTCCGTTTTTAAGTACTGCCCTTCCAGCCAGCAGATTGTATGCCTCCGAAGCGTTAAAATTTTCAGATTTGCCATTTTTAAAATAGTGTGAACTCTGCCCAGATGGTGAAGAGTCTGTGTAAAGAATTGAACTGAATCCATCAAATTGATAAGCTCCCTGTGCATTCTTTTGAAATAATAAAGAATGCTCAAGTCTTTCATTTTCAGAAATATGATATGAAACAGGAACAGAGAAGCTTAACTGCTGTTCCTGCATTTGCTCTAATGTCTTAGGGTAAACATCTGTAAAACCGCTGTTTTTTAACTGTTCTTGCAATGATGTTCTGTTTAATTCCTGATCTTTTAGATATTCCCGCTTATCAATCCTTTCAAAAGCAACAGCATTAACAGCTTCATTTAAAAGTCGGCTGAAGATATTTGGATATAAATTTTGCCTCAAATTTTTATATTCATGCTTAAGAAACCTTAATGTTAAAATTTCATCTATCGCTTTAGTTCTTTTATATTTAAAAAGCAGCATTCTAAAGAACTTTAATTTCTCTATTCCAAAAGAACGTTCCATTGCAGGGCTGCTTTTAAAAAGAGATTTTAATTTTTCTTCCTTCGATAACCAGAGTTTTATCTCATTCTCTACTCTATTATTTTCAGACGGCATAATGATGAATCTTTAATTGGATTTCTGAGGCTACACGGATCTGCCTGCTTTTTTTGAACGTGACTTATTATTCTGTTCTTTCTGTGGCGGCGCATCATCATTATTACTCTGGACGGTATTCTTTTCTTTTGATCGAGACTGTTTCTCACCTTTACTTTCACGATCATTGATTCTCTGCATTGAAGAATCATAAACCTTTACCGTTTTAAACTGCGGATTTGCTTCCACAAACTGTTTTCGTTCTTCTCCACCCACAACAAAAGTTACGGACTGCAGATTTCCTTTTTTTAGAGAATTAATTAAATCTTCTTTATACTGCGGAGTAAGCAGTTCTTTTATCGAATGCTTCTCCAGCGAAGCTTCCAGATCATAGCCGTAATTCTGGTGATACTGATTCAGCTTAAAGTTCCCGCTGCTATCGGTTTCCTTGAAATTCAAAGAAATCCAAGCATTATAGGCTTCGCCGTCCTTACTTTGAAGATTTTTATTGACAGATCGTCCTTCCATTAAATTATAGGCTTCTTTCATTGTAATGCTCCCCTCTTTGTTGATGTAAAAGGTTTGTTCCAATCCCGGTTTGTTTTCCTCCTTTTGCAGGTTAACATGGTAGGAATTAAAAAAATACATATCGTTCTGTTCGGACTTTTTAAAGTTTAATTCAACTGTCACGCTGTCTTTGTTAGGAACACCGTTGTTCATAATGCCTGTGCGAACAATTTTAAAATCTTTTTCGCCTTTCAGCATATTTGCCTTCAGCTCTGCTTCAAAAGTTTCCCCAAATCCAGTATATTTCAACTGATCTTTAAGGTAATCTAAATTTTTCTGGTTCATGATCTTTTACATTTAAAATTAGTACTAATTATAAGTTACCCAGTATTTCAAGATTTACCAGGTTCCTATTTTTTATATCCAGCTCCAGATGCCTGCCTCCATTTTTCTCAAAGACCTGCATGGTAAACTTTTTCTTTTCCGGTATTGTAAATTTAGGCAGGGCAAATACAGTTATAACTTCAGATTTATCATAAATCCGGCTGAAATCACCAGTACTGAAAAACGGTATAACCTCTATTTCCTGTGATGCGGTACGCTTTGATTTTCTCTGGTCACGAATAAAAAAACGAAGCTGGTCAACATCATAATTAATTTTAGAATAATTTCCCAGAGAGACCCTGAAATACATTATATCCTGATGAATAAAAATGCCGTCAACTCTTATCTCAATTTCTGATCTTCTTGAATTAAGTCCGCTTACCTTATTTTTCTTAGATAATGCGAGCATCGCATAATCCTTTATTTCCTTCTGGTTTTCATTCTCCAGTGAGAACAAAAGCTGTCTGTCATCCGCATTTCGCAGTCCGGCATCAATATGTAAAGTCGGACACAAATCATCAAAATTTAATATGAAGCTGTAAAGCTTTCCGTCTGATGTGACTACAGTAAGGTTGGTCTGCAGAAAATTCTGTTTTCCTGCTTTCAGCAGCAGTATATTTTCAACTCCTTTAGCTTTCTGCACCAGCACATCACGGCTGCCGATATCTAGACTTTTGACAGCATACGGAAATAAGATGCTGGTAGTTTTTGAATAGCTGAGCTGTATATTATTATATTCAGCTTTTGAATTATATTGTGCATATCCCGAAATAACTGTCAAGAAAATGCATATAATAATTGATATTTTTAAGTTTCTCATATTGATTAGTTTAAAATTATTTCTCATTCTTATCCTTCTCATCATAAAGCAGCACTTTATAGCCAGCTTTTACTGCCACTTTAATAAGTTTGACTTTTTTACTTAAAAGCGTTTTTGCTGCTTCCACTCCCATTCCGGCAGCCTGTGCTCCCCATGAATCACTTACTCCCGTAAGTCCGATACTCTGCATCGATCTATCTGCTGAGGCTTTTGCAACATCCCTGTTAATTGTACCTGGAATATAGATGCCTTTTATACCGTCTATATCAAAAACTGAAAGCTCTACAGGAAAAATGGCGTTTAGGTATTTTATGGTGTTTATCTTTATTTCCAGTCTTTCTCCTTTCAGAGATGCAGTTCCAAATACGAAACTGTTTCTTGGAATGAGTACGCCGTTGATAAAAACATCATTTAAAAGCCTTATTTTAACAATTGAACCGTTTACGATGGTCTGCGTTTGATGAATCACTGCCTCAACCGCATTCTGAATTTCTTCATTGCCCATTTCTTCATCCAGGGAATAAAAAGAATTCGTTCCTTGTTTTACTGCTGAATTTGATGTATTCTGAAGAGAACTTGCGACCTGAGCATCATCTTTCCTTCTCACTGAAAATATTTTTCCTTTGTGAATCTTTGAATTCTGCCTCAACTTTTCCTGAACCCTTTCCGGGTGCTGTATATCCAAGATATTTTCCAGCATCCCTCCCAGCTGCGCCAGTTCTGGATCAGGTTCAGTCGGTGCACTCATTGCCGCCATCAGCTGTTCCAAGTTTCTCATTTCTGCTGATTCACCGTAAGGTGTTTTTTGATATTGAAACTCTCTCATGTCCTGATCGTATCCATTTACTTTAGCAGGCTCTGCAATTGCCTTTTGGAGAGCATGAAGTTTCTGGTACATCTTCTGCTCATTTTCCAGCTTTAAAAAACCTGTATTTAGCCCGCCTTTCCGGCTTCTTATTGAAGCTGCATCCGAATCCAAAAAGCCGTCAGATTCAAGATTAGTTTCATCTGCCTTACTTATCGAATAATTAGGATCCTTTTTCTTCTGTTCCTCCAATTTTATGGAATCAGCTGATGCCTGATCATAGTAGCTCATTTTATCTAATGCAGAGTCTTCCTTTAGCTTTGGGTTTGGAAGCAGCATGTTAAAACCTGATTTCTTTTCTGCTGAAAACACGGTTTCTTTTCCTTTACCGCCTCCAAAAACCCAGAAAAGCATTGTTATAAATGGCAGTATAAGCAATGGAAGAACCAGCATCATTTTACGGTCCTTTCTGTCTTTTGCCGAAAGTGTTTTATTTTCCATAATTTCAATTATTATAGTTACCTGTATTGAATTCCGCAGACTTTTAGAGCATTTTAAAAGCCCGCGCCGTTGGAATTATATTTTTTTTCTAAATCGATTGTACCAGAAACATTTATTACGCTGTCTATGCATCTGCCGATATCGGATTGCTTTTCACTTTTTTTAAGAGATATATTCAAGAAATGCAGCGTTTCATTTTTTTCAGAATAAAAAGGTTTTACAGCTGATATTCCCTCAATACTGATTGATTCAGGACTGTCCAGCAAAACACCGCTGATTATTTTATAAAAACAAAGAACTGTTCCGGTCATCATGAAAACTGCAAGAGATTACCCAAGCTGTGATTTGGAAAGGTTTTTAGTTATCCTATCCATTTTAACCACCCACCAGAATCTGATCATAAGGTAAATCCGTGAATGCTTATTGATGCTTCTAGGTTTTCTAAATAAGCTTCTCATGGCTTTCTGCTTGAAGTGCCAAGATCTTTGTTCTCAAGAGTATTAAAGCGTTCTATTAGAAAACCGTGGGGATTATTATCGCTCCTTGAAACATTCCGCAGCGTTCCCTGTGTAATCAGGTTTCTATTCATTATGCTTGTGGTTCTTATGATATTCTGCCGGGCAAAGCATTTAAAGCGGTAGGGATATTCATTAATATCAATCGTAACGCTGTCTATAAAAACTGTCTGGCTTATATTTCCTGATATAATTCCCGCATAATACCCGTTTTCTTTTAAATCATCGTAGATGCGCTTAACTGAATTATCGGCCAGATAAAGTGCCTTTGTTACATTGGCTTTAATTACTTTATCATCTGGATCAAGGCTGAAGAAATACTGGTGAAACGTCCTAACATGATCCCTGGCTTCAACCGGCACATTATCTTTGCGGTCTGAAGAGTAAGCTTCCAGCACTTTTCCGTTGGCAAGGATATAAACCTTATCCTGCATGGATGCGACAGAGCTGAAACTTTTATAAAGTGCATAACACGTAATGACCGCACTGCCTGCTATTACCAGCATTGTAAAACTCCTGACGTGGCGGAAAGCTGTATCTATATTTTTCATCTTGCTAAACATAACCGCGTGCTTTTAATTTTTTGAATTTCCTTTGAGCCTTTCGCTCATGTAACTTCCTTTATCTTCAAAATAGGGCGAAGACATTGAAGAAGAAGTCATGCTCTGGCTCATTTTTCCTGCCGCATTTCCCATCGTATCCATTACCATTCCTGCTCCCGTTGCAGCACCTCCGATTACAGATGAAGTCGAACCGCCAAATAAACTGGTTACTTTCTGTCCCAGTGCGCTTCCTCCCGATGCATGCACTATATAGTTGGCAACAGAGGGCACAGTAAAATATCCGACAATGCCTATAATCATAAAAATCAAGTATCCGATATCGGTCCTGCTGAAAAACGTATCGCCTGATGTATTGATCTGAGAGATATCCAGCCGCAGCATCTGCTCCTGAATTTTTCCTATAATCCCTCCAAAAATATTGGCAACAGGAAGCCACAGATAGATATTGATATACCTGGCAAGCCAGACCGTAAGAGTATGCTGGAATCCGTCAAATACTGCGATCCCAAATACCAGAGGCCCTAAAACGGAAAGCACCACCAGCTGAAAAGTCCGCAGGGTATCGATACACAATGAAGAGGCCTCGAAGAGAATTCGCAGCACCTCGCTTACCCATTCCTTGACCGAATTCCTGAAACTGTAAGAAGCTTTCTCCATAGCAAACTTTACATCATTTCCTATTCCTTCCATCATTCCCTCATCAGAAGGATCCGTACCTTCATGGGTATATTTATACCATCTTTCACGATCGCCTGTTCCAAGAACGCCGACGTACATTTTCCATGGAGCACTTTCTTTAACTGCTTTTTCTTTTTCTCGGAGAAGCACTTCAATTGCTTTGTTTTATCCCGCAACCATAGAAGCGGTAGCAGTGACGGTTGGTTTCATGACTCCGTTTATGAGTGTCAGCACAGAAGGAAAAATCATAATGCAGAAACCGATCACAAACGGTCTGAAAAGCGGGTAAAAATCAATTGCCTCAGCATTGGCAATATGGCGCCAGACCCTTGAGGCAATATAGAAGACGGCTGCAAATCCCGCTATGCCCTGCCCCACTCCCATAAGATTGCTGCAGAGCGGCATCATCTCATCATACAGCTGTTCCAGAACAGCATGCAGGCTGCCGATATCATCTCCAAGTCCCTGAGCAGAAACTGCTGCGGGAAACAGGAAAAACAGAAAAGTTTTTTTTAAGATCTTTATCATGATATGCTGCTTAATCTTTAAAATGATAGCTGCTGCGGACTGCTTTAGCATCATTAGATTCCTTAGAACGCTGTAGAGCCAATATTGATGATGATCCGTTAAAATCGCGCAGAAACAGAATCTTCTGCTGCATGTCGTCATATATCCTGTCAATCGCTTCAAGTCTTTCATCATCAGTCATTCTGAGTTTGTCCGCTGCGATTACAGATGTCAATTCATCTATATTCCTAAGACTTTCCCTGCTTAGATTCGAATACACTTTTTCAAAATATTGTATTTCCTTCGGACTGAATTGTTCATTTTTAAGAATCCTGTCAATTCCTTTACGGCTTTCCCTGATCAGCGTAAACTGATATTCCACTATATCTCCCACCCTTTTGTAATTTTTCACAACGGGGCTTACCTGCATCAAAGCATCAAGAAAAGTCTTATGCAGTGAAAAATTTCCTTCAGACATATCCTTTACGGCTTTATATCCGCCGTTCAGCATATCATAGCCTTTCTTCATATCACTCAATATCTTTTTAAACTGCGAGAGTTTTTCGATATTTAAAATCAGCTGCTGGATTTCAGCAGACTGCGCTCCAGCCGAATAAGGAGTACAAAGCAGAAAAGACATTGTAAAAATTAGAAATATTTTTCTCATCATCAATTTATTTTAAGGTCATGCAATTGCCCTGCCTGCCTGATATCAGTTCGCTCTTTAGCTTTCGATATTGCCAAAACTTTGATTTCTCCGCTGAATTTCTCGCAGAAAGCGTAGTCTTCACTTGCTGCCTCATAAAGTTTATCAATACGCTCGATTCTTTCGTTGTCCTTCATTTCAAGTTTGGTGCTTGTCGCAACAAGAAGCAGCGTGTCAATACTTTCATCACAGCTTTCAAGCAGTCGTTTGAATGTCCTCCGGATATAATCCAGTTCACTGCCCTGAAAAAGATCATCCTTCTGGAGGTTCTCAAAAGTCCTTTTATATGTCTTTAAAATCTGGAACTGAAGCGAGATTATTTCGGCAGCTCTCTTATAATTCTTAACCTTTGGATTAACTGCCAGCAATGATGTAAAATAATCACTGTGCAGGTTCAATTCGCCTTTCTTAGCATCTGAAATAAAATTCAGTCCGTTTTTAACTGCCTTATATCCTTTTGCAGCATAATCCGCATAAGTGCCCAGCGCTGCAATCTGAAGAAGGAGCATTCTCTTCTGTTTAGCCTGCTGCGCCTGAAGGCCGCTGGTAAGCATTGCTGTTATTATGCATAGTAATATTGTCTTTTTCATCTTTTTCAATACCGTTTACGGAATTCCGTAAAATTGTTTCACTTTTTTTGCATCGGCATCTGTTTTTGCCCTCTGAAGACTCAGCAGCACATTCTGCTGGTTGAAAAGCCTGAGATCGTTGTAATTGGTATCAATCTGATCCGCCGCTTTATTTATGATTTTCAGTCTTTTCAGATCACTCATCTGAGTGCTAAATGAATTTATGATTAGAAATATCTGGTCGATGTTTTTAATGCTCTCTTCCAGTATTCCGTCATAGACCTTTTCCATATATTCCAGTTCGGAGACTTTGAAACTCTGATCCTTTTTAAAAAGGTTCCATGCTCTTTCGTATTCTTCAATCAGACGGGTCTGCTTCGAAGAAATTTCCTTAATTCTCTGGTAGTAGATAATAATAGACTTAACTTTCTGCAGCTCTTCATAATAGTCTTTATAAATATCCCGCTGTTTTTTTGTCCAATCTGAAATCTCATCCAGCTTCAGTTTGGAAAGTGTGTTTTCAATCTGCTTCTGTGCGTTCTGAAGCCCGATGGTTTTGTTCTGCAGCCTTTGGATTCCAAGATCGATAGCTTTGATTACTTTCTTTGTTACCGCTTTCACTATCTCCAGAATCGGGAGGGCTGCTGTCTTTTCTGCTGGTCTTGCAGGCGTGCTGATTAACATAAAACACATGAGACATGCAGTTATTCTAATTTTCGTTTTCATTTGACTTAATTTTTAATTCCCATTTCTAATTTCCTGCGCCATTGCGGCAATCCCTTTTTTGATGTCCCCGCCAAACTGCTTTGCAAAAGCATTCATTCTGACTTTCTCACTTTCTTCGGTGGTATAGGCAAGGTATTCCTCCAAAGACACTTCAGTTCTGTAGACCTTTGAAAGCATCCCTCCAAGAGATATGAAAACTTCCTTGTACTTCTTATCGGGATCGTTGGCTTTGTTTACAGAAAGCACCAAAGCTTTCTCCTTTTCGGTCAGCCCGAGCAGCTCCTGAATCTGGTCGAACTTGTTCTGGTATTTGCTCTGGTCCAGCAGGATTTTACAGTCGCTGTTGTTGATAATGGCCTGCTTGACAACTGGTGAGGAAATAATATCCTCCACCTCCTGGGTCACCACTATTGCCTCGCCAAAGAACTTGCGAACAGTCTTAAAAAGATACCGCAGATATTCCGCCATGCCCTCCCTTGCAATGGCTTTCCATGCCTCTTCAATTAAAATCATTTTACGTATGCCCTTAAGTTTTCTCATCTTGCTTATAAATACCTCCATAATAATAATGGTCACCACTGGAAACAAAATGGGATGGTCTTTAATATTATCCAGCTCAAATACAATAAAGCGCTCTTTGAGAAGATCTAGATTCTCTGTGGCATTCAGAAGGTAATCAAACTCACCTCCGCTGTAATAAGGACGGAGCACATAGAGAAAATTATTGACATCAAAGTCCTTCTCTTTGACTTTATCTCCCTGAAGGATTGATACAAACTGCTCCTTCAGAAACTCATAGAAGGTATTGAAACAGGGAAAGATGTTTTTATCCTTTTCAAGATTTTCATAATAGAGCTGCAGTGCATTGGACAGCGCCACATACTCGCTTCTGTTGAACGTTTCATCATCTTTCTTCCACAAGGCCAGCAGAAGCGTTTTAATGCTTTCTTTTTTTTCGGTATCCAGACTGTTGCCCTCACTGATGTAAAAAGGATTGAAACGGATAGGGTTCTTCTCATCATAAGTGAAATAGTACCCGTTGACCATATCACAGAGCCCTTTATAGCTGTGCCCAACATCCACCAGCACAATATGCGTTCCCTGCTCGTAATAGCTTCTCACCATATGATTAGTGAAAAAGGACTTGCCGCTTCCCGAGGGACCGAGTATAAACTTATTCCGGTTGGTGCAGATGCCTTTCTTTACCGGCTCATCACTGATATCAACATGGACAGGCTTGCCCGTCAGGCGGTCACCCAGACGGATGCCGCAGGGACTCAGCGAGGAGCGGTAGTCTGTTTCCATATTCAGAAAACAGACAGCCTGCTCGGTAAAAGTGTCAAAAGCATCATTCATTGGAAAATCGGCAGCATTTCCGGGAATGCCGGCCCAGTAGATCTGCGGCGCTCCCACAGTTTCCTGTTTGGCGGCTGCATCCATCTGCGCCAGGGCTGATGAAATCTTGTTTTTAATGTCTTTCAGTTCTTCTTTTTCTGAGGTCCATGCCAGGACATTAAAATGTGCTTTAACCGGAAGCCGCTGCTGTGCTATGGCTTCATTGAGAAAATCATTTGCAGCATCCCTTGCAATCAGATTCTCACGGCTGTAAGCAGATAATGACTGGAGTCTTAATCTTTTGCTTTCCAGCTTTTGGATGGTTTTCTGCGCATCTTCAATAAAAATATACTGGCTGTATATATGGTTGCATGAAAGCAGCTGTCCCAACGTGGATGCAAAACCGACACTGAACTTTGTCTTATCGGTTGAATACCGGTCAAAATTGATTCTTGACCCGCATAGCGAGGGCAGATCCGCAGCATCTCCAAGGGTAAAAAGCTGGCTGTGCTTATCTCCTATCTGCATACCTTCTGAAAACTTAAGATCGCTGTAAACAAATGAATTTTCATTTTCAGATAAAAAATAATATTTTTCAATGAGCCCTATTTTTCTGCTCTGGCTCTTGAGTTCATTATTTCTTAGTCTTCTCATACGGATAAATCCGCTGTCCTCCATAATCCTTTTAAACTGGCCTGTACTGTCAATGAAATCCTGAAGAAACTGGGATTGAGTCACTTCCTGAGGTGCAATGCTATTCCTTATGAGATTAGAAAAAAGCGAACTGGAATTTTTTCGCCCTTCCGGCTTTTTTGTAATCATAATAAAGCAGGAATGGTCCAAAAATGGCCTTTCATTAAAGAAACGCTCGCTGCTTCTTGTGAGAAAACTGCTGTCTTCATTGTCAAAATCCGCTTTGTAGCTGCTTTCTAAAAACCAGTCCTGCTTGTGAAAAACAGTAAACTTGGGAAGTATTTTCACAGCTTTAATCCATGACTGGTGAAAGGCTTCATATTCCTGGTCCGACAGCGTAAAAATCTCCGGCAGATCAGCTTTAAACACAACCGTTATATCACCTTGTTTTGACAAAATGCAGTCATGCTGCACATCCATAATCGGTAAAACATCATCCAACTCCTTTT
Source organism: Flavobacterium humidisoli (assembly GCF_023272795.1). Lineage (NCBI taxonomy): Bacteria > Pseudomonadati > Bacteroidota > Flavobacteriia > Flavobacteriales > Flavobacteriaceae > Flavobacterium > Flavobacterium humidisoli. Next base: position 2,695,032 of record NZ_CP096829.1, on the reverse strand, counting down.
CCATTTTTCCTTGCTTTACTAAGTTTTGCTTTTATCTGCCAGAGGCTTCTGGCTGCATTCAAAATATGCTCTCCTAAATTCGGATCCACACAGTTTCGCAGCACCTGCCTTTTGTTTGAAATACTGCACTCCTTTAAACTGAAACCTAAAGCCTGTTCAAGATCAGGTATCTGTGCATGCCTGATTTTTATTGATGTCTGCAGATCAGGCTGGGAAATATCAAAATTTGACCAGAATAAATGGCGCTTGAGAACAGCATCGGGATCAATAAGCGGTCTGTAATAAGGCTTTACATTTTCAACTGTCCATAAACATTCAGCGTTATGCCTTAAAAATAAGACTTCCTGATACAGTCTCATATCGGGAAATACTGCTGGAGTTCCCCGGAATCTCACGCATATATTCTGCCTGAAAGACGAATGGGACTGGCACGGAGGTGAAGACCAGATAAAATCAAATTCTTTATAATGATCCAGAAGGTACTGATGCGCATCTCCAACAACCACTATGTCCTGTGGAAAGTTCTCTGAATAGATGGCAGCAAGCTGAGGATCAAGTTCAACAGCAGTGACAGACACATCAGTCCAATTTTTTCTGTTGCCTCCTATTCCTGCATAAAGATTTAAGATTTTCATAAACTAACACCCGTTTAACGTTCTAAGACTATCACTTTAAAAAAACTGACCTGCTGCGCACTTTTACACATTTCGGAATTTGTCTGGAAGCTAAAGCTTTCATCATGCCATGCTCTCCATACTTCCTGCTCATCTGATAAATCTTAATTACCATTACCGTTCCTGCTGCACCAATTAAAACAACGCATACCAGTGAAGGAATTCCGATAATAAAAAGCACTGCAAAAACAATCATCAGTCCGACAACACCTCCTCCCAGATACCATATGTACTGGGCTTTAAGGCCTTTAAATTCAATTGACTGATTGATTCCTTTGTTGATCTGATAGACACTGCTCATGGTTGAGACTGGCTATACACCAAAGAAAGATTTGATTACCGTAGCCACGACGACAAGAAACACGCAGCTTCCAAACCATGCGGCGGCAACCTTGCCCGTATCAGGGTCTCCGGCATTCCACTTCTGGTAAACTTTAACAGCACCTATAAGTCCTAGTATTGCTCCCACGGCATACATGAGTTCTGTGCCCGCATCAAAATAACTCCTTACCTTTTGGTTCGCCTCATTTATTCCTGCCACACCATCCTGGGCATATGTATTTCCATTAATAATTAAAAGCAGAAAAATTAAGCTTACTAAGTTCTTGTTCCTTTTAAAAAAACACTTTAATTTTATTCCATCATTCACCATCATACCTCATTTTAAAGATTAATATTAATTCAAAAGCAGAGGAACAGCGCCGTCTCATCATCTATTCTCCTTGTCACATCTGCCATACCGCACTAGAGCGGACGGGGAAAGTTCCTCTGCTGTTTTTAATTATTTTCTTCCCATAATTCATCTGCTTCACTTGCAGTAAGAAGCAGTTGGGGATATTTTTCCGAATCAAGAGCAAGCAGAATGTTTACATTGCTGCGTAAAGAAGAAATCTTTACATAGGGATAATCGGAAAGAATTAATCGGATATAATTTTTGAACTCAACATTTGAGCGCTTTAATTCTGCACTTTCTGAAACTGCTGCTGTCAAGCGGGCTGACAGTTCTTTAACCTCATCAAGAGTGGCAAATGATTCTTCAAATGCTTCATTAAGATTTGTCTGGTTAGTCTGTTCTTGATCGAAAGTTTGGAATGGGTCATTGATTGGCTTCTTTCGCAAGAGGTAAAAATTAATTTTCTTTTTCCCTTGCAGAATTTCCTTTATTTCAAAAGAATAATAGCGCAATCCAACAAACAGATACCATAAAATTAATAGAGTAATAACAGCTACAATGTAACGGTTCCATGTAATAGAATTTAACATAGCATTTTCATTTATCATTCAACATCATCTCATACTATGAATAAACCAAGAAGAACAATTATGGTTTATTTTACATTGCAAAGTAATTGCATAGCGCAAGACTAAAAAAGCACAACTTAAAAGTTGTGCCCCAAGTTGTGCCTCAAAAACTAACCCATAGAAAAAACACGTGTTTATACCTATGTCTTTTAACTTGTCTTTTCCTATTTTTAAACATCAAAACACTCATTATGAAAAACATACCTATAAAACATCTTTTCACTTTTCTTTTCGTTTTGTCTGTTGCTTATTCATTTGCCCAGACTGTCAAACCTGCACCAAAGAAGATTATCTTAAGGGATACTTTAAAAGATCCTCTTAACAAAACCGCATTTCATAAAAATATTATGCAGGATTTGAATTTTATGGTATTAGGTGACAATAATACAAAACAAGGTTTCGCATACGAATATGATGAGAAAAAAACAGAATTGTCTTTGAGTGGGGCAAGATTGAGAAACAGATATATTATTGCTACAGTTGACAGATCCTTTTCTGTGGATGATGGTGTATTTATTTTTGCCAATAGAGATGGCAGTAAAAAAGGAAGCATAAATCTGAATCTTTTCGCTTCTGCACCATTTGGCAATGGGAAATTTTACCCCGCAGCAAAGGATGACAAAGTTAGGGAAAAAGCTCACAGAGCACGATATCTAAATTATATAGCGCAAAAGGGAATAGCTTAAAAAAAGCGACAGATACTTTAAATGCCCTTGGTAAGATATTTACGGACTTAGAACTACCTAAGTCTACAATAGACAAAAAGAAATACCGAATTTTCAGTCGCAAATTTGAGCGCCAGAACGATAATAAAAAAGCAAAAAAATTTGAGGAAGACTCTACGCAAGTAGTTAAGGATACCGTCAATCTTTTTAAAGTTCTTAATAAATATTACAAGACTAAAAATCCTAAACTAAAATTTGCTGGCTATAATGACATGATAACGAAAATTACAAGAGACAGTCTGACTAGTTTGATTATAAAAGGAAAAAAGATGCATCAAAACGGAAAGACAAAGGATACCACAATACATGTACCCACAGGACTTAACTTAGAAAAACTATTTAAAGATTACGATCAGGCTTTTAGCAAGGTGCAGAATATCGAAGATACAATTAACGATAAGCAGATCAAAATATTTAAAGATATATGGACTGTCGAATACAATACTTATTTTGGGCTATCAACTTACTATGAAAGGGAAAGTATTAATATTTACAATAGTGACAGCACTATACAAACATTCAGTGATCGATTTACAGATACAAGAGGAGACCTATACGACTTAAAATTAAGTTTTAATCATGTGGCTACAACAGATTATGGTGCCTTTTTGATGTTCAGGGCATTAGCTGATTTCGGAAGAGCTTCCAATTTTAGAGATTTTGATAAAAGAGACTTTGTTTACAACAATAATCCTGAAGTAATAGGTTCTGGGACAATGGTAGAGGAAAAGAAAAAAACTGGCTACTATACAGAAGACGGATCTCCATATGCTTACGGATTCCTTCAGAAATACAGCACTGAGCTTTATGCCTCTTTAAAAGTTATTGGGCATATGCAAAATTTGGATACAGTAAAAATGAAGCGCAAGCCAAGAAAGAAACCCTGCCATTTGAAACTGGTATTATGATAAATGTAAATTCGGAAAAAAAAATGTGGTTAGTATACTTCTTTTTGTCGCAAGAGAAGATTTAAAAATTCATCCCGATCTTGACACAAACGTCGGATTTAAAATAGGTCTACCAATCAACATCAGAAAATCAGATAAAGAAAAGGAAGAAAGTAAAAGTTGACAAATTTAATAACTGTCAATCTTGCTGATTAGTTTTTCTAATATTTTCTTGGCTATTTCTTTGTCCCTATCCTCCGCATGGTAAGCTTTGCTTCTAACTGCGTCATAAGAAAGCTGGTCTTTCAATGGAGTAGAAACGTATGGAATGATCTGTTTGAATACTTGGCTCATTGAACGGGATACCATCAGCTGGGCCTCATCACAGGCACGGAGTATCAATGCGAGCTGGTCTGCTGAAAGGTTGACCTTTATCTTTTCCTGCACAGCCAACGGTTGTCTGTTTCCTTTCTTTATCTCACGCACATTCTCTGGCAGGTGCATTGTTTTTTCAAGGTAAATAATTTCCTGATGAAACCAGTTGTCCAATATTGATTTCAAATTTTCGTGCTCTGGATAAAGTACAAAACTCTGATGCGACTGCATCTGGCTGAACTCTTTGTAATGGAAATGAAGGCTGTCTATTCGCTCCGCTTTTGTTTCTAATGCGTTTATTTTCTCTGCAATACTTTTGGTAAAATAATAGATATATTCACGGCTGTTGTAGTTCATGTACACAAGCAACTCATGCAGGCTATTGTACAATGTGGTGCGTTTTTCTTCACTTCCATGCTGTTCGAGTTTCTGAATCAGCTCTTTACGATACAGGAGCTCCCGCAAAGTTATACTTTCTGTTTTTTTTGAATGTACAAAACGATAAAGGTTATCCAGAACTATTGATGTAAAGGAAGGATCTGCAACATCAGCAATTAGTTTTTTTTGTAGACGGTTTAATTTCAATTTCATCTCGTTTCTCGACACACTCAGGTATGTGGGAGGTACTCTTTCCTCAAGCGTCAGATAATTAAGATAGCGCGTTTCAATAAAAAACAGCAGCTCATCAAGACATGAGATCAGGGTTCCGGCAATATTGCCATGCTCTTCCATACTAAAGGCCGGCTCTTTAAGATAATTATCCAGAGTATCAAGAAGTATAACTAATGCCGAGTGGTATTTTTGCACCAGCAGTCTTATCTGGTTTTCTTTATGCAGTGCAAAGACCTGATTTTTTAATTCTGACTGAATATGCACCACTTCAATTACTGCCTTCTCCGACAGATTCTGAATATCCTCTTTGCCAAGATCTCTCAAATACATTTTGGAAGGATTTAGCGTAATTGAAATCAGGGAATCCAGCCATTCTAGGGGATAGTTCTGGATCATTTTTTTTGGTTTAGGTTTGTACGGTACACGCTGGGCGAAAGTCCTGTATGCTTTCTAAAGAATGTTGTAAAGGACGCATGGCTTTGGAATTGCAGCTCTTCTGCTATCATATAAACTGAATTTTTTGTATGAAGAAGCAGTTTGGCTTTTTCAACAAGATTATGATCAATAAAAGACTTAGGGGTGTCTCCAGATATTTTATGTACTGCCCAGGTAAGATATCTTCTGCTGACGCAAAGTTTGTCTGCATAAAACTTGACCTGACGGTTTTGAATTTGGTCGTAGTTTAGCATTTTATAGAATTCCCGGACAAGTAATATGTCCCGGTTGTCAAATGCTTCTTCCCTGTCCAGCATTTCAAGCAGATACTGCAGCAGAATCTTGAGATACAGTTGCGTCATTGGACTTTTCTGTAACTTAACTTCCGCCTGATATAGCTTTTTAAGAAGCTTTTCAATCATTTTCTTATCTTCATATTGGCATTCAATCAGTAACTCTTTAATTAGATAGTGTTGCAATAAATTCTGTATAAATGATCCTGGTGTTTTATTGATCGACAGCATATATACAAGATCTTTATCATAAAAACTTTTGAAGCTCAGCAGATTTTCCAAAGAGGGCGTATGGCTGCTGTTTAGAAGTATAATATGAGTAGAATTAGTTAAGATTACTGGAAAAAGCAATACTATAAAGTTGGGTTCCAGATTTGGAACAAGGCCGAGAATTAATTCAAATTTTTCTCTTACTAAAGTATATTTAATATAATCCTCAGCCCTTTCCATTTCTTTTTTTAATAAGCAATGTTTGAGATTCCAGCTCTTATAACGGCATTGGAGTTACTTTGTATCGCTCCAAAAATGGTGGTCACGAAATTCGGGGTAGATAGTTCCCAGTCCCTGTCTTTTCTTTTGCGTTCACTACTGTTGTAAATGTCATATCGTACGATTGACAAGGTAGACAATAGAACTTCCTTCTCTGCTGACGGCAAGTTTGAAGACTGTACAGTCGCTTCATGGCCTACAAGATATACATATACATCTTCGTAAGCTGCATCCTGCTGTTTCAGTAGTATTAAGCCATTATAATAGCTAACAAGCTTGGTCTGTGCTTGAACGCTAAGGCCGCTCTGTGACAATGCATCAGACAAACTGCCGGAAGACAGCTGTTGTAAACTTTCTATTGTTAGGAGATTTTCAGGGACATATCCTGCCTGAATAATACCCAGGTCATCACCAATTGTTTCCAACACGTCCAGCACTCCGGCTGGATTTAAAGGTTTTGGCTCGTATGACTCGTAATTATCAAGCAAAAGCAGATAATCTTCTCCATTTTGGTCATAAGGATTGTCAGTATTCGAAACTTGAACACTATTAAGAATTGACTTTTTTGCAATCTCATTATGGGGCGTTTTAATTTCTTCAGCAGCATCCGTGCTGCAGGCTGTAATTAATAAAAGCAATAATAAATAGGATAAACTTCTCATTTTGCTAATAGGTTTCGTTAATGATTTACTCATCAGCCCATTAACCCGGATTAGTGAACCTGGATTGACAGTGCAATCCTGCTCTTGAATTCGAAACAAACTTAGAGACACAAAAGAGCCCCTGCAAGCAGTAACTATCTGACTTCCGGAAAGTTTGACGGTAAATTCCGGAAATTCAAGGCACATTTTTTCTAAGAAAAACCTTGTATTTTCAAAGGTTTCCGTAATTTTATATTTATTCCAGACGGCAATCTTCTTCTTACCATAAATTTTTATCAATATTAACGTAAAACCTATTAATGATTAAGCAAATACGATCACTTATATTTATCCTTGTCCCTTTACTGCTCTTAGATTTGTATGCTCAAAATAGACCTGAAATAAGGAGATTGAGTTATGAAGCGCTAGATGAGATAATTGAAAAGCATAAAGGCCAGCCGGAAGTATTTCTCTATTTAGAAGCTTTTCTGGAAAAAGCTAAAAAAGAAGAAAACCTGGACGAAGTTATCTATGGATACCAGAATTATATTTATGAGGTAGAGTACGGACAAAAATTGGTCTATGCTGACAGCATGATATATGCAGCAAAGCTGACAAAAAACAATGACAAGATCGGTTCAGCTCTCTTGACGAAAGGCATAGTGTATTACAATGGCAGGGATCACAACAGGGCACTCGACAGCTATCTGGCGGCAAACTTGCTTATTGCCACAGGAGACGATGAATATTTAAAATATAAAATACAATATCATATTGCACAGGAAAAATACTATCTGGGCTTCTATAACGAAGCAGTCTCACTATTCTTAAAATGTGCAGATTATTTTAAAGAAGAAAACAGCCGGGCTTATCTTACCTGTCTGCAGTCCTTGGCCCAGTGTTACACAAGGCTTGGCAATTTTCAGGAATCTGATGAGAAAATTGAATATGCGTTTAAGGAATCTGCCAGGCTTAAGGATTTTTCAATCATCTCTTACCTTCATCAGGCTGAAGGTGTCAATGATTACAATAGAAAATTGTATAATAATGCGGTAAGTAAGTTAAAAAAATCTTTAGGTGATTTTAAGAAGGTTAAAGATTTTGGAAATTTATCTGTTTCCTATTTTTACATTGCTTCTTCTTACTGGGACATGGGAAAAAAAAATCTTGCCTTTCCTTACCTCTTAAAAGTTGACAAAATTTTTACCGACAAAAAATATATACGTCCAGATCTTAGGAAAAATTATGAGATGCTGATCGATCATTATAAAGGTAAAGGAGATCGTGAACTGGAACTGTTTTATACCAACAAACTTCTTCAGGCAGATAAAATTCTCCATACGAATTATAAATATCTATCCTCACGGATAAACAAGGAGTACGATACGGCAAAGCTGATCACTAACTATAAGGATATCAAACATGACCTAAGAGTTGAAAGAGGCATGCGCATTGCACTGTTAGTGGTTTCAATTTTAATGGTGCCTTTGGCAGCGTATCTTGGCTATAGAAATGTACAGCTTCGACGTTATAAGAAAAACTTTGAGCAGTACAAAAAGAACAGTACTATTCCTCCAATTCAGACAGCCAGCAGGATGCATCGTCCAAATATTTCCGATGATTTGGAGCAGGAACTGTTAAAGAAACTGGGAAGATTTGAAGCAGCTTTTGGTTATCTCAAAAAGGATTTGAAAATCGAAAAGCTGGCGGCAAATTTCGGCACAAATTACAAATACCTTTCTCAGGTAGTAAATTATCATAAAGGAATGTCTTATCCGGATTATATCAGTAATCTGAGAATTAATTATATAGTGAAGAAACTTGAAGAAGATTCAAAACTTCGTAATTACAACTTTGGTGCAATTGCTGAAGAAGCAGGATTTGGAACAGCACAGCAGTTTACAGATGTGTTTAAAAAGAAAATGGGAATGCCATTTGCATACTTTTTAAGAAATTTAGAATAGTAATATTAAATAAGATGAATTAAAATATAACATATATCAAGCAGCTATAGCAATATTAATAGCCCACTCTAATCCACTCTCCCTTAAACAGCATTTCACTGCAGCTGAATAAGGTGAATATCGATTAGCTAAATTTAATAGTTCCTTCTGTTTTGATTTTATCAATTGACGCCTTGCAGGAGTAAAATTAGCATTTTGCTTAGCTAACAAACTTTCTATTGATCGAATTATTCTTGCAGCCATTCTATATCTATCACGACGCCCCTCCACTAATCCTTCAATATTTAAATTGAGGCGTCGAATTGTATATTCTGCACTTACAAAGTCTCTTCGAGAGGTATCAATTTCTTTTGGACTAACTATCCCTTCATTGTCAAATTTTAATTTGTCAGGATCACCAGGTTCAGTTGGGTCTAAAAATCGGATATCTTCATCTTCAATTGAATCATTGTAATCATTTGCTTTATTGGCATTAACATGGAAATAATCTCTCTTTCGTACATTACCTGCGGGAGCTGAAAACCTATAATTGGTCCATTCAAAAGCTAACCACCAATATCCACCATAGTCTTTTTTATCTTCACCTATAGCTTTTAATTTTGGTCTAAAGTGATCTACATGGCAGTGTGTAAAATCATTAATAGATTCAGAATACCAACACTTTCTGTGCATTAGGTCTGAAAAAGATTTTTTTAAATTTCCCCACATAGACTCATTTTCGGAAATAATCTGATTTCTTACCTCTTCACTTTCCGCTTCTAAAAGTCGATTAGTGAGACTTTCTGCCAACTCTAGCCATTCGTTGGAAGGTTCTAGTTCATCAAAATTAATGTATATCATTTTTACTTTCCTCTTTAAGTAGTTCGTCTAAAATATCTAATGCTATTCTATTTTGCTCTTTAAGCTCATCGGATGTATATTTTATTTTTTTAAAGTCATCCCTACTATTAATTGCAATTATAAATTTTTGATACAATGGATCCCTATCAGTCGTGTTAATTCCTAAGCTATTAAGTTCATGAAAAATATTATTTAATTCATGCGACTCTGCTTGTGTCAATTTGACTTTATCTTGCTTAACAATTAATTCATTACGCCTATTCAAAACTTCTTGTGTTTCCTCATCCAAAGTTGTTGCTAAACCGAACATTTCACTTGTGAGTATTCCGGCTACACCTAGCCCCTTCGGATCAACTTCTGGTTTAATTGCTTGAATTTTTCCATTAATGTTCTGGAAAACCCTAACTTGTTCTTTACGTAAACTACCTATAACTAATGGATCGTGAGTATTTAAAATAATTTGTGTAGCGTCTTTCTCTGTATTTACTACATCCTTTAAGTATTCTAGGTACTTCCATTTCCAAAGGGGATTCAAATGAGTGTCCGGTTCGTCAAGTAAAATAAGAGATTCCTCATCTCTACTAAATTTGAGCAATCCTATAACTGTCAAAAGCTGTTGTTCTCCTTCACTCAATTCCTTAAATTTAATCTCTCCTTTTACATTCTTCTTTTTAATTTTTACCCTAACTTCTTCAATTAAATCAGAGATGTAGGTACTTTCTAAAGCTTTAAAAAATTCTGTATTAGATTTATAAATTTTTGACAGTTTCTTAAGCTTATGTTTTGAACTAATATATAGATAAAGTCTCTCTTGCTTCGTACTTTTTCTAAAATCAAGCGGAACTTTTACAGTTTCATATATCGGAGCAATTGAAAGATCCCAAACTTTTTGCAAAAATTCTTTTACTAAACCGTTAGCTCCCCAAAATCTTTCATCTCCATCTCCCTTTTTCCATATAGGTTTATGAAGTATAAATAATACCGATTCCAAATCCTCAATTCCAAGAACATTTCTTAAAAAATCTATCGATTCCTTTTCATTTGTATCGAATGAGAAATAAGCCAACAATACAAAGTACGAATGAACTAATTGGACATAAAATAATCGGCGTAGATTATCAATCTCATTATGATCAATGTTGGGCTTTATTATCTTATCATAAAATCTCTTTTGATGTTGATCAAAATGATTTTTAAGTCTGTCGCTTATTCCTGAATAATAAGTAAACACGTACTTAGGCAATAGTTCATTTTTCCTTCTGAAAAATTCAGTAACAGATATCTTTTGATCTGCTACAGTAAAATCATACTTGTTGTTTTCATATACAATCTCAATATCTTTACCACGGCAATTATAATTTATAGTATAATTAAATTCAGAGCCCCTTTCCAAATCCAGATTTTTGAATATTAAAACTAATGATTCTATAAAATTAGATTTTCCACTTGCGTTCTGACCAAGAAGCACCGTTTCCATATAATTATCATCTAACTTTACCTCAAAATTATTTAGATTTTTAAAATCGATTATTTTTACATAACTAATTCTCATTTTCAGCTAGTTTTAAATAAGATTTCTTACCTTCCTTGTACTCGACAACCAATTTCTTTACATCAATTAATTTTTTAAGTTCAGCATAAAATTTTTCAATGTCTTCGCTGTAAACAGATTGTTTCCAAACATCTAATGACGTTAAAGGTTCTTTTCTTTTCTCTAAAATTTCAAGTATTTGCATATTTGATTCCTCTATTTGTGTACGTACTATTCTTTCAAAACTATCATTACTCTGTACATAGCTTTGAAACGCTTTGATACCTAAAAACTCTGATAGCACAGTTATAGAAATGCTATTCGCATAATTTATTTTTTTCTCTAAATCTTTTTCAAAATCATTACAGTAATAAAAAATATTTTTTAATTGATCAACTATTTTTATTTGTTCTTCCTTAGGAGGAACAGGAATTAATGCTAAACTTACCTGTGTAGATGATATGTGAGGAATTCCTATACTTTTTCCAGGATCGATGTAATTTAAAAATAAATCGCTATTTAGATATGCATATAAGTAATCAGAATTCATATCAATTGGGCTTATTTTTAATACACGTTGGACTAGTAAGCATGGCGTATCTATTTCACTTATTTGAGCCACCTTTAAACCAGCTTTAATAATCGGCCTATCTAGTGAGAGAACTATATCTCCATCAGTTAGCCAGTATTGTTTAAAATCTTCTGCAATAGATTTACTAACATATGCGATGTCATTCCATGTTATTTCATTAACTCCCATATTAATATTTCGTAATAATGGTATTCCATCGGATTTGAACCAAGAACTTTTGAAAGCATAACCATTTAAAAAAATTGCTATATCTCTTAGTTTTGACCACTTCCATCCGTTTGGCAATTTAAACGGTATCTGATTAGAATTAGACTTATAAGAAATTGCTTCTTTATAGTATATATTATTTTCTTCTGTAACTAAACCTCCTGCCAAATCCTCAACTGTTTCATTTTTCAAAGAACCTTTAAGAGCATCCATTATTAAGTTTCTTCGCAATAAGACAATCAATCCTTTTTGATTTTCAAGCTCGTTTTTTAGGTCAATGTTTTTTTGCTCAATAATGTTTAATTCCCTCCAAAAATCTATCTGATCTGCTATTGGTGGCAAAGGAATTTCTATTTTCACTAGATCATCGAATCTTAATGCTTTTCTTACCGTACCTCTAGCAAATTTATTAATTTGCCTAATACCCTCCGGAGATTTTAAAAATCTTAATAAAATTTCGGGTAAAACTGTGTTTTCTATAATTTTAAAAACGACATAGGCTGGGCTTACTAGTCCTACATCTTCGCCTTCATAATATCCAATTGAACCAACATTAATTCTATATGGGTTATACACAAAACAGCCTTTTTCAATAATCTTATACTCAGAAGCTTTATCTGTAGCAGCATTTTTTGTTGGCATAATCCCAGAATCATTATTTACACCAAAAAAAATAAGGTTTTCTAAATCATTTTGATTTTTAGCTTTGACTGAAAAATTTTTGATAATGCTACGCAGATTAGTGATACTCCAGCTCATTTAATAAACTTTTTAAGTTCTAATATAATCTTATCACTATAAGCTATACTACTTTCTAACTCATGAATTAACTCTTTACTTGTATAATAATTTTGATTTTTAAAAGCATAAGACGGATTTTTTAAATCTAAATCGTAATTTCTATTTTTAATCTCATTAATATCAACTTTCCAACTAAAATCGCCATTAACCCTATTATCCCACCATTTTTTTATTTCGTCAAATTCTTCAATCTGTATGGGTTTAGTTTTATTATAAGCCTTTTGTCCTTCGGGTAAATGCAGTTCATAAAACCAAATTTCTTTTGTTGGTGCTCCTTTAGAGAAAAATAGTAAGTTAGTAGACACCGAAGCATATGGTTGAAAAACTGAATTTGGTAGCCTTATAATGGTATGCAAATTGCATTCTTCGATCAATTTCTGTCTAATTCTTTGTTTTACTCCATCACCTGTCAACGACCCATCAGGTAAAACAAGACCTGCTCTTCCGCCATCTTTTAATAAATTTATAATTATCAATAAAAATAAATCTACACTTTCCTTAGTACGGTACTTACTAGGAAAATTATTCTCGTTATTATTGGCTACAATTCCACCAAATGGCGGATTAGCTAAGATTACATCAACTTTGTCTTGTTTTTTATAATGATCTAGGGGTTTAGATAGAACATCACCTAATGTAATGTTTGGCACCTCAATATCGTGCAAGATTAAATTAGTGGTTGCTAATAAATATGGTAAAGGTTTATATTCCCACCCTCTAATATTATCTTCATTAATTTTATCTATTGTATCATCACTTAAATTTCTTTTTAAATAATCTATCGCAGAAGTTAAATAACCACCAGTTCCGCAAGCTGGATCTAAAATTTTTTCACCTCTTTGAGGAGAAACCATTTCAGTTACAAATGAAGTTATTGCGCGAGGAGTATAAAATTCACCACTTTTTCCAGCACTTTGTAAATCTTTTAAAATAGTCTCATATAATTCTCCGAAAGCATGGCGATCTTTAGCAACACTAAAATCAATTTCGTTCAGTTTATTTAATACTTTTCGAACATTAAGGCCACTTTTCATATAATTATGATTTCCATCGAAAACTTCCTTCACAATTTTAGCCCGTGGGCTTGTGGATTCAATATTTATATTTTTTAATGATGGAAATAATTTTTTATCAATAAATTCGATTAGGTCATCGCTATTCATTCCGTTTTCATCGCCTGCCCAGTTACCCTCTTCTACTATCCATTGTAGATCTTTCGGAATATCAGAATTATAGTTCGGGTCATTTAATTGACGCTGTCTATCTTTATCCGAAAAAACCTTTAAAAATAACATCCACCCCAATTGTTCAATTCTCTGAGCATCACCATTTAAACCAATGTCTTGCCACATTATATTTTGAATGCTCTTTAAAATATTAGGTATGTTCATAATAGTAAAGTAGAAAAAATAAAAAAAATATCACGATATACCTTACAGATTATTAAAAATTTCGTAGAGAAATTTTATCCTGAAAGGATATTTTCTGTAAATATATGGTAATTTATGCGAAGCTGTAAATCAAAATACCAAACACTATTCACAAAAAATAGCTACTTTTTAATCTAAAAACATAGCTGGCAGTTTTTTACAAAGTAGTTTTTGCATAAAAATTTGATTCACAATGAAATATTTTTAAAGTAGAATTTAAATAATTATTTTTTTCAAAATAATAGAATCAAATATTAAAAAATCAAAGTCCAACCTTTCTAAAGAAATCTGACAGGGAAATCTCTCTTGACTCACATATTTTTAATAATGTAATAACTGGAATTCTATAATCCTCAATTTTACCTTCGTGCAGTTCTTGTATTTTTCTCACAGTACTTTCGTCTATATTATGCTCATTTGCAAAAGCACGATTAGAGGAATCTCTAATCCATTCTTTTGAAATATAAGTGCATATTATCTTGTTACTGTTCAGCATTCAGCAAATTAAAATTAATAGCAATAAAAAAATGCGGTCGAACGCCCGCATTGATAATATTTTTGCTATATTTGTTTCAATAATATAATTTTGCGATACTTCTAATAAGAATATTTGAAGCATTCGCTTTGAACCTGCTCTCTAAAACTGGTAATTTTAAAACGCGCAGGAAGATAAGTGTAAATGCTCACGCCCAATATGGCGTGGGCTCACTTATTGCGCGTACGGTATACCAGTACCTAGAGAGTAATAAGCTGAGTTTAAACCCACGCCTCCTTTTAAAGGAGTTCTGTTTTCTTCCCGGCTTAATTCTCAGCTTTTGTTTCTGTGCAGTATCTCATGGTTTTAACTCCTAATGGATGCATGTAAGATTACTCTTTTGTTTCTTTTCCAACCGTAGCTGCTCTTTGGCTCCGGCATGCTTCCGCGCGGTGAATTTACAGAGCAGACTCTGTGAAATTCCTAAAAATGTAACCTATTTATTAACTAACCAGATAAAACCAATTCCAAAAATGACAAATTAAGCACGCACAAAAAAAAGACCCTCTGCTGCTACTTGGCGGTACCGCAGAAGGCCTGAGAAAAACAAAACAATCGTTTCATTTAACAATTCAAAATTATGAAAATAATTTCTTTGAATAGGGCTTCTTTTGCCTTTATTTTAGGGCTTTCGCTGCACTTTACTGAGGTGCAGGCCGATACTCTCGGAAACAGCCTTTTTTTAGTTCGCTTTCAGTCTTTTGTTACGGGGACTGTAAGCGACACCCACGGTCCTCTTCCTGGCGTGACCGTCAAGGTGAAAGGAACTTCCATTATTACAACTACCGATTTTGACGGCAGGTATAGCATTCAGGCATCTAAGGGGGATATTCTTATATTTTCCTTTATTGGATTCTCAAATGTTGAGAAAAAAATAGAGAACAGTGTATTAGACATTGTATTATCTGAAGACGCAACTAATCTTAAGGAAGTAGTAATAAATGCAGGATATTATTCCGTAAAAGACAAAGAGCGCACAGGAAGTATAGCCAGAATTACCTCTAAAGATCTGGAAACGCAGCCTGTTGTCAATGTTCTGGCTGCAATGCAGGGACGTATGGCTGGCGTGGACATTATCCAGGACAGCGGCAGCCCGACAAGCGGTTTTCGTGTTAAGATACGTGGACAGAACAGCCTTCGCGCAACAGGAAACGATCCTTTATATGTAATTGATGGAGTGCCTTATTCAACCGAAACCATAGGGTCTAATAATACCTCTACAGCCCTGGCAGCACCCGCAAGCCCTCTTACTAATATAAACCCTTCCGATATAGAAAGTATCGAAGTGCTGAAAGATGCCGATGCAACGGCAATTTACGGATCGAGAGGAGCCAACGGAGTTGTTCTTGTCACAACCCGCAGGGCAAAAGCAGGTAAAACTTCCGTTAGCTTTTCTGCTTCAACAGGAATTGGAAAAGTAACGCGTTTTGTTGATTTGATGGATACTGCTTCTTATCTCGAGATGCGCCGTGAAGCTTTTGCAAACGATGGCATTGCACAATATCCCAATAACGCCTATGATATTAATGGGAGATGGGACCAGAATAGACACACGGACTGGCAGAAAGAATTGCTTGGAGGCACATCGCAAATACGGAACTATACCGGCTCAGTTTCGGGTGGCTCAGAACTTACGCAGTTTCTCCTCAGCGGATCGCTTCATGATGAAACCACCGTGCAGCCAGGAGATTTCAGCTACACTAAGGCAGGAATCCACATAAGCAGCAGTCATACATCCGATAACAGAAAATTCAAGATGACATTCTCCGGAGGATACACCTTTCAGGATAATCTTCAGTCGGGTACAGATTTGACTAGGATTTCAAGGACACTTGCCCCCAATGCCCCTGAGATCTATGACAGTGAGGGAAATATTAACTGGGAGAGCGGCACATTTGCAAACCCTCTTGCAACTCTTGAATCAAAATCAGCCGCTAAAGTCAATGACCTTTTGGCCAGCGCTTCCTTCACATATAATTTGCTGCCGGAACTTCAGCTAAAATCATCTTTTGGTTTTACCAGTCTCCAAAGCAGTGAAAAACGCACCGATCCTTCTACGGCGTATAATCCATTTTTCGGCATGGGCAGTGAAAGCTCTTCACTTTTTACAAGCTTTGTAGATCGAAAATCGTGGATAATAGAGCCTCAGATCAGCTGGAATAAAACCATAGGAAAAGCTGGAATAAATCTGCTTGGAGGCGCTACTGCGCAAAGACTCATTAATGGGAGACTCCAGCAGTCAGGAGTAGGCTTCACAACCAACAGTCTAATTGAAAACATCTCCTCAGCCACAACAAAAAATATAACGGTTAGCGACGAGACCGAATACAAGTACCAGGCCTTCTTTTTAAGGGCAAACCTTAATTGGGATGGTAAATATATCTTGAATCTGACAGGACGAAGGGACGGCTCGAGCCGGTTTGGTCCTGCCGACCGTTTTGCATGGTTTGGGGCTGCCGGTGCCGCATGGATCTTTTCGCAGGAGAAATCCCTTCAGAAAAGCAATTTTATAAGCTTCGGAAAGCTGAGGGCAAGTTACGGTACTTCAGGCAATGATCAGATTGGGGACTATCAATATGCCGATACCTACTCCTCAGCGGGCCGATCCTATAATGGACTTGTAGGCCTTAATCCCTCAAGACTCTATAATCCAAATTTTGGATGGGAAATAAATAAAAAACTGGAAGCAGCTCTGGAGATGGGATTTTTTAAAGACAGACTTTTTTTTACCCTAGCTTATTACCGCAATAGATCCTCGAACCAGCTCATTGGCGTGCAGCTACCAAGAACGACCGGGTTTACTTCCATAAATGCTAATCTTGACGCTACTGTCCAAAATTCAGGATGGGAATTTACTCTTAGAAGTGAAAACATCACTGATGGAAGTCTTACATGGAGCACAGCTTTTAATATTTCAGCTGCAGAAAACAGGCTCCTTGCCTTTCCCGGACTTGAAGGCTCTGCTTATACCAATACTTATGTCATTGGCAGATCAATTAATATATCAAAACTTTATCAACTAACTGGGGTGGACAGCCAGACAGGCATATATACGTTTAAAGATTATAATAATGACGTTATTATATCTGACCCTGACAGGCAGCATATAACTGACCTTACTCCAAAATATTTTGGAGGCATCCAGAATCAGCTGCATTACAAAAGTTTCGAACTGGATTTTCTTTTTCAGTTTGTTAAACAGCAGACTGCTGAATTTGTATTCCCGCTGCCAGGAACTTTAAACAATCAGCCAATATCGAGGACAGACCGCTGGAATTCGCCGGGATATTCGAGTGCCTATCAGCTTTATACCTCTGGAGCGTCCAGTGCCGCTGTACAGGCCGGCAGCAGATTTTCTCAGAGCAGCGGAGTTATAGGAGACGGATCATACATCAGACTTAAAAACATCTCCTTGGCTTACAATATTCCCTTGAATGATAATCCCCTAAAGTGCAGAGTTTATTTTCAAGGGCAGAACCTGCTGACTTTCACGTCTTATAAAGGAGGAGATCCCGAGTTTAGGTTTTCGGGCTTCCTGCCTCCATTGAAAATCTATTCAGTCGGAATTCAGTTAAATTTCTAAAACTTATTGCCATGAAAAATATACAGACAGCATTAAAAAAATACTCTTGGGAGATAAATAAGGCGTGGATCCTATTTCTGCCTATAATTGCTCTGGTTCAGGGCTGTGATAATTTTGTTGATACAAACCCTCCCCTTTCGCAGCTCTCAAAGAAAATGGTTTTTGAAGATATCAAAACAGCGGATGCCGCAGCATCCGGCATATACATTAACATGCGAGATGGAGGTCTCTTCAACGGCTCATTCAATGGTGTAACCTATAAGCTTGGCCTTTATGCTGATGAATTGGACAATTATGCACCAGGGATCAATTTTTTCCATGACAATTCTCTTTTTGATGCAGAAGCAGGCATCCTGGACACATGGACCAAAAGCTATTCCCAGCTTTATTCAGTCAATGCGCTCATAGAAGGAGTTTCCACATCTGCAAAGATCAGCCAGAAGGAAAAGGACAGACTTACTGGAGAAGGGCTTTTTTTAAGAGCCCTTGTACACTTTTACCTTATGAATCTCTATGGTGCCGTACCTTACGTCAATACAACCGATTATAAGATAAACAGCAGGGTAGAAAAGATACCGCCTTCTGAAATGACAGAGCTGATAATTCGGGATCTTGATCATGCAAAAACGCTTCTCAGTACAGACTATAATTCTCCTCAGCGGATAAGGCCGAACCGCTTTACTGCTTATGCGTTGCTTTCAAGGGTTTTGCTTTATGCAGAACGATGGGACGAGGCGGCAGATGCAGCCTCAGCAGTTATCAACAGCCAGCTGTACAGTATTTCTCCAATTTCTTCAGTCTTTCTTAAAGAAAGCAAAGAGACCATCTGGCAGTTCGAGCCTAATGGTGCTGCGAACAATACAATTGAAGCCCAGCTCTTCATCTTTACCGCCGGACCGCCTCCGCAAGTCGCACTTACACCTTCTCTTCTCAATGCATTCGAGCCGGCAGACCAGAGAAAAGTGCAATGGATAAAGTCTGTTGCGAAAGGTGCAGAGATATGGTATCACCCCTTTAAATATAAAGAGAGATCTGCTACAGGAACATCAAAGGAATATTCAATTATATTTCGTCTGGCCGAACAATATCTTATAAGAGCTGAAGCCCGTTCTGAACAGGGTGATTTAATAGGCGCAAGCCAGGACTTAAATGTCATACGGGCAAGAGCCGGTCTTAACGGCACTTCTGCTGTATCAGAGCAGGATATAAAATCAGCAGTGCTGCGAGAACGCAGGACTGAATTTTTTGCAGAATTCGGACACCGTTTCTTCGATTTAAAAAGATATGGAATGCTGAATGGTGCGCTCACTGGCATAAAACCAGGCTGGAATAACACCGATAATCTCTGGCCTATTCCTGCCCAGGAGCTAAGCGCGAACCCAAAACTTAATCCACAAAATACAGGTTACTAACTTAATATCCATTGCAATGTTATTTAGAATTAGTTTTTTAATTAGTATCCTTGCGGCAGCCTGCCCCCTTTGGGGCCAGGCGCCTCAAAAAAGTACACTTACAGAAGAAAACTTCAGACTCTGGCACAAATTAAATTTGACAGGAGTCTCACAGGACGGAAACTGGCTATCTTATGTAAAGAAATATGACGGACTTCCAGATACTCTGTTCATAAACAAAATAAAATCCTCATTGACTTATAACTTCCCGGAAGGAAAATCAGGCCGTTTTACAAAAGGCTTTTTCAGCTGCATAATGCCAGATTCTACTTTAAAAATTTTAGATTTAAATTCAAACAAATCATTCTCAATCAGACGATGCATCAGCTATGATTTAGGATCGGAAGACACTAGAATCATCACTGTTATGGACTCTAAAAAACTCAAAAACATTGTCATTACTGATAACAGAGGCAGAATATTGGACTCAATATATAATGTTACCGAACATGTCATTTCAGATAACCGCAGATACATTGCATTTGTAGAGAAAAACGGCTTGCGCTTTTCAATGAAATACTATAATCTTTCAACAGCAAAGTCTCAGGATGTATTTGAATCTGAAAAGGAGATAGTGAATATTATATGGGGGAAAACAGATAGATATTTAGCTTTTTTTTCAGGAAGCAAAACGCAACCTGGAACAGTTCATCTTATAGAACTTTGCTCAGGTATTCATAATTCTTATACTTTCAAAGAAGAAGACAGCATTAAAATTTTCATGAACAGAAAACTTAAAATCAGCCATGCCGGAAACAGGGTATTCTTTGATACTTATTCTTTACCTTTAAATACCGCAGAAGATCAGAGTGTTGAAATATGGCATACCAATGACAAATTGATATATCCGGTTAAAAAAGCCGAGGAATCATATAAAAACTACTTTTTTTCAGTATGGCATCCTGAAAAAGGAACTTTTAAAAGATACGGCAGAGCTAAAGAAACAGCCAAACTCAGCGGAGGAGAAAATTATGCAGTTTTTTTTAAAGAAGGGCTCGATGGCCAGGAAGGAAACAGGTATCACATAAACAGCATTTTTATAGAATCTCTTGAAACTGGAAAAAGAAATCTTGCAGTTAAGGGCATCATGATTGAAAGAAGTCGTCTGAGCATAAGCCCTTCAGATGACAAAATGGTTTATTATTACAACGATGCATGGTGGTGCTATGATATGAGATCAGAAAAACATATCTCTCTGACCGCTTCGATAGAAGGACATTGGGATGATAAAATTGAATCAAAAACGCAGCCTGATATTTATGCCGCTCCGGTATGGACTGCAGATGGGCACTCTGTACTTCTTCAGGATAAAAATGACCTCTGGCTTGTCAATTTGGATGGCACTTCAGCCAAACGCATAACCAATGGAAAAGAACGTAATATTGAATTTTATATCGACAGGTTCTGGCTGAACAGAAACAGGGTCTTTCATCCCTACACCAGTCTTCAGGATACTCCTGTAGCGCTTAATGAAAATCTTTTTCTTTCTGCTTCAGGCAATAATAAAGAAAAAGGCTATTTTATTTTACAAAATGGAAAAATGCCTCAAAAGTTATTCTACGGAGATTTTGACGCAGGACAGCTGCATCACACCGAGAGGGGAAGATATTTTGCAAAAGTCCAGAGCTTTGATCTCCCTCCTTCAATATGCTGGACAGATGGATTGGACAAGCAGATGCATACCGCTGTAAAAAGCAATCCCCAGCACTCATCATACAGGTGGGGCAGGTCAGAACTGATAACCTACAGAGTACCTGATGGCAGATTTTTAAAAGCGGCGGTGCTTTATCCAGCAGGATATGACCACTCTAAAAAATATCCTATGATAATTAAAATATATCAGTCACTATCCTATCAAAAGCATGAGTACATGATACCCTCTGTAAATGAAGAAACAGGATTCAATCCTGTAAACTATACACTTGACGGCTATCTTGTTCTGTTGCCTGATATTGGGTATGTTTACGGGAGGACAGGCATCTCAGCGGCTGAATCTGTCGAAGCTGCCGTGAATAAAATTAAGCAGATGGGAATTGTTGATGAAAGGCGGATCGGCCTGATTGGACATTCTTTCGGTGGCTATGAGGTCAATTTCATTATGACGCGCTCCTCTTCTTTTGCTGCAGGGGTATCGGGAGCGGGAGTCAGCGATCTGACAGGGCGTTATTTTAGTACAGACAACGTATACAAAGGCAGTCAGGCATGGCGCTTTGAAGGCCAGCAGTGGCGTATGAGAAATTCATTTTATGATGCAAAAGAATCTTACTATGAAAACTCTCCCATTTTTCATGCGGAAACAATAAACACTCCACTCCTTATCTGGTGCGGTAAGGATGATGCTACTGTCCCTGCTTCCCAAAGTGTTGCATTATATTATGCGATGCGGAGACTGAAAAAAAATGCAGTGCTGCTTCAGTATAAAGATGAAGACCATAATCTTACAAGAAAAGAAGCCCAGAGAGACCTCTGTTTGAGAGTAAAACATTGGTTCGATCATTATCTCAAAGGGACCAAGCCGGAAAGATGGATTAAAGAAAACATGTAAAAGAAATGCAGCCTTTAGGCTGCATTTTTAAATTAGTTTTGATCCTTAAAAAGAGGGACATTACAAGGAGCATCTGGGGAGTCTTTGTCCCATGCTCTATCTTCATTAATCCCGTAGGTACAGGTAGCGCCATTGGTTCTGTTGCACTCGACCTGTACTGGCTCACAAGGATCATCAAGAGTGTGGATATAAGCAGTAATAAGCGGTAAAGCCGTTCTGCTTCTTTCTGCAGTATTGGTGCTTACAGCCCCAGCACTGGCTAATGCAAATCCAATCATTGGAAATGCAAGCATTTTCACAGTTGTTTTCATAATATATGGATTTAAAATTAGTGATCTACTCTGTTGCAGGTTTTCGATCTTACTCCTGATACCGGCCGGTAATTTCTTTATTTTTAAAGTGTTTTTTAACAGGCTTTCCAAGGCTGTATTTTTGTATCGTATTTCCCAAAATGCCGTAAAAAGCGGTCTTGGTAAGTGTAAACTCTTTTAGATGCTCTTTATTTGAATGATACACATAAAAGCTGGACAGGTAATGGCCGCTTTTTAAGTCATACACATCAACAGCACTGGCTGTCTCCCACACATTTTTGGATTCATGCTGGCCCCGCAGCATAGACTGTACAAAAAGCAATCCGCCTTCTGCCTCTATCTTTCTGTTAACCATAAGAGGAGGTGCTGCAAGCTTAGTATCTCCCGAACTTTTTATCGTAACAATCTTGAGTTTTGCCTTCGAGACCGTATCGATTGTCCTGCCTCTTAGTGTAAGCTTCATCATACTGTCAGCAACGACAAACTCATTCCTGTAATAGTAGGCATAAATGACTTTTCCTGCTGCTTTATCGAAAGTAAACTGCCCATCCGTGTCGAAGATGCCATCCTGCTGTTTTATCAGTAAATCCGGAAAAAAAAACACTTCATTTCCTTTATCCATCTGAAGCAGTCCTGCTAAATGCTCACCTCTTGGGGGCTTCTGCCCTCTTATTACAAACTTGCTGCTGTCTATAACCGCTGCATCTGTAAAATAGATTTTCTTATCCATTAAAACTCTGGCAGCAAAATCAGAGACCTTGCCCCGAAAGATTACTGGCACCATTCCGTCATACAGGAAAAAATACGGATATTCTATTCGGACTTCTACAGACTGGAATGGATAATCATATCTGTCAAGGGAAATCTTATGCTTCAAAATTTTACGCAGGGAAGTATCAATTTCTGTTACATAAAGTGGCATTCTGTGGTTTGCCAGATATATTTTATCTTTATAGGACCCTGCAAAATAATAACCGTAGCCATCAAGTTTATATTCCGCTGAAATCTCTGCCGACATTGGAATAAACCTCCTTGTAAAGGGATTATCCTTCTGCATAGCTGCTTCTGAAAATAAAAAAAGCATCACGACAATTCCAGCGCTCCCAAAAAAGGCTCCCAGAAGACAAAGTAAAATGTATCTCGGCTTCATAAGTTATAGGTTTTAGTGAAATCTTCGTATTCTTTGTACCTGACGATATAAAATCCTGCGCCGGCTATAATCACAAATATTATATTAAAAATAATATGATCCCGCCAGCCCAAACGCTGCAGCACCCCTCCGCATGAACAGGGAATATAATCACTGAAATTCAAAATGATATATATATAGGCGGTAAACATTACCATAAGAATAAATGATGAGAGCAGCGCCCATTTTCTGGCTGGTTTCCACCCCAGAAATAGAGCAGTTAAAAGTTCCAATGTTAGAACTGTTGGAGCTGCAGCCCCTGCGTATGCAGTGAACACCGGGGACTGCCCCAGCTCTGTTCTGAAATTTTCATAATCAAGGAGCTTGCTCAAAGAAGCATATACAAAAAGTACAATCAGGCTGAAACAAATGGCCTCCTCTGCAACCGATAAAACTTTAGCTGAAATTTTCATTAAAAAAATGCATTAGTTGGTTAATGCTAAATTAGTAAGTTGATATCGTCTAAGGCTTTTTAAAAAGGTGCAGAAACTTTACAAAAAGGATAAAATAAAGGATGCCCTCAGGCATCCTTTTAAAGTCATTTTTTTGCTGCCTCACTCAGCTTGAGCAGCTTTTCGTTTATCTCTTCAAGACCTGCTTTCTTTAGGCAGTCTGCTGCTAGAACTTTAAGTTCTTCCTGGGTAGCATAAGAGACAAGTCCTGAGAAAGGCATTCCCTCCTGCACGTCTTTGCCGGCAGATCCGCCATCGATAATCTGGTGCAGCAGAAGGATTGCTTTCCTCGAAATCCTTGCGTCGACCCTCACCTGCTCATTCATGCCCGGACTGCTGAGAACCGTATCAAACACCTGGGCCACTTCATTGTTTGTCATCATACATCTAGTGTTTTTAAATTAATAAATTAGGGGATAAAGATAGTTATACAGACTCAAGCCATCATAAGCAAAATTTACCTATGATGGGATGCATTGGATTTTACTGCATAATTTCGTCTGAATATTTGAAAGAGGCCTGAGTTTTTTCAGACTCTTTAAGATTGCCACGCCTTGCTGCAATCTGCAAGATGTCCGGTTGTATCACAACCGCTATCTTGCTGCCCCTCTGCTCGGAACTCGCTGGCAGTGAAAATGGAAGATTTATAATGTTGAATGAAAAGGAAAAAATGATGAAAGAAGAGAAAAAAAACAGAAACAGATGGCTTCATCTGCGTCTCAGCGAAGAAGAATTTAAAATTCTGCAGAAATATTTTGAAGAATCATTGTCTCCAAGACTCAGCGATTTTGCCCGACTGAATCTGCTGAAAAAACCGCTTGTTTTGAAATACCGCAATACATCCCTTGATGATTTAATGGCTGAATTAATTAAACTCAGGACAGAGCTGAATTCTATTGGAAATAATTTCAATCAGGTAGTAAAAAAACTGCATTCCCAGTCTCAGGTTTCTGAATTCAAAGTATGGATTCTGAGTTTCGAAACAGATAAAAAAATGCTGTTCAATTCTATTGGAGAAATTAACATAATAATCCGGAATCTTGCCGAGAAATGGTTGCAGTCATAAATACGGGATCATCAGTCAGAAGCATTTTCATTTACAATGAAAATAAAGTACAAGCGCATAAAGCAGAACTGATCGGAGAAGGGAATTATCCTGCAGATGCCTCTGAACTTTCCAGAGGCTTCAGGCTGAAACTTCTCTTGAAACAGCTCGAATTAAATGCAAATGTAAAGCGCGGAAGCGTACATATCTCGCTCAATTTTGATCCTTCTGAAAATAGCCTTTCAAAAGAAAAACTAATGGAAATCGCCAATGCATATATGCAGAAAATCGGCTTCGGTTCCCAGCCTTATCTGGTCTATCAGCACCATGATGCAGGACATCCGCATATCCACATCGTAACGGTCAAAGTGAAGCCTGACGGAAAAAGAATTGACATGCAGAACATCGGGAGAAACCAGTCCGAAAGCGCGCGCAGGGAAATTGAAAAGTCATTTGATTTAGTTCCTGCACAGGGCCGGAAAAAAGAAACCATAATCAATATAAAGCCAATAAAAAATATTGTTGTTGAATATGGCGCGGCTGAAACTAAAAAAGCAATAGCCGGTGTGCTGAACGCAGTAGTGCCCCATTACAAATATACCACAGTGGGAGAATTGAATGCTGTGCTGAACCTTTATAATGTCACCGCTGTTCAGGGAGGAAAAGATTCGAGAATGTTTCTTCATAAAGGCATGGCTTACCAGATTCTTAATGATAAAAAGCAGCCAATCGGCGTTCCAATCAAAGCCAGCAGCTTCTATTTTAAACCCACTTTAAAAAATCTTGAAATATTATTTACGGCAAATAAATCAGCCCGTAATGCTCATTTAAAAAGAATAAAAAATGCCGTGGACCTGGCCTTCACGCACAGCAGAATAAAGTGTCTTTCCGATCTTGATAAAATTCTTATGCATGACGCAATAAAGGCTGTCGAGCGAAGAAATGAAAAGGGAATTCTTTATGGCGTAACGTATGTCGATCATAAAACCAAATGTGTCTTTAACGGAAGCAGTTTAGGAAAGCCGTATGCCGCTTCAGGCATAGAAGAGAGATGTGGCTTAAAAAGATTCAATAGCAGCGCAGCTGCAGTTAGAAAAATTGATGGTTACAGCATTGAAAACAAAACGCAGCATCCATCTTTTAGTACTGGAAGCGAACTTCAGAAAATATTTGATTCGGTGCTGCAGCCTGAATTTGCTGCTGATTACATTTCAAAAGAGTTTAAAAGAAAAAATAAAAGAAGAAGAAAAGGCCAGAACGGCTATTAATTTAAAAAGCTAAGACAATGCAGACGGGGGAAAATGAACAGGCACTTAGAAAAATTCTCGATATGACAAGGCTTATCAGCATGATGCTGCTCTGCCTCCATTTCTATTATTATGGCTATCATGTTTTTAAACTGTGGGGGCTAACAAACGGTTTTGGGGATAAATTAATGCAGAACATTTTCCGCACAGGGATTTTTGATTATTTCCATACATCCAAGCTGTTTGCTTTAGGATTTCTATGCATCTCACTGCTCGGAGCAAAAGGCAGAAAAAACGAAAAGCTGAAATGCAGAACAGCGCTTTATTATATTTCAGCAGGATTTTCTTTTTATTTTCTGGGTTGCTTTTTTCTAATCGCTCTAACTGCGCCGGAAAAAAAACTGGTTCTTTATATATTGTTTACTATTCTGGGGTATCTGCTCCTGCTTTCGGGGGGCACAATGCTTACTAGAATCATACGCAGAAATTTAAGTTCCAAAGATATTTTCAACACCGAAAATGAAACATTCCCGCAGGAAGAAAGGCTCCTTGAAAATGAATACTCGGTAAACCTTCCGGCGCAGTACCAGCTGAAGAATAAGTTCAGGAAAAGCTGGATAAATATCATAAACCCATTCAGGGGAATTCTGGTTCCCGGAACACCCGGAGCAGGCAAATCCTACTTTGTAATCCGTCATGTAATTACCCAGCACATTCGTAAACAGTTCACCATGTTTGTCTATGATTTCAAATTCTATGACTTAACCATCATAGCTTGGAATACCTGGCTTAAGCATAAGCATCTTTACACTGTGGAGCCTAAATTTTTTATAATCAATTTTGATGATCTCAGCCGCACCCACAGATGCAATCCTCTAGACCCAAAATCCATGAACGATATTACCGATGCTGCAGAATCCGCGCGCACCATACTGCTGGGCTTAAACAGGGAATGGATTAAAAAACAGGGTGATTTCTTTGTGGAATCCCCGATAAACTTTTTAACCGCCGTTATATGGTATCTCCGCAAATACAATGATGGGGAATTCTGCACGCTTCCCCACGTAATTGAACTCATGCAGATGGATTACGACAGCCTTTTCACGCTGCTGAGAACTGAAAAAGAAATAGAGGTTTTGATCAACCCATTTGTCAGTGCCTACCTCCAAGATGTCATGGAGCAGCTTGAGGGACAGGTAGCTTCCGCAAAGATTTCCATGGCCAGGCTCTCCAGCGCGCAGCTTTATTATGTGCTGTCAGGAAATGACTTTACTCTTGACCTTAATAATCCTGATGATCCAAAAATAATCTGCATGGGAAACAATCCTCTGAAAATACAGACCTATGGCGCTGTGCTTTCGCTCTATATAAGCAGACTTATAAAACAGGTGAATCAGAAAGGAAAATTAAAAAGCAGCCTTATTTTCGATGAATTTCCAACCATATTTCTCAACAATGTAGACAGTCTTATAGCTACTGCAAGAAGCAATAAGGTAAGCACATGCCTGGGGATTCAGGATTTCAGCCAGCTGCGGAAGGATTACGGACGCGAACAGGCTGAAGTCATACTTAATATCACCGGAAATATAATAAGCGGCCAAGTGAATGGGGACACTGCCAAACAGCTCTCTGAACGTTTCGGAAAAATTATGCAGGACCGTGAAAGCCTATCCATAAACAGTTCCGATACTTCAGTAAGCCGTTCCAAACAGCTGGAATATGCAGTGCCGGTATCAAAAATTTCTTCCCTTAGTTCAGGTGAATTTGTAGGTATTGTTTCAGACAATCCCGACTGCAAGATACAGCTTAAAACTTTTCATTCTGCCATACTTAATAACCATGAAGCTCTTAAGAAAGAGCAAGAATCGTATCAGCAGATAAATCCAGTACGGACTATTAGCAGCTCGATGGTGGAACGCAATTATATGCAGATTAAAGACGACATTTCAGAGATTGTAAATTCAGAAATGGAACGCCTTCTGCATAATCCCGCACTCTCTCATTTAGTTATAGAAAAAAAGAAATAATAACTTCATACGCTTAATCTTTCCTTGGCCTGCACCGGCTTTTTATTTAATTTTGCAGCATGAATTACGAAGACATAAAACGGCATTTTGAGAACCATCCTCCGCCCAAGGAAGTGCAGTGGACTCCTTGGGCAAAGATTGCCGATACCCAGGCATTCCTAAAGAGCTGCCATACCACGATAAGAAACTTTAACGGAACTATGGACCGCTGTCCGGCATGGTGGCATCTGAGGGATTTTTACATCCTGATGAAAAAAACGGCCCAGCAGCCATCTGACGGTCATACTGGCCAGCAGGCGCCCTCTGAAGAAACCGGCCTTCAGGCTGGTTCGGAAACAGAAGAAGCGGTCTGACTGCAGTCCATCTGCAATCTGCAAGGAAGATAAAAAATGCCCCAGATAGTGTCTCACTTTTTTGGGGCATTTTCATTATCCCCAAAAAACGGCAGCTCCGATATTCCCTTTCCAAAAAAGCGGCGCAAATTATTCGCGGATTATTTTATTGTGACTGTATCGGAAAGGTTCTCAGAATTTATAAATGCCGCTATATACTGCTGGACATCATTTCTCCTTTCGGGATCAGTTTCAAAAGTGTTGATATGAAATTCCTCATCATGGTCTGAAATATGGATAATCTCAGTAAATCCTTTCGATATCAGGCTTCCTTTTAACTTAATGACAGTGAGATGCTGGCGGGGGTCCAAATCTTTTCTCACTTTTAATTGTATAGCTTTTTGCATTGTGAAAGATTTGTTTGTCGATGCTTTATTTTTCTTTCCCAAATTTAATGCTTAATCTTTTTCCTGCGCACTTTGAACTGTTAAAATTCTGACGTCTCTTCCTTTTCAGAATCCTAAGTGCTTTGTGCGGGCTGCAGTCCTGTAATTATAATTTTTAAGAGGATTTTTCCAATTCAAAACGGGGTAAAAGGGCAGCCAAGATAGTGTCCGCCGGACCCTGCATGCGCATAACGGCTCGGTGTCCCTCACCGCCCTTCGGGACTTATAGCACTCCGTCTCCTTTCCTGACACTTTATTCTTGCTTTCTTTTTTCCCGTTTTTTCTTTTGGAAACAATTTTTGGGAGAAATGGAAAGGAAACTTAAAAAAACAGTACTCACTTAAATTTTAAAATCATGGAAATCATTGGAAGACTTACAAGAGACGCCGTTGTGGCTAAAGCCAGCGCTGAGAGACAGGTGGTTAATTTCTCAATCGCCGTAAATGACAGCTACAGACCCAAAAACAGCACAGAGATTAAACGAATTGTAACCTATATCGACTGCTCCTACTGGCTATCCACAGGCGTGGCACAGTACCTTAAAAAAGGCACTGCCGTGGAGCTTTTCGGACGAATCGGGCTGAATGTCTATATCGGAAATGATTCGCAGGCGCATGGAAGCCTGACCTTTCACACTTCAAACATCAAAATTATTGCCTTTGTCAATGATAGTGCAGAGACGGAAAAAAACACAGATGCGGATGCTCAAAAGAGCAGAAAAGAACCCGACGGCCTGCCTTTTTAAGATTAAATCAATTGTATAAGCCTAAAAAATAAATTATGAAAGCCTTAGAAAAATCAATATATGCCCAGTACCCTGTAAGCAGGGTATTCAATAAAATGATTCTCTCAGAAATAGAATCTTATGACGGGACTAAAAAAGAACAGCTTAGATCTTTTTTGGAAGACTTGCAGAGAATGGGATGCATCAGCGGAATGATTGGCGATTTTATCTACCATGCCGACTGTAAAAAGTTCTACATCGCCCATCTTGATGATTTGGAAAATATACGCGAAGAAATCGAGCAGTCTCTCGGAGAGGCTGTAAAGAACCGCCACCGCCTGCCCCACTACACTTTTATGTGCTGGCTCTGTTTCGAAGAGTACTGCTTTGACATCTACAGAAGCGCTTTTGAGTAATGCCTTTAATCTTAAACCACTCCGTTATGAAACCATCAGAAAAATTCAAAACAAGGATAGAGGATTTCCTAAAAGAGAAATCCCTGTCGGACTGTGCTTTTGCCCCTATGCTTGAAAAGGCTTCAAAGAATGTGGACAGCTGCCTTAAATACATCATCTCTGAAGTAAAGAAAACTGGCGAATGCGCTTTTGACGACAGCGAGATTTTTGATATGGCTGTTGCCTATTATACCGATGATACTATCGGAAACCTCCCCGACATCAAATGCAGAGTAACGACAAATCAGCCTAAAGAGGCTGATTTGTTCTCCGCTCCCGCTGCTAATACAGAAAACGCCGTGCAGAAAATTCCCGCCGCTGCTGTTGCTGCAAAAGAAATCCCGTTACAGCAGCCCCAAAAACAAATACAGACCGCCTTAACACTTTTTGACCTATGAAACCTAAAACAATCATCGAAAAAAAGATTACTGCCATGAGTGCATCACTAGCAACTGTTTCTCCTGCAGTTACGGCATGGGCGGAAAAATCCATTTTCTTAAAGTGGGGCGTGCTGTCAAGGGGAAAATTTCACTGTCTTGACTGTTCTCACGCTTGGAAACCCGACAGCAGCAAAGCTGAATGCCAGAACTACATTAAATGCGCAGGATGCAGGGGAAAACTTAAAATGCAGCCCTGCAACAAAACGCAGTTCAAGGAAATAGAATACTCTGCCTTTTTGGAGACGGCAGGAGATTTTCAGGTGGTGCGCATTATCTGCTCCCACAAGCAGATGAAAAAAGGCTTTGCGCCGACCTATTTTCATAAAGAGGTTATGCAGCATTGGATTAATCCCAAAGGAGAAGTGCGCACAATGTCGCTTTCAGTTAATGTTTTTTCTCAGTCCTACGACCAATGGAAATATTATTCTCCCCTTGAAGTTAGACCAAAAGATTTTCAGAACTCGCCAAAGTACCGCATTGCCCCTTACAGGGTCTATCCGAAAGTGAAAGTTCTCAGCTCCCTTAAACGAAATGGGTTTAAAACGTCACTGCATAATATCGCACCGCAGATGCTTTTTACAGCATTATTGCGAGATTCACTTGCTGAAACCCTTTTGAAATCTTCACAGATTTCTATGCTGACCTACTACCTGACTTCTCATGAGCAGCATCTGAAACAGAATTGGCAGGCTGTTAAAACCTGCCTTAAAAACAGCTATATTATTTCTGATTACAAGATTTGGGAGGATTACATAGACCTTTTACGATGGTTTAAAAAAGACCTCAGCTGTCCTCTCTACGTCTGTCCCGACAACCTGCGCGAAGCACATGACAGGCTTGTCGTTAAAAAAAGAGTCATTCAGCGCAGAAAATATCTAATAGAGATGCGCTCGGAAATACTCGAGGCTCAGAATGTTTATGCCGAGGAAAAAAAGGACTTTTTCGGGCTTTGTTTCTCTGAAAAAAACCTGACCGTCTCGGTAATTGAAAATGTACAGGATTTCATGGAAGAAGGCGATAACCTGCACCACTGCGTGTTTACCAATGAGTATTACAAGAAGAAAAACTCGCTTATATTATCGGCTAAAGTAGACAGCCAGTCGGTTGAAACTATTGAGCTGTCGCTTAAAAACATGGAAATCATACAATGCAGAGGTTTTAAAAATAATGCTTCCAAACACCATAAGCAGATAATCAGTCTTATGAACAGAAACTTGTATAAAATTAAGGAAAGGGTAAAGAAAAGGACAGTTAATTAGTTCTTTTGAAAGCCGGCTATAAGCCGGCTTTTTTTTGGCGGAGCAGACACTTATAGGCCAGTAAGTCTTTTCGGAATACAAGCTTTTCATGGAGATTTCAAAAAAAAAGCTATTCACACTTAGAATCAGAGTACACTTTTTGAAAATGAAAATTAATATAACTTAAAAATTATACGCTTTAATCAATTATCTACGCGGAGCCATTGTATCCGCAGGCAACTCTGATTCAAATTAATTGAATCTTTTTTTACATTTTATATTTTCAACATTAAACAGGTAATTTTACCTATTAAACTTTATTTTCTTTTAATTACATTCACTTAAATTTAGTTCTTTAATAAAATATCATAAACGGCATTATATTTTTAACATGTAAACAATTTAAAACTCTCTGAAATTGCTTGCTAAAACTGGCAATATTTTGAAATGAAATTTTGTTTAATTTCAAATGACATCATTTTTATTAATTTTCGGCAAAAAGATATTTTTTTTGCCAAAGTTTAATTTTTTGTAAATTATTGTTATCTTCACAATATTAATACTAAATGTTGTGAATACAGAACTTGAATATAAACTAGGCAAATACTTTGAAAATAAACCTACCATAACTAGAGTAGAACTTATCTGCGCCATCAAGAAAGACTATCCTTCTTGGACACAAAGTACGATTACCGTTTATATTTCAAAATTAAAAAAAACAGGAAAGCTTAGAAGTCCATCTCGTGGTTTATATACATTAAAAATTAAAAAGGGATTCCATCCAGAAATTACATTGAAGTTAAAGAAATTGTACAACAGAGTCCATAGAGAATATCCTTACATTAATTATTGCGTTTGGGATACAAGCTGGTTAAACAGTCTCATGCGACATCAACCATTTAGACAATATCTAATTATTGAGGTAGAAAAAGATGCTATTAGTCAAACCTTTAATACCATAAGCGAAGCGTTTAAAAATGTTTACGTGAACCCTGATACAAACATCTTCAACTACTACATATATAATAGCGAAGATGTTATAATAATAAAACCTCTCATATCAGAAGCTCCTGTTGAGTATCAAAAAAAGATTGTAATTTCTAGTCTTGAAAAATTATTAGTTGACATGATAATCGACAAAGATATTTTTGCTGCTCAACAGGGAGAATTGGAAGATATTTTTTTCAACGCTTTAGAGAAATACACTGTAAATATTTTAAAAATGAAACGATATGCTCTAAGACGAAATAGAGCAAAAGAAATCACGAAGATTTTAAATTTAATTTCGGCAAAATAGCCTATTTTTTGCCAAACATTAATTATGATAGATAAAGAAACGGGTGGGGCAATAATCTGGAAGAAATCAAGTATAAGGCTGTTCAGGAATTTATACCAAATGATACTGGACGATTTGGAAATCCAGAAGAGATCGCCGGCGCAGTTTTATATCTGTGCAGTACATATGCAGATTATGTCAGCGGTGCGGTGTTGAGGGTAGACGGAGGAACTATTCGTTGTTTGTAAAAATTTAGAAGTCAATTTCGAGTTTTCCTCGAAATTGACTTCTAATAATGCGACAGAACCAGACTACGTCCCCAAAAAAAATAGAAATCAAAAAAGTGTCATTTATTTTCTTGTTTAAAAGGCAAATTCTGAAATAGTTTTAAAATTGAACTTAAAGATCGAAATTATCTAAACAATACAATTTAGAGGGTTGATAAAAATATCTTTATGACCCTATCACTACAAGCGGCTCGTACCCCAAATTAATTATTGAACCATCACTAGCTAGAATATAACTTAATTTAGCAGAAAAAGCACCTTCTGAAACCTGGCTGTACGATTGCAAAAGTAAAATGATTTAAAATTTCTTAATATTTCAATTTCTTGCTCTTAATTTTTTTAATATAATTGTTGCTCGACTGACGCAAAAAATTGGTGTATTTCCAAAAGCAGAATCGGGAAAATTATGCTGTTTTTTTATCTATAAAACCCTTATATAGTTCAAGATCCGATTTATTAAAAGAAAGCGCCTGTAAATTTAAACTGCTTAACGCATCAAGTCTAAACCATTTAATATTTACAATTAACTTTTTTGAATCTAAATTGTATTTAAAATGGCCATATGCGTATTTATAGTATACATCGATAATATTTCTAATTACATTATATAAGACAGTTTATTGGAAGTGATCTGCAATCGGGGGATGCATCCTATTTAACGGCTGATAGAGAAATGAAAAAGTGTTTTTTTAACAGATACTTTTATTTAATGGCTAATTTAGCATGAATTGGAGAAAAAAAACAATAAAATGTAACATTTAGAACCATCCGGCTCAGTAGGAAAAAACTTCCAGCAGTATCTTTCTCCAGCCTTTGCTTTTTAATGGCCTTTTATCTCTCTGCAGGTAAAAATTTAAAGCCCATTCTGACAGCACTTACTATTTACAACATTTCTAAACAACCATTTAGCTGAAAATATCATAAGAATATTAGTTATATTTGAATTGTGAAAAAACACTTTCCCATATTATTTTTATCGGTTTACCTGCTGTCTATAACTCAGTTGGGCGAACTCATAAAGCTGCCTATAATGGCAGAACATTATGCGGAACATAAAGAACAAAATCCTGGCTTAACTATTCTTGAGTTTCTTTGCATTCACTATCAGGGACCAGATGTATATGATGATTATGATAAGGATATGAAACTGCCTTTTAAATCACACACCAATATCAGTTCTGTTGTATTCTATCCTTTAATACAAGAATACAAAACAATACAAAAAGTGAGTTTTACGTATAAAAAGCAAAATTTATATACCTATACTTTTTCCTATTCGTCAATTTCCCTTTCCTCTATCTGGCAGCCGCCCAGGAACTGTTAATCGTTTTTTATCCGCTTAAAAACCTGCACGTCTAATGGCGCGTGTTTTTGCTATTCCTTATTTTTTTATAACGACGATTAACAAAACAAACTTATGCTTACTAAAATAATTGAGTTTTCCGTGAGGAATAAACTCATCGTAGGGCTTTTTATAATTGCCCTGATTGGCTATGGCTCATACCAGGCCGCCCGTTAAAAAAAACAGAATCTGTAAAAACAATGCCGTTTACAGCATGGCACGTATGTTATAAGTGCCTTTTTGGTCACGGTAACAAATATATCCTGTGCTGCAACAGCATCGATGCCGGCACTCAAAGGACCTGTACCACTGCCTCCACAATTATAAGTACTGGCTTTGGCGGTACCATTGGCGGAAAGTTCCAATTTTCCATCCACACAAGTATTGAACCATCCGATAGCGTTCCAAAATTCAAGACAATTCTCAGTACTATTATAAATCATCAAACCAGGTGCTGGTGCATCAATAGCATCGCGCTTTACCTCTGCAAGACTTGGCGCCAAAAACCCACCAACAGTAGGCTTAATTTCAAAAACGGCAGATGTGTCAGGCGTTAAAGTTCCAATGCCTGAGCTTTGAGAATAAGAAAAAAAGAAAACAGGATCATTAAAATAATAATGTTTTTTTTCATTTTCCATGAGTTTTATGAGTAAAAAAAACTAAGAATATAAACAGAAAGCTTTCACCGTCCCAAAACAAAAAAGCAACTTTTTTACTGACCAAATTATGATACCGCCGCAAGCATAACGCTTACGGCGAATATACATAGCAACCAAAACAAAACTAATTCTTGAGACAGCGAACAGAAACGCTAATTGCTTTATTAGGATAGCGACCAAGATACGTACCCGCAGCAGGCAAGTACCTATTGATCCCATTAGAACTTGAGAGCGATGATGACCAAAAATATCCAAAACTGCCTCGATTTTGAAATACTGGTGCATTATAACCATAACCTCCAATCAAGCCATTAAATCCGGAGCTTCCGCCAGTCCTCAATTTCGCGCCAACAGTACCTGATAATCTATCGCCAGTTAAAACCTGATCTGCAATGGTCATCCCTAAAGCATTCTCTAAATACATCCATTCACAATCTGAGGGAATATGCCAACCTACAGGACAAACACCCTGAGAACGCTCAGCTGTAGCACCATTCATAGCACCTGACCACTGGTACAATAATCCTTCATTAGGGGCAAGCTCGCTTGCGGCACTATTATAATAATCACTAGAACCTCTATCAACACCATCATTAACTGCTGGTTTGTCATTACTGTTGACCACATCCATATTGTAACGCGCCCAACATTGTCCTCCAATTTCAACCAATGCACGAGTCCCGGTGGTCGCTCCAAATCCAACACCTAAAACACTACTTGTTGCTGTACTCCAATCATACTCAACACCATCTGCAGTAGCAGCATCATCATTGCGTATTGCGCCAACCACACTGCTGCAAATTGTTTTTGAAATGACCTTTGAAGCGCAAAGCGTGTTCCCAGAAATAACACCGCCATTATCAACAGTCAATGATTTAGTGGCTGTGCTAATGCAACCAGCATTAGTTATTGTATAAACAACCGTTACAGTACCAGCAGACACCCCCGTAACCAAACCAGAACCATCAATTGTGGCACTACCAGTGCCATTCTGTATAGACCAAGTACCACCAGGCGTACTATCAGTAAAAGCAGGCGTGGTATTACCTACTGTAACAGAGGAGGCTCCTCCTGCTATGCCTGCAACAACAACACTACTTGTACTAACTGCCACAGGTGCAATAGCAAAACATCCATTGCTATTTGTTCCTTTAATATAATAGGTTCCTATAGCTGCAGCACTTGGAGTGGCATAAGGAATAGTCCCTGCAGCATCTGTAAAATAACTATAAGTTAAACCTGATGTACTTCCAGCTGTTACACCAGCCAAAGTAAGATCCGCTGTGGCAGGAGAACAAATTTTTTGCTCAGCAGTCACCACCGTAGGAGTTGAATAAACCACAACAGAAACAGCCACAGAAGTAACAGGAATCGTGGCATTACCGCTTATTACAACATCATAATCTCCAGAATCTGCACTTCTGGGATTTGTCAATTTTAGAATATTGCTCGTTGCTCCGGATATAACAGCATCATTAACTAGTGCAGTACCATTACGTCTCCATACATAAGTTATCCCACTTGTGCCAGAAGCCGTTACCGACAAGTTGACAATTCCTGTACCCGAACAGCCTGCTGCAGGAGCAGCAGGCTGGCTACTGATAGTTATCAATGAAGCATTTGCAACATTTTTTGTAAAACTACAATCTGGTGTGGTATTCAATGTATAAGTAAATGATCCAACACTAACTGGAGTGCCATAAGCCGTTAATGTAACTACATAATCACCAGGAGCATTAAAAAAACCTGAATCTGTAAAAATAATGCCGTTTACAGCATTAGTACTTATATTATAAGAACCTTTTTTGGTCACGGTAAGAAGTATATCCTGTGTTGCAACAGCCGTAATACCAGCATTTAAATTACCTGTACTACTGCCTCCACAATTATAAGTACTGGCTTTGGCAGTACCATTGGTGGAAGGTTCCAATTTTCCATCAACACAAGTATTGAACCATTCAGTACCGCTCCAAAATTCAAGACAATTCACAGTACTATTATAAATTATCAAACCGGGCGCTGGTGCAACAATGGCATCTCGTTGTGTCTCTGTTAGTCGTGGAGGCAAAACCCCCCCCACAGTAGACTTAATTTCAAAAACAGCAGATGCATCAGGCGTTTGGGTTCCAATACCGCTACTTTGAGAATAGCAAAAAACAGAAAACAGGCTCATAAAAATAATTATGCTTTTTTTTATTTTATATAGGTTTTAATGGAGTTAAAAAAGCCAATAATATCAACAGAAAACAATTACTTTCTTAAAATAACAAAACATCCTTTTTTTAGTAATCAAACTATAATGCCGGTCAAACGATACAGTTTGCAGCTAATATAGATAGTCAAAAAAATTAATCCTTAAGACAACGAACAGTAAAACTGTATGCTTTGCCAACACTAAGTCGGTAAACAGAAATATCAGCAGTCCCAAAACCATTTAAGCGACGAAAGAAAACTTGCCAATAAGAGCTAGAAGATGACCAAAAACAGTCACTTAACCTACGACTGCCGAATTGCGGCGCAAAAAAAACATTCCCTCCATTTAATCTGGTTTTATAGGTTTGACATGTATAATTTTCTATAAAACGGTAAAAACAGATTTTGCAATAGCACTATTGTTTGTTGTTTTTCGTCCTCCCATTTTAATAGCCTTTTTATCTTTACATCTTTGACAATTGATATTATCACTAACTCTGGAATGCTAGGTAGCCTTTTTATTCATTTTATTTCTTTCAAAGTAATATTAAAATAAGAAAGATGAACATTACTAGTCATCTTTCTTATTTTAATATTAATTGTATTTCAACATCTTAATAATTTGAAATCTAATATAACTAATTCTAAACACTATCGATTTTAGCTAATTGAAAAATTCTATCCTTATTTGATTGAGAATTATCGTTGTTAAAAATATTAAAAACACCTTCCAGGGCTTGAAAATCAGGTTCCACTTACAGACAAATAAACCTCTAGGTCCCACATAAGCGGAGACCGTTTCATAATTTCAACTATCTTTCCCAATGTCAACAGCCTCGTATTTGTCTTTACCGTAACTTGAACAGATTGGCAGTACGTTTCTCCACGTTTTACGTATTTGGCGTCACCTCTAGTAACTTCTTCACCTCCTTCTGGCAGCTTATCTACTAAAGTTCCAGCGGTCGGAGCGACTGCTTTATAAGCCCTTCCATCTTTTTCATAATAGATTCCTCGGTAATAATAATCATTAACGCTTCCTGTATTAATAGTTTCAACACCACTTAGAAATAATTATTTACTGTTCCTCCAACCAGCGCAGGTACTGCTCTATAACCTCCGCTTGTTTCGGTATACCAACCCCTTGGCCGTAATGATATTGCGTGCTTTCAACACTAACTACAATTGCTGTTACTGCTAAAGTAGGTGCGTTTCTGTTATTATTTACGGTCTTGATTGAGTTGCACATCTGGCTGGCCTTGTCTGTACGCCAAAGACTCCTCTGTGCAGCACTATGCTATCAATTGAAATCAAAAAAAATGCCCCCCTTAAGCACATTAACGATGTTTTTTCAAAAAAAACTTATATTTTTCATTTTCAATATTTTATACATTTATTATTATTCATTATTAAATAACAGGGTAATTGATTTAATTTACTATAAATTTAGAAAATCAGTAATACTAATCACTAATAAACAATCTATACAGAAATACATCCAACAATTTATTTTTTATTATGTTTCATGAAACTCTAACACAATAATTAAATTTCAATCCCAAAATCCAGAATTAATAAGCTATTTATTTTATCTTTTACCAAATTTCTATTTGATAAATCTAAAAATATTGTCGTAACAAACTAACTCTTATAAGTATTATAAAATCAGAATTAGCATATCAACTGTTGACGTGTCAATATACTATTTGTGACACTAAAGAGTTTAGGCATTTATAAAGATTAAAATTAAATAATATTATAGACACTAAAGAGCTCGAACAGCGCCATATAAGTACCGGAAAAACAAAAAAGAAAAAAAAAACGATACTTAATAAATAGATTCTTATTATTTTAAGCATTATAATATGCATCTACAAATTACCTTGAATATTCTAGTAAAATTTTCACTAGATCAAATGTTTCGACAAGCCAAACTTATTTGCAGATAAACGGCATGCTCTCTTTTTATAATGAACTAATAATATATAAAGAAGCAACTTTCATTCAGACGGCCTTACCATCCTACATGACAACTAAATAAATCAATCTTTAAGACAGCAAATAGAAAAACTGAGCGCCTTGACATAAGCGCAACGATTAACAGAAGTAACAGGCTAGGGCAAGTAGCGATATAACGTATAAGAGCCACGAACCGACGGTGGCCAAAAGATACCGACACTGCCACGATCGAAGAAAGCCGGCACAAAATTGCCATTTCCAGACCTCAAACCCGAAACCCCGGAAGAACCACCAATTTTTAGATCTGTTCTGACGCAGCCAGAATATCTTTCTCCTGTAGCTATTTGATTGGCTACTGTCATACCCAAGGTATTTTCCAAAAACATCCACTCGCAGTCCGAAGGAACATGCCAGCCTGAAAGGCAGACTCCCTGAGCGCGTGCTGCCGTACTGCCGTTTATTGCCGCCGACCAATGGCACAATAGGCCTTCGTTGGCTGTAGGTTCGCCTACGGCACTGTTGTAATAATCGCTGCACCTGCACTGCAACCAAAATTATGGAAGAGATGGCATCACCACTGATCACAACATCATAATTTCCAGAATCGCTTGTCTTGAGCCTGTCAATTTCAAGACACTCTAAATAACTTTATGACCGTCTTATTGCAACGGCAAGAAGCAACAGAGTGAGCACCTGTCTGGAGATTCAGAACTTCAGCCAGCTACTTAAAGACTACGGCCTCGAGCAGGCTGACGTGATTGTCAACATTGTTGAAAATACTGTATCAGGATAGGTCAGCGGGGATACGGCCAAACAGCTCTCCGAGCGTTTCGGAAAGATAATGCAGAACCCCGAAAGCCTGTCCATTAATAGCAACGACACCTCAATCAGCCGTTCAAGACAACTGGAATCCGCGGTGCCGCCATCCAAGATTTCTACGCTGAGTTCAGGGAAATTTTCTGGCATGACAGCCGATAACCCAGACTGTCGCATGGAACTTAAAACCTATCACTGCGAGATCATCAACGACCATGAAAGAATAAAAAAAAAACAGCAGCTTATAACGAAATCCCCATGATTCAAAGCATTGATAATGTTATCGTCCAGAAAAATTATCTGCGGATTAAAATTGAGATTCAGGAAATAATCCAAAGTGAGCCGGAAAGGATCATCAAAAATACAGCACTTGCATCTCTGATTTTGAAAAAAGAAAAGTAACCTTGATAACACATTTTTTGCTTTATCAGTAAAAAGAGAACACGTGCCAATTAGCTTTTAGTTTAGATAATATAAAGTACTTTATTTTTAATACGAAATAATATATCCAAGTTTAAGCATAAGGCTTTTGCAATTGATAAGATAAATTAACTACTTTCTTTTATAAATGATTACACATTCCCTAATCAAATAAGCTTCGGAAATCTCCAAATCTACCATCATAGAAAAAAATCTGGATTAGCGGAAGATTTAGAAATTTCCTAAAACCTGCGATTCATATTATCTGCTACATTAAAACCCATTACCCTTTTAGAGCAGGCCTCTGTTATTAGGTTTAAGTAGCATGGATTGTCTCTTTTTCAAATATAGGTTATGTCAGATAACCCAGACATGATCCGGCCTGCGGATACGCAGTTCTAGCATTTGATTTTGGTGTTTTCTAAACCTATGATGAGAGTTTGTTGTTATGTGATAAGAACGTTTTGGCATTATCAATAGATGAGATTTTCCCTAAGTATGTCGATAAATTTATCTCTGCCGATTTTAAGCTCACTCAATTCCCCATTTAAAAGATAATACAATTTTTTTTGCTCCAATTCTCGGCATTGCATTTCTAATTTTCAAAACCAGGCCGACAACTTCTGAGGCCACACGCTGTTTGGAGCTGGCTCTTTTTATTCTTCGATAATAAACCTGTCTGTCTATTCCAAAACAAAGCACAGGCAAACATTATTGTTTGTTGATGTTCTTTTTTAAAATGGTCGATTGTTTGGGTGGTGAGTTTTTTTCGGATGTCAATTTGATATTCTTTTTCAGCCATATCAATCATCATATCGAAAATAATAGCTTTTTTATCAGCAACATACGCCTGCTTCCAGAAATGTTTTTTGTTTTTCCAATAACTTCAATTTAGCTTCAAGTTCCGAATAGCGTTTGCCATTTGTGAAGAAGATGAAGATAAGCTTTTTGTAGTGCAGTCATTTCAAAGACGATTCCAAAAGCTTTTCGAATGCCAAATTTTACTTTGTAAAAAAATAGTATTAACCGTTGGACTTTCAACATGATGGCATAAATTACAATTTCTAGCAAAATTTAGTTTACGAATCGTAAATTTATTGTGATAACATTTTGAACATCGAAAATCTCCTTTCCATTTTATCGTCGCTAAATTTTTTAAACAATCTAAATCTGTTTTGAATATATCAAAAAAACAATAATGCTTTCTCCTTTGAATGATTCCATAAATAATATTCTTTTAATAAATACAGGAAAAACCGTACATGCCTAAAATAATATTTAACTATAAATAATGAAAGATAGTAAAAAAGCTTATATGCTAAACCAATTAAACTACAGCACAATTATCCAAGGAACCAGGAATACAGCTATCTTGGTGTACAAATGCCGTCAGGATTGCAAATGGTCAAAAGTTAGCGCCGGAAACCTTGCAAGAGATGAGAATCAAACATCGATTGGAAGCTATGAATACTGATAATCACTTGATATTACAGGAAAAAGAGAAAACAAAACAATATCCCTAAGCTTTTATCCAACGGAAAATCTATTAAACAGCTACGACCAAGAAGTAAGTAACTGCTACACAATCTTGTGAAAAAACGGCCCCAGCATAAAAGAGGGAAGAGCATAAATGCAGTTTGCATTATCCCGATACAAAAACAGCATATAAATCTAAATCAACAACTTCGACGAGTTTACAATAACAAAACACATTGGTACGGGAATATTGAGGGTAAGCTTTAAAATTTTTAATGTTTTATTACTCAAAACCCTAACTTTTAATTCCAATTCCCCCTTAAACTATTTTGACAACAGAAGCAGAAATGCTTCGGCTGAATCTTTCAACGCAAAAATAAAAGCATTTAGCGAAGTGAGAAATATAGACTTCTTTTTATTTAATCTATCTAATATTTTTACCTACTAACCAAGTTTTGCATCAGATCCAAAAAAACCTTTGTCTTGCCTAACTATTTCCAGCTACCATGTCTCACTACAAGATATAAGCGAAAATAACAATTCAAACCAAAAAGCCATCTCTTGCTTTTTGGTTTGAATTGTTTAGGATTAAATTGTATATCTATTAAAAAAAGACTTACCACTGCTTGTTGCTCACTTCTATTCCCTGCAAATACGCAGGAAAATTACCACTATTATTTCCTCCCCCTATAAGATCATTATTGGAAGCAGGATTAAAAACACCTAAAGTAGGGTCTGTAGGAATAGCATTTTGAGGTTGTTTAATAACAAAATAATATTCAGTATAACTACTAGCATTTAAGCTAGTTAAAGGATTACAATAATCTTTAAATCCTGTATCAGAACTGTCTTTAAATTGAATTTTAGTTCCTAAATAATTTATATTTGAAAAATACGATGGAACTTTTGTTTTTACCTTGAAAGCTACAAAGTACGATCCTGCTTTAAAATAGTTTTGGGTATCAAAGGCAACTGGCGGAAAGGGCCTCGTTCCATTCTGACCAGAAGTACCATTAGGAGGATTTCCACTAAATAATCCGTCAGAGGATAAAATTTTAGACGCATTTGTAATAGCTGCTATTTGATCATATGAAGCAGAAGTAACATTAATTACATCTTGCGTTCTTGCCGCATCATATTTGGAAAGATCTTTGGTGTTGCCACCTTTGACGATAGCTGCTCTAATAGCATCAAAAATAAATATTGTACAGGAACCTGCAGCAAGATCAGTAGTTATTGTAAAAATTTCGCTTGTGTTTCCTGTAAAAGTTCCAGAAAAATTGTATACAATATTTCCTGATGGAGCGTTATAAGATCCTGCATTACGTGTAAAGGTAATACCATTTGAAGTAATTGTCTGGGCACTATATGTTCCTCCGGAAACATTTACCGTGTAAGGAATTGTTATTGATCCTGTGTAGGATTTCCCATTAACCAAACTATAATCGTTAGATAAAATATTTGTTGCGTTACAGTTAAAAATAGCATCTGGGTAGGTTACCGTTTTTTCTTTAGAACAGCTAAGCGTTAACTTTTTCCAAAAACCTGACAATGTACCGGCAGAACCAATCATTCCGCTTAAATTATAAGTAATAACTTTTGTTTCTCCTGCTAAAATAGTAACTGATGTTGGCGATACAGAACTTACAGTTACTCCGGATACTCCAGAAAGTGTCAAATCAGATTTATCAAAAGCTATAGTCGCACTGGAAAAACTATTATTTCCAATAGAGACAGTATAAGTTCCAGATAATGCAGAACCCGCAACATAATTCCCTGACACAAAGCCATTGCATACAGCAGTTACATTTTGTTGAGGGATTCCACTTACACAATTCCAAACAGGAAGATCAGCCGTACCGTCGTTTACCTGCAAACATCCTTGCTCATTATTACAATTCGTGCAATAAATTACTAAGCTAGTAGCCGGATTATTTATTTGATCTCTTTCACTTTTTGTCAATTTTGGAGGCAAAAAGCCTCTTGTATTGGATTTCAATTCTAAGATAGCACTTTGGTTTGGTGTTCCTGTACCAATAC
Source organism: Flavobacterium humidisoli (assembly GCF_023272795.1). NCBI lineage: Bacteria > Pseudomonadati > Bacteroidota > Flavobacteriia > Flavobacteriales > Flavobacteriaceae > Flavobacterium > Flavobacterium humidisoli. Next base: position 2,650,749 of record NZ_CP096829.1, on the reverse strand, counting down.
CGGTACTTGCATCATCTAATATAACAAAATCATTTCCTTGACCTCTTTCACTTTTGCCGTCTGACATAGTTCCTAGTGCGACTAGCCCTTTACTTGGATAATCTATAAAGCCATCCAATGTTGTATCAATACTTGCTGATGCGATTTTTTTTACAACCCCGGTTGTAGCATCAGTTACCAAAACCTGATCGCTAAAAGAACCAATAGACAAACCTGGAATCGCTAGTGTATTTGTGGCACTTGCAGTGATTACCGTAGGTTTTGTTAAAGTTCCTCCCAATTCAGCAACTCCATTTATTGAAGTAACACCATTATTTGACGATGTTAAAACATTTACAGGAGTGGAATCGGATATCTCATTTACTGTTGTTGTCAGAGCGCCATTTAAAACAGTAGCATCTACAGTAGTAGCTGGAATTAAACTAGCTGATGCGATTTTTTTTACAACCCCCGTTGTAGCATCACTTACCAAAACCTGATCGCTCGAAGAACCAGTAGACAAACCAGCAACCGCCAATGTATTTGAAGCACTTGCAGTGATTACCGTAGGTTTTGTTAAAGTTCCTCCCAACTCAACAACCCCATTTGTTGTTATAAGCCCGTTATTTGACGATGTTGTAAGCCTGTTCCATCTGTCAGTATACCAATAATAGTAACCAGGACTAACATCTCCAACAGTCTGCGTATTAAAAACAAGAAGACTATTTACATTACCGTTAGCAATCGTAACTGTATCTAATGTACTCTTTAAACTAACACGAGGAATAAGCAAACCTTTATCCAACGAAAAAACTTCAAGTTTGGAAGAAGCATTGGGACTGGAAGTTCCAATACCAGAATTTTGTGAATAAGCACATACGTTTAACAAAAAAAACAAAAGTAAAAATTTTAATTTCATACATAATTATTTAAAATATTGAGCGCTTAAAAAAATATAAATTTATTCTTTGCAAAAAAGATAATCACCATCTTATAGTTAATTCAAAATTTAAGGACAAATAAATTAAAAAAAACAAATAGTTACAGTTAAGTAAAACGAGATAATAAATACAAGAAAAAAATGCTTTATCTTTTAAAAAGCGTGCAAAAATATTAAGATTAGAATAAATAAAACCATGAATTAAACATAAAAAAGTCCTATAAAAAGAAAAAAAAAGAAAAAAGACTTGCGCTAAACTTGAACAACAGGAAAATTGCAATAATTACGGTTTGGGCCAAATACAAAAAAAACGACGGTTTTGATATACAAAAAATGGAAATTAGAAGCAAAGACAGTATGAACAACTTTTGAAAAAATCGGAACTAAAAACCCTTTCAATAAATTCAATTCCGACACTAAAGGAAGCCATTGAGCGTATTTAGTATTTATGATTATGGTATTGCGGGTTATTTCACTGTTCCCTCTCTAGCAAATTACATTGTTATGCCGGAGGTGGCCGCGCATTGGCGCAAAAAGTGACCCATATATTCAACAACTCTTCAACTTCAGCGATGGGCACAGCAGCCCAAGGAGCCGGAATGGCAGCAGTTGCAATGGGAAATGCTGCTGGACGTATGTACTAAAGCAGGTCTGACTCTGGCAAATCAGCCCCTTATTTTAAGGATAAAGATAACTATAATACCTTATTTAATTTCGTCAAAAAGTTTGGGAATCAATTGATTTTGGCTGTTCTCCCTTATTGATCACTTGCACAACCACAGCCAATTGTTATGGGCTTGGCACTTTTTCTATTGCAAAAGTTGAAGAGAATTTTAACTGGAGCTGTCACTTGGTTTTGAAGCAGAAAGTTAAGCTGATTTATAAGAATATTCAATCAATCTGAGTTTATATCAGAATCCTGCATAAGTTATTTTGGACAGACGAAAATTAATTATAGCCGCCTCCTAGCAGTTTGGATTCCAATTATATAAAACTTAAAAAAGACAGATTACAGGGTTCTGCCGTAGATTAAAAGTCTATCTGCCATTTTGGTTTTCTTCAAAATTATCAAAATGCAAAAAGTCTTTTGTCTTATTTCTTTTTCTATGGTGAAAATAGTGCAGATTGCTGTCTTTCTCCGTATCCTTTCTAAACTCTGGTCTTGTAAAATGCAGTAGCTGAAAGAACAAATGCAATTTTAAATAGCGGTTTATGATTGGCAAGCATAAGCATAAAAGAGATTTTAAAAACAAAATTACAATGCAGGCCGTAGATATATAATGAACTTAGGCTTCATTATTCAAATCATCTGCTGAGCTGCTGGCCAAATGCATGAACAGATAGAAATCAAAATGAGAGCCTATAAATTAGAAGACGCCTGCAAAAATCTTTTTTACAGATGCAAATTAAGCATGTTCCCTAATCAATCGTATAGATTATTTAGCAAAACCATTCTAATATCTGTATTGATCCGTTTTCAGTTAACCTTTCGCTTGCACTTTGATAAGTTGCAACTTCCTTTATCACATAATCATTCGCATCATATTCATAGTCAGAGGGGGTAATGTAAGTCCGAATATTAGTCTCAGATCCCGAAGTGTGAGTTTTTTTTATTATGCTGTCAAGCTAGCTTTGAGGCATATCAATATCTAACAGGAAATCAAAGCCTGCAACATTTTTAAAAGGATTATTTTTCACATCATAATCATATACTATAGATCCTTCGTGTTCGTAATATGAATATAGTTTTTGAATCAGATTTCCATCCTTAAATATAAATTTCCCAACGTATCCCCTATCATCCTTAGTGTTGGTTGAGGAGTTAAGCCTTAAATCTTTGTAAGAAACAGTTCCGTCGAAATTATGAACAAATTTAATTTTCGAATAAAATGACAATTCCGTTTTTTTAATTGTTAAGGCGGCAAGTCTGCCTTTGGCATAATGATACTCTTTTACAATATCCAGATCCCCATTCCTATTGCACTCTTCCGTTTTTATATTTAAATCCTTTTTTAAAGTGTATGCAATCACATAATCCTTTCCAATGACTCTCACAATTTTATCGTTATATACCATGTCTTCGCAATAGGCTCTACCACCGCTTTGTGTAAAAATCCCCTTTTTGGCTAAAATTGAGCCAGATGGCCAAGACGGATTATCACCATTAAAAAACGAAGTTAGCCAAATTAGAGCATCTTTAAATAGCAATTTTTTCATTTTACATATAATTAAATTTAAAATTACTAAAAAACAAAAAGGAAATGCCATAAAAACACGTGCCGCAATAAAGCTGCTTATAAAATTAGAATTTGAAAAATAAAATAATAATAAAAAATGACATTTGATTAGTGATAAGAGCAACTACTGTTAAATTTTAATGCGCCCAACATTTCCTATTCTATCAGAATTTCGTCTGCAAATAACCAAGCAGATTCCTTTTCTCCTGGGTGGCCTGAAGGGCATTTTTCCAGGTTTTTTGCCGTTATGCGGACAGCTTTTACATTATGCTGTGCAAATTTGGCTGTAAAATCTTTTATCTGGCTCGCTTTATCTGATGGCGGAATTGTATTTAATACTGTTTTTACTTCCTTGAAATTAATTCCATCTTGAGATACTTCAAATTTCACCCATTGCGGCAGGAATATCCATTGTCGCCAATCTTGAAAAAAGCCTAAACTAATAGTGCTGACACAAGTGCTTTTCTCCAGGTCAATAGTGGCAACCAAATCGTTGCCATTAAATCCATGCCAGTGCTTATCAATATTTTGCGTTCCCCGACGCCCATCGGTTAATGTATTGGCACCGTTTGCAGGATAAGCGCAGCTAAAAGCATTGTCATAAGCAACCGCTTTTCCAGTGGCCTTATTGAATGTAAAAGACTGTTCGGCAGTTTTTTTATTCATAACCTGCCCCTTGATAACCATAATCGTTTTTATGGTCATAGAATGACTTGCTTCAAAAGGCTTATCATATCGATTGCTTGAGCTAGAAGGCATACTCCCATCGGTTGTATAATAAATTGCAGCTTCCGGATGTTCTGCCTCAAGTGCTATAAAAAGTTTATCATCTTCCGTAATAGCCTTGAGGTCGACTGTAAAATTCCCTTTACTATAGTGCAGGCCCTTTTGCTGAAAACCAGTCATATGGCCCTTAAGACGTTCTGTAAAACCCTCCCAATCGCGTTGTCCTTTTACAGACCATAAAACTTCTGACAATGCAAGAATGCGGGGAAGAATCATATACTCCACCTGTTCTGCAGATGCAATATATTCTGTCCATAAATTGGCTTGCGCACCCAAAACATGCTTAGATTCCTCTGCAGAGAGCTCATTGGGAACAGGCTCGTAACTATATACTTTTTTCAGCGTATTGAATCCTCCAATAGCAGCTGGCTCCGTTTCAGGATCTCCCTGATAGTGATCAAAATAACATGGAAAACCAGGCGACATAATTACATCATTCCCCTTTTTTACCGCCTCAATTCCACCAGCCTCTCCGCGCCAGCTCATAACTGTTGCCTCTGGGGATAATAACCCGCCTGCAAGAATTTCATCCCAGCCTATCATCTTTCTATTTTTTGAAACCAGAAACTTTTCCATTTTATACATGAAATAACTTTGCAATTCCTGCTCATTTTTCAGTTTTTCCTTTTTTATTTTGGCTTGGCATTTGGCACATCGCTGCCAGCTTGTTTTATCAACCTCATCTCCTCCAATATGAATGTATTTTGAAGGAAAAATAGCCAAAACCTCGCTAAGCACATCTTGTAGAAATGTGTAGGCCCCCTCATTCCCTGCGCAAATATTACTTTCTACTTTACTTGCATAGAAATTCCCAGATTGCGTGAAATTATTTTTAGAATTGCACGAGAATTCGGGATAGGCCGCCAAAGCAGCCTCTGAATGCCCTGGCATTTCTATCTCAGGTATAACCGTAATATTTCTTGCTTTGGCATAAGCTACAACTTCTTTAGCCTGCTCCTGAGTATAATAGCCGCCATAAGTGGATTTGCTTCGGTCAGCATTAAATTCTACCTCAGCCCAATTCCAAGGCCTATCTAAATCATCAACGCGCCAAGCAGCCTGCTGCGCAAGTTTGGGATATTTTTTTATTTCCAAACGCCAGCCGGCACCATCAGCCAGATGCCAATGGAAAACATTCATTTTATATGCTGCCAGCAAATCGATAAATTCTTTAATCATTTCCATAGAAAAAAAATGGTGGCTAACGTCCAACATCATACCTCTCCATTGAAAACGGGGATAATCTTCTATTTCCATACAGGGAATTTGAGCCAAATCATTCGTTCCAACAAAAGGCAGAGTCTGCAATAAAGATTGGACGGCATAAAACAGGCCTTTTGATGTATTTGCCTTTAATAGGATTCTTTCGGGATCAACAGAGATCAAATATCCCTCGTCTCCAATTCCATTGATTTTTTCGATACTGAAAACAATCTCTTTTGCTTTTCCTTTATGCTCATTTAATTCAAATCCCGTCACCCGTTTTATGCAGTCTTTAAAAAAAACAGCTATTTGTCCCATCTGCTGATCCTTTTGATCAAATTTTACAGCAACTGAATTATCAATAATAAAACTGCTGTTTTTCATTTTCACTCTGACAGGCTTCGGGACTATAGAAACAGATTGCTGCGCTGATGCAAACGCAGAAAATATTACTAGTGCCACTAAAATTATTTTTTTCATTTTACTGAATTTACTCGTTGATACAAAACCTAAAATACTTTATGAATTTTCATTACTATGATGCAATATTTTATATAGCCAAAAACAGATCACTATGCCACAATTGCAGCAAAAAAAGGCGGCAAAAAAAAAGGCTGCACCATAGGAAAATTGCCTTCCGGCGATAAATAAAAAACATTAGTCGATTATACATGGGAGCTTAAAAAGAAGAATTAGCATAAAATTCATTTTTGCAGAATTTTGCATAAAAAACAGCAGAAGCCTTATTGAAAAGCTGCCAAAAACACGCTTTGGCAAAGCAATTTGAGCTTAAATGCGTAATGATTAATTTTAACAGAAATAAGCCATATCCAAAATTTCAGCCTTTATTGAATGGAACCCTTTTAAATTATTTAGGACGAAATATTTTAGAATCCTTATAGTGCACGCGATAAAATTGGCGGGAACCATTCCTTTTGGTTTCATAAAATACAATTGAGTCCTTGACAAAACTGTATTTGTCAGTATAATAATTGCGCCTGCTGGTGGCAATTCTGTAATTTGATGCAAAATTTGTCTTGCATGACATAAATAATAAACCGGCAAAGACCAATATCCTATTGGCATTAATAGCATTCTTAGCACCCATTTAGTTGTATGATTTTACATTAGACCTTAATTTATTTTCGTCTAATTTTTTTTTTTTAATATCGTTACGCTATATTTTGATTTAATGGCGCCAATAGATGAGTTCTTAAAAATTAAACTGGCACTATTTTTAAATATTACAGCCATAAGATATAGCAGAACTCAGTCAAATTATCAGATAACCCCGATTGGCACCGGTTAAATTATCTAATCTTGAAAAAGAGAAAATTATTAAAATAGCAGTTTTTACGAACTGACTTGTTTCAGCTAAATAGGATTGCATTTTATCACATTTTCATTCGCAATTTAGGATCGCTTGTTTTGACATATCCAGATAGCGTTCATAAAAGCCTCTTCTATCTTTCTTTTTCGCATTATCCGTCTGATTGCACTCTAACCCTCCGCTGATGATATTGATAGTCATCCCAAAACCGGGTTTACAGCCTGCATTTTGCCAGATTGGCTAGGCCGACACTTACCTGTTATCACATTATGGCAGGATGGTTTTGGAGATTGGGGAGTCATCCAAAACCATATTGCCACCTGAAATGCCAAAGAAGCATCGATAGTCAAATTTCCGGGATTTCGAAATAAGAGTTTTTTTATCTCCATACAAGAACTCACTCAATTGCCCGTAATTATAGTTCCAACTTAACTGAATTGGTCCAAGGCCATAATAACACTTCCTTTCAGCAAGTAGGATAATCTTTATTGCTCTCATCTCTATAGCCCAACTTATTCCCATTTTCATAGCCAACTTTTACTGAACCGTCAATTTCTAGTTTGGCATACTGTCTTTTTTATTGGGTTTTAAAGCTTTTATTCTAGACTCCTGATCGGGTAATGCCTGCTTTATCTCTATGAGATTGCTAAAAATATTATTTTCAACAGTGTTCCTTTTCTTTAAATAACCTTCCTTTTAGCGCATACCGCCCAAAATTGCAGTTCAAATATCTCGAGCCTCAAAAAGTCGCTTTCACTCTATATCCGAAAGGCAGAGTCCTTGGAGAAGTCAAAATTCGAGCTTCTAAAAGAGAATGCCTAAGCCTTTTCGGATGGCCACCCGCTTATTGAATTTATGATTCCGATGAATCAAAACAAAAAAGCACACCAATTAAAAGCCGTCAAACTGAGAACCTAATCAAAATCGACACATTTAACACAGGCAAAGGTATCCAATACAAATGCTTATCAGCACAATTCTCAACTTGCATTAGTACTATAAAAAGCGTATTTAAAAAAAAAACGGCACCAATAAAAACCAGCCTTATTCATTTTTACAGCGCAGCTTTCAGCACTATTTGAATCTATATGCCAAGACAGCACAGCACAATGGAATATAATTGCAGCTATTGGCGGCTTCTATTTTCTTCAAAAAATAAAAAAACAGCCTTTACTGTAATTTTCTGATTTATTCTATTCTCTTATAAAGAAAAAAATGGCACAGAAACATTTAAAGGATAAGGTCTAAAATCCAATGGCCCCTTTATTGATTTTTTTTTGAAGGCATACCCGCAAACAGTGGCTTTTTTTAATTACCTGGGAGCCTGCCAATAATGGCGGAATTGGAAATTTTAACTTTTGCCAAACAATTATTTCAAAAAGCACTCCTGCCTTCCTATTGGCAGCCAGAACCTATCATGAAAATCTAAGAGCATTCTCTTTCTGGGTTTCTGTTTTATCAAAGTCCTGCAAATAAGCATTAAAAAACGTACCGCTTATTGCAAAAAAAAAATATTTGATACTTTTTAATGCAAGCACCGCCAGCGATATTATAAGGCGGTCTTTACTTTTGCATCTTTATATATTGACTGCGCCAGAAGTCATTAGATTAAAAATTTAATGATTTCTTTTTAGATCTATTTTTATTTGAGACAGCTGAACTTTTCTATTGCATCTATTACTGAGACAGAGAACCGTTCTTTTAACAATAACATGAAATTCATATTAAACCACCACCCTTCATGACCACTAAACGAAATTCAATTTTAATAACCAATCCATCTGATAAATTTGATGAAATAATTTTTGATCAAATAAATACAAATCCCGAAATCATACATCTGTTATCTTATTTCAAAATTGAAAACACCGATAAAGAACTAGAATTTAAGAAACTATTAGAGAAAAATAAAATACCTTATCTCTATCTTGGACAAGGACCATTTAAGATTGAACAGATTTGTCCATCTCTAAATAAAACAAAAAGCAAAAAATCAGATTTTTTAGTTAACCTAAAAAATTTAGGAGAAGTTATTTTTGATTTAAGAAGTGCGGAAAAAATAAAATTCAGCATGTCGAGAAATAGCTACTTTTCAGTCACTGTGTCCGAATTCGAAGAATTATCGAAAACCCAAAAGCTAATTCTCGCTCCAATATGGCTCGTCTATACCAATAAAAATAAAATCTGCCCTAAAAACAGCACCCTATTTTATTTTATCTCCCTATCATTACTTGCGCAATTTTGGAAAGGGCTATCGCAGCGGCTTAATGAGAATGATTTTAAGAAAATTAAAATTTTACGCATTCCTGACGAATTGTTAATAAAAGTGAAAAGCAAAATAGCATTAAATGAATTAAATAAAATAGAGGAGAATACTTTTGATGTTTTTTCAAAAAAAAATATTGATCATTATAATAAAATAAAAAAAAGATGACGAACTTTTTTTAGAAAAACAAAAGACTGTCCCAATAGGCTATTCCCCATGTTTTTTTTGATATCCAATACCTGTTTTTGCGCAATATCATATCGTAACAGCTTTTTTGAAATTGATTCTAGAAATGGGCTCAAATAAGATTTCGTTAATTCTGTATGTGAAGACTGCGATCATAATATTTGGATTGCAGCAGATAATGGAATCACCAAATTTAACGGCAGTGATTTTCAGAATTTTTCGTTAGAAGATGGCCTTAATGCTAATAATACTTTAAATTGTCAAGTTGATTCAAAAAAAAGGATTTGGCTGGGTGATGGCCTTTATGGCCTCAATTATATAAAAGGAAATGAAGTTTTTACAATAAAGCAGGCAAAAAAAATCCCTGGACTGATTTATCGGTATGAGAAAAATGATGCTGTATTTTTTAGTTCGAAATCCACGGGCAGGAGCTATATTTTGGCACCCAGAGGGGAAAAGTGAACTTCACTAATTATCATTTTAGTTAGGACACTCAATTTCACTCCACATTTGAGCTACAGCTTCATTGAAATCTCAATAACTTGTTTTTACTTCTCATTTAAATTGTTTTCGCAATATGATTCCAATTCCAGGGAGGCTCGAATTCGGTTTATTTTTGAGTGGATATATAAGAGGATTTAAAATCGAAAAAGATAATTTTTAATGATCTTTAGCTGATCGAATCTATAATGAGAAGATCTAGATATTCCAAATGAATCTAAAGATTCTTTACATTGAGGCATGTTAATGTTCTTTGCCAAAACTAGAAAATCCATTTTAAATCATTCTATAAGTTTTTTATAAATGATCAAACTATTCGATTTTAAATCTTTACTTCCCATTAATATCTGGATATTGGCTGGTAAGATTAATTTCTTTTTACCTCCAAAGTTAATTATCACATTAACCTTTCCTCCTTCAAAGGATCTTGTAAATAAAATTTGATCTTCATTCAATTCAAGATTATCGTATTTTCCGTATTGCAGAATTTTCTCTTTGTTTCGTAATGCAATTAGTTTTTTATACTTGTTCAAAATTGATTTCTTCTGAGTTGTCAGAGCTTCAACATTTGTTTTTTTATAATCAGGATTAATTTTAACCCATGCTTTTTCGGTAGAAAACCCTGTATTTTGTTTTGCATTCCATTGCATTGGACTTCTGGATTTATCGCGATTGCGCTCATTTGCTTCAAAAAGTGCTTCTCTTGGTTTTTTACCTTTTTCCAGCGCCAGCTTATAATGCGTTTTACCTTGCACATCTGCCATTTCCTGAATGGCATTGGCAGTAATATTCTGCATTCCGATTTCTTCTCCGTAATAAACAAACGGAATTCCCTTTCCAGTCAAAGTTAAAGCAGCCAGTGCAAATGCTCTGTCAGCATTGCCATTCGCAAGCCTGTTCATCATACGGGGCATATCATGACTTCCAAAAAACAACGTTGGATAACTGCTCATATTTTTCTCCATACTCTTCATTTCATCAAAAATGCGTTTGGCAGAAAAGCTCTTAATACTTCCGAAATTAAAATTGAAAACCGCATCCAATAAATCTTCCGATTGATATTGCTTTAGAATTTCAATCTTATCACTTCCAATTTCGCCTACAATAAAGCGGTTTTCATATTCGTTTACTGTTGCTTTTATGATTCGAATGGCATTTTTCACCCCGTTCTGATCGATATCTTTTATATGTTCCTGCTGCCCATCTTTCAACGGATTGTCAGCAGTAACTCCATCGGTATTTAAAAAATTAATAACATCAAGTCTAAATCCGTCTATTCCGGCATCAAGCCAAAAGCGAAGTATCTCTTGAATTTCAGCAACCAGCGGCGGATATGACCAATTAAGGTCAGCCATTCTTTTATCAAACTTATGATAATAATATTGGTCGGTAAGTGCATCTTTTTCCCAAGCCGAACCTCCAAAAAAAGATTCCCAATTATTGGGTTTGTCTTTCCAGATGTAATAATCGCGATAAAGATTATCTTTTGACTTTCTGGATTCCTGAAACCATTTACAATCTGTTGAGGAATGATTTACAACCATATCCATAATCACTTTTATGCCGCGTTTGTGGGCTTCTTTCAAAAAAAGATCAAAATCTTCCCTACTTCCATAAGTGGGATCAACTTCGTAATAATTCGCAATATCATAACCGTTATCGACTTTTGGAGAAGTTAAAAATGGGGATAACCAAATTCCGTTTATCCCTAAATTTTGCAGATAATCTAGTTTAGCTTTCATTCCTTTAAAATCACCATATCCGTCGCCATTGCTGTCTGCATAACTTGGCATATAGATTTGATAAAAAACGGTTTCTTTCCACCATTTATGATCTTTGTTTTGAGCCATTATAAAATTGCTTTTCAAAATAAAAAACGAAATGAGCAAAATAACTTTAAATGAAAATTTCATCTTCTGATTTATTTTTAAAGCTGTGCATGATAATCAACAACAATTCCGTTTACGAGCATTTTAGTATCCCGATAGGTGATTTTTCCTTTTGCAGGAACAAGAACAATTACTGCTGCATTGCCTCCCGAAACTTTAATTTGGGATGAAGCCGAAACATTTCGAGCAATAAATTTGCCTGAAACGGTATCGTATAAATCAACTTTTTTATTTTTAGCCGTTTTTATTGTAACTCTTATTTCACCATCAAATGGATTGTAATATAAATAAGTTGGATACGCTTTATCTCTAAAAAGGTCGGTTGCCAATAAATTTAACTGCAAGATACCCTCAACATTCGTTTTTCTGATAATGCTGCCAAAAATCCCTGCATGTCCGCTTCCGTAAATGCTGAATTGAGATTCTTTAGGATTCTCTCCCGCCACCCAAAGCGGCCCGTCGCCTTGTGCAACCGGAGCTTGTATGTGATCGTATCCTGCTAAATTTGATTTTTTTATGATACCTTCATATCCAATAACTCCTTTTGAAACTTCGGCCAGTTCAGGAATTGTTTCGTGTTCGTCCGGCATGTATTGCGGATAAAAAAATCGGCAAGCATTTGCAGCGTTCAGCATCCATTTTCCAATCGCTCGCGCATACGACTGATCGTAGCGCACCATCGGCACTAAAGGCCAGGCAGCATCATAAGTGTTCATTAAAAAACCATATCCGCCATGATCTACAGTACTTCCTACGGTACCCGAAATATCAAATCCGTTCCAATTTCCAACCAAAACACCCCAGCCTTCACGGCAGATTGCTGTTCCGTCAAAACTCCATGCGAGCATTTTATTTGTATCGTATTTTTTATCTTCTTCAGCGTTTAATCTTGCTGCCAAATAGGCTCCAAAAGGCATCAATAATTCGTAAGTTGGATTTATTGGCTGCGCTTCAAGAGCGTTCATTGCACTGACCGCTCCTTTTAAATATTTTTTATCTCCAAATTTTTTATATGCCGAATATAAAACCCAAGCATGGCCTGCGGCTGCATCCGGCTGTGCGCAAATATTGTTGGTCATGGGTTTCATCTTTGCATAATCAAAAAAGGAATAATTATAATTTCCATTTAAGGTCGAATCAGCTTTGAAGAATTTTTCGGCTATAGTTTTTGCAATTTTATCAAATTCAGGTTCTTTTGGATACTGATCGTAAACAGCATAAAATAATAGATTAGGGTAAAGGTCATACCACCAGTCACGACCGTATCCGCCGCCTAGCAAAGCCACTTCGGGACAGGTATTATTCATCATAATATCCCAGCCTGTATCTTTATTAAAATAATTTTTCAGCATGCTAACATAGTTTCTGTTCTGCTGGTTTGTTTTATCAATGCCTACTAAACTTGCTCCTAAGGTCGCTCCCATTGTACAGAGCGCTTCATGAAACATGCCTTTGTTATTGGTGCCTTGTCTTACATCAGCAACTGCCGTATATAAACCGACTATATCTTGCGGGAAGTTTTTCTGACTTTTATCGATCCAGACCATTGGCCAAAATTTTCCTTTTGCATCAAAATCGTATATGGTCTTATCAAAATCTTTTGCCAGTTTGTTATAATCAATAATCTGAAAAGGTTTTGGGTAATTTGGCATTTGATCTACACGAGAAATCGATTGCTGTTTTACCTGTGCACTTGCACTTAGATTTAAAACCAATAAGCAGCAAACAGTAATTTTTAAAAGAGTATTCATTCGGTTATTTTTTATTTTAGAGTAATTTTTACAGCTGCTTCTTCTAAGGCTTTTGCATCTATTTCTGTCGTTTTTTCAAGAGAAAGCCTGTCTCCTTCTCTGATAATTTTTTTGCTTATAAAAACAGAACACAATTGCAATAAGGCAATAATCCCTATGGCGTATCTTAAAGCAAAATCTTCTGAAACGGCATAATATAAAGCCAGGAAAGTTCCTGCTCCCAAAAGTCTTCCCACATATAGTCCTGCTTCATGATTTAGTATATAAGCAAATTCGCCTCTTTTTTCTATACGGCATACAATATCGATTACTCTTAACTGAATTGGAAAATAAGCCAGATCCATTAGCGGTTTTGCAATAAGCAGTAGCAATAGAAATACGATTGCACCTATTTTATCAAACAAAAATCCGTTTAGACAGGCTCCTAAAGCAAACAGAATAAGTCCTGCCGAAAATGTTTTGATTCTGTCTGAAGGTTTAGAAAAACGTCCGATGAAATAAATTATGGCCGCTGCCAAAATTGCGCCAATAGATTGCGCATTTCCTAATGCTCCTTCTTCTCCTAAAATTTTAAAAATGAGCATTGCCGGAGCTGTAACTAAAAATCCTTGCGCCAATCCTTTGAAGGAAGCCAACAATAATAATCTGCGCCATAACGGATGAAATTTAAAAAAGATATATTGTTTTTGTATCGGATTATCAAAGTTTCCTCTAAAACAGACTATAGATGCCCAAACAGTGATTAGAAAAACAATTCCCGTTATAATCAAATAAGCGGCATGTTTTTGATCTTCTCCTGCTTTAGATTGTATAAACCAGCCAATTGCAGCAGGTATAACAATAGCAATTATGGTGTAAATAAAGGTTTCTAATCCATAATAATAATTTCTGTTATTATCATTGGTTATGGCCAGGGCAAGATAATCTCTATTCGACCAGTATAACCCAAAAGAAAGTCCCATCGTGATTCCTGCGATGCCAACTCCGATTAAATCAAGTGTTTTTAAGGACATCATTATAATCATGGAAACACCGCTGAGCATCATTCCGATTGAATATAATTTGCGGATATTGATGTGTTTCAATAAGAAGCCATTCAGCAAAAACGTAAGCGGAATTCCGGTATAAATTGCCAGTTGATAAATGACAACCTTAGAGGTATCATTAGAATTTCTCATAATATAGGCTGCCACAAAAATATCGATTACCGGCAATACAAAAGCATACACCAGATTGGTAAAAATTAAAATACGGAAATTATGTGTCTGGCTTTTAAAATGGTCAATTTCTGATATAAGTTTTTTAAACATTAGTTGCTTTTTAAAAGTAAAAGAATCTCTTTGATCGAAAATTGGGCACCGCATACAAATTCATCAGATGCACCGTAATAAATGGTCAGTGTATCTCCGTCTGGTTCTACAATATGACCGTTTGTAAATACTACATTACCGAAGAATCCGCTTAATTCGTACTCTGCCGTCGGCACCATAATTGGCTGTTCTGTTCTTGCAGTTACCTGCGAAGGATTTTCTAAATCCATCAGAAATGCACCTAAACAATATTGGTGATTTTCGTTGGCACCGTGATAAATTTCAAGCCATCCTTTTTCTGTTTTTATTGGAGCAGCTCCGGCACCTACCCTTTTACTGTCCCAAAATCCTTTTCTTGTTTTAACAATACAATGATGATTCCCCCAGTGAATTCCATCTGGAGACGAAGCAATCCAGATATAATTACCCCCAATATCTACACTGCTTGGACGATGCAATGCATAAAACAAACCGTTTATTTTTTCTTCAAAAATGGCACAATCTTTATTGTGTGCGGGCAATATCATACCGTGTTTTTCGAAGTTTTTCCAATCGGTGGTAGTACGCAAACCAACCCCAACACCATTATCTGACACTGAAGTAAATGTCAAATAATATTTTCCTTCGATTAGGGCAACCCTGCAGTCTTCTATTCCAAACGCTTCCAGAACTCCTTCTCCTGCAAGTGATGGATAATGTTCAGGTTCATAAAAATTATGTCCGTCTTCACTGCATAATAAGCGTAAGTGCGACAATGTTGTTAAATAATCACTTCCTTTATAATTGACAACCCTTGCATCTGCTGCAATTAATTCGGGATCATCTATTGAAAATTCGATAATTTTAATTGCGCCTGTTGGAGTTAATATCGGAAATGAAATTATATTGTTTTTTTGCTCAGGTCTTTCCGCCACTCTGACTATTAGCCAGGTTTTATTTTGATATTGAAATACTCCCGGATTCAATAGACAGGTAATTTCTAATCCTTCTCTGCTTGCAGGAATATCTATTGGTGATAATAATGGATTATCTGCAAAACGTTTTGCAATGTCTTTCATACTTATTATTGGTTTAAATGAAGGTTAATCCAAATCAAAAACGATTTGGATCAACCTTACATGCGTGAATATTAATATCCCGCATTTTGTGTTAAAGTTCCTGCCGATGCATCAATCTCTGATTGTGGAATTGGATATAACATGTGTTTATCCTGGAAGTTTTTTCCGTGAGCCGTCATCACTTCTTTTGCTATTCCCCATCTTTTTAAATCAAGCATTCTTTGATTTTCAAAACCAAGTTCGGCTCTTCTTTCAGAGATCAGCCAGGTTTTTATAAGCGCTTTATCCGATGATGCCGGGCGGTCTGGTAAAGTTCCCGCAGGAGGCACGGCTCCTAATGCGTTAATTGTCGTTCTTGCTCTTAATCTGATTTGATTGATAATTGCAATCGCTCCAGAATAATCTCCTCCCTCATTCAGTGCTTCTGCTTTCCATAATAAAGCATCTGCATAACGCAGGTAAACTTTGTTGTTGGGTGCGTCATCATTCCCTTTATTGGTTCCGTCCAGACTGCCCAGCATTTTATTGATGTTTTGATTTGCACTATCAACAGTATATGATTTTCTAGGATCATTCGGCTCAAATGAATTTAAAAAATCGGCGCTTGGAGCAAAAAATCCCCATCCTAAAGGAGCGCAAATTCCGTTTCCCCTTCTGAGAGTTATATTAGATTGGTGATCGTAAGAAAAAATAACTTCGCTATCGTTATATTCTTTAGCAGTGCTGAAATTATCAAAATAATTAGCGTCTAAACCATAACCCAATGCTGCTAACTGATCTACGAGTGGCCCCACTTCTGACCATCTTTGAGTGTACAAAGCCGCTTTTGCCTGCAAGGCAATAACTGCTCCTTTTGAAACCCTCCATTTTTCTGTAGCCGATGAATATTTAGTATTCGGAAGCAGTTCTTGTGCAAGTATTAGATCTGCTTTTATTTTATCCCAAACAATTGTTTTATCTGCTCTTACAGATACTGCAAAGGCTTCTTCCAGAGATTCAACAGGTTTTACGATCAGAGGAACATCACCAAAATTGGTTACTAATGAAAAGTAATAGAACGATCTTAAAAAATAAGCTTCTCCCAATAGCTGATTTTTTCTTGCCGCTGAGATTCCGGTAACAGCTCCAATATTTGGCCTTGTCAATAATTCAATTCCAAGATTCAATCTTTTAATTCCTTCATAATTGTATTTCCATAAACCATTCGGGCCTCCATTTGCTGAAGTGAAAGTAAAATTATTGATTTCATCTATCCAAGGCTGGTCTCCGTCGGAAATCCACTTTTTTTCCATATCGTCAGATGCAATGTCCTGCATGATATAATCGTTCTGAAAAACCAAGCCTCCAGCCCAATTCCATTGGCCCAGAATATTCAATCTGTTAGAAAGTAATTGATAGGATGAACTTATCGAATTTTCGACTACATCTGCTGTAACCAATCCTTCTTTGGTAGACAATCCTGTTGCTTCGGCATCTAGTCCGTCTTGACAGCTAACCAAACATAATGAGCCTGTAAGCAAGGTTATAAATATTTTTTTCATGATATAATACTTAAATTATTAATTATAATTTCACTTTAGCCCCAAAAATAAAAGCGGTCGACTGCGGATAAGTTCCTCTGTCAATAAGTGATGTCGATTCAGGATCTAAGCCAGTATAATCTGTGATAGTGAATAAAT
This sequence comes from Flavobacterium humidisoli, assembly GCF_023272795.1. Classification (NCBI taxonomy): domain Bacteria; kingdom Pseudomonadati; phylum Bacteroidota; class Flavobacteriia; order Flavobacteriales; family Flavobacteriaceae; genus Flavobacterium; species Flavobacterium humidisoli. Next base: position 2,633,634 of record NZ_CP096829.1, on the reverse strand, counting down.
TTTGTCCTGACGCATATAATCTTAAACTATTTACTCCCGGAATTGATTTTGAAAATGTGTAGCCAATTTCAATGTTTTTTAATCTCAAATACGATGCATCTTCTACAAATACGCTGGAAACTCTGCTTCCTCCGTTATCGTTAAAAGTCACTCTAGGTGTTGTGTTTGTTGATCCTTCTCCTGTCCAGCTTTTTAGAACATCTGTCGTTGAATTGAATGGACGGCTGTCATAATTTAAAATCTGTTTTGAATCATTATAACGGCCAACACCTTCTACTCCCTGCAATAAGAAAGAGAAATCGAAGTTTTTATAATCTGCATTAAAATTAAAACCATAGGTAACTTTAGGAATCGAACTTCCTATAAAAGTTCTGTCCTCTGCATTTATCTGTCCATCGCTATTAAGATCTTTAAATCGTATATCTCCCGGCTGCGTACCATTTGCGGCAGTAAATAAATGAGAACTAACTTCGGTTGCATTCTGGTAAATTCCGTCAAACTGATATCCAAAATAAGAACTTATCGGCTGCCCAACTACAGTTTTAGTGTGCGTTGCATCATCTGTAATGCTGCTTACATTTTGCTGCAGTCTCTCGACATTATTTTTTAACGTCGCTAGATTCGCGTTGATGCCATACTTGAATTCATGGTCATTGTTCTGAAGGCTTAATCCAAATTCAAATCCTTTATTGCTTACTGAAGCAGAGTTAACACTTGTTGGCAAAAAATTTCCGACTGTTCCGGGAGGCACCACATTCAATAAAATATCATCTGTTATCTTTGAGAAATAATCTACTGTAAATGTTAGTTTGTTTTTCAAAACACCTAAATCTATCCCTACGTTTGTTTGTGCTGCAGTTTCCCATTTTACGTCAGGGTTTCCAATACGGATAAGATGCGGATCTTTTCCCAGCATATATAAGTTGTACCATTGGTGATCGCTTATTTCCTGATTGCCTGATTGCCCCCAGCTGGCTCTTAACTTTAAGTTAGAAATCCAATCTGCTTTTTCCATGAATTTTTCTTTAGAAACTACCCATCCTGCAGCAACCGACGGGAAATATCCCCATTTATTGTTAGGGCCAAATCTTGATGAAGCATCGGCTCTTATGGTTGCTGCTGCAAAATATTTATTGTCATAACCGTAATTTCCAGATGCAAAATAAGAAAGTAACGACCAGCTGCTTGCATTTCCAGAATTCCAAACATTAAGCGTGCTGTTTCCGTAATCCAAATATTGAAATTCCGGTGAACTGTTTTCATAGTTATTTCTGCTGCCGCCAATAGCCGATGATTTACTGGTGATGCTTTCCATACCTAATAAAAAGTTTACGTTATGCACTTCCTTAAAGATTTTTACATAGTTTAAGGTATTCGTAAAAGTAAAGGTCATTTCCTGTCCTCTATTTTCGTTCAGGCTGTTCGGACGATTTTGTCTGCCCATACCAAAATATTGATAACTTGTATCGGCAATATTATCATCACCAAAATTTTCAGCGAAGTTTTTGTTGTGAGAAAAGGCAATATCGACTCCTAAACTACTTTTGATTTTTAAAGATTTATCCCCTAAAAAGGCATATTCTCCATAAACATTTCCAAAAGTTTGAAATCTTTCACGCACATCATTTGTAAAATGAACGATAGCAAGCGGATTCGATGTATATTCATAATTTTTGCTCCAGCCCTCGTTAGGTCCTGTATAAAAAGGCAGATCTGTATACGGATCACTGGCTTTGTAAATAGGATCGTTCACATCTTTGTAAACGCCAATTACCGGCGCACGCAATAAAGCATGACGAATAATTCCCGGCGCATCGCCGCTTGACGATAATTTATCCTGTTTGGTAAAACTGATCTGTAAATTTGTCCCTGCTTTAAACCTGTCCGTAAGATTTGCATTTACGTTAGTTCTAAAATTGTATCTTTTATACTGGTCATTATCTTGGATTACAATTCCGTCAATTCCATAATAACCGCCAGAAATTAAATACTGCACATTTTCGGTCGCACCACTTGCCGAAGCCTGGAAATTGTTTGATATTCCGGCAGTAAATAATTCTTTCTGCCAATCAGTATCTGATAAATCTGTTCTGGTTCTTCTGTCAAAAGCATACGGGCTTTCTGCATTTGCAGCATTTCCTGCTGTATTGTGCCAGGCTTGATCTTTTACAGCCATATACTGGCTTGCATTTAGCATTTTAGGAAGATTTGCCGCATAGTGAATTCCCGAGAAGACCTCAGCATCAAAACTTGCCATTCCTTTAACACCGCTTTTAGTTGTAATAATAACAACTCCGCCCGCCGCTCTTGATCCGTAAATTGCTGTTGCCGAAGCATCTTTCAATACGGTCATCGATTTAATATCAGACTGGTTCAAAAATGAAATATCGCGGGTAGCAACCCCATCAACAACATACAGCGCTTCATTATTGCCAAGAGTTCCCTCTCCACGGATACGAAGTTTGATGCCATCTCCGGGAGCGCCGGTATTTGCCGCAACAAAAACACCCGCAACCTGTCCTTGTAAAGCCTGAGCAACATCTGCAACCCTGGTCTTAGAAAGGCCTGCCATGTCAACCTGAGTAACAGCTCCGTTTATGGAAGCTTTTTTCTGGCTGCTGTAACCTACTACAACTACTTCGCTTAATTTTTGAGAATCCTCTGCTAAGACTGCATTAACTTCAATCTTGCCATTTACAGAAATTTCTTTCGCTGCATATCCAATATAGGTAAAAACCAAAACTGCATTTGCATTAGCCTTAATTGCATAATTTCCGTCAAAATCTGTTGCCGCGCTTACCGTTGAACCTTTTACATTAATATTTACTCCCGGCAATGGCCCCTTATCATCTGAAACCACACCTTTTACAGTTTGTCCGTATATGGCACTTCCCGGCAACATTATTCCTAATAGAAATAAATGATAAAAAATATTTTTTTTCATCATAGAAATGTGTTAAATTGATTAATAATCGTGGTTATTTTTTCCATCTTAATAAAAAATTGGTAATTTAAATGAGTTTATAGTTTTTTTTTGAACGATTGTTAGAAATCCTTATAAAAGTAATCTGAGGGTATAAAAAAAGGTGTACACTATTCCGTCAAAAGTGTACACCAATAAATAATTCATTTATTTAAAAGCAGTTACACAGTTAAAACAACTTTTTAGATTTGTACTTAAGCTGATAATTCTTAGGTGTGATGTTGTAGACTTTTTTAAACTCGCGATAAAAATAAGAACGGTTATTAAAACCGGATTGATAACAGACCTCTGAAACCGTCAATACATTTTTACGCAGTAATTCGGCAGCATGTTTTAGACGGATTGTCCGTATTAGATCACTTGGCGTAAAATTGAAAATCTGCTTAATTTTTCGGTACAGCTGCGAATTACTGATTCCTAATTCCTTTTCGATAAATAAACTTTGAAGATTTTCATTGTCAATATTATCGCGTATGAGTTCTACTACTTTTTTTATAAAGCCTTTTTCGTCGTTGTTTATTGGCAGCGTCGCTAGATTTTCGATCAAAGTATCCTGAGAAAAATGTTTTAGAATAAGCTCTTTTTCTTCTATCAGTTTTTGAATTCTCACTAACAGATGATCGGGATAAAATGGTTTTGGAATATAAGAATTTGCACCGCTCTCCAATCCTTCAATTCTATGTATTACAGAATCTTTTGCGGTTAGCATAATAAACGGAATGCGGCAGGTTTTTATGTCGGTTTTTATTTTCTTGCAAAGTTCGACTCCATCCATCAAAGGCATCATAACGTCGCTTATTATAAGGTCAGGAATTTCATTCTCTAAAATTTCCAACGCTTCGACACCATTATAAGCTACAATGATTTTATATTTTTCTCCCAATAAATCATGCAGGAACTCGTGAATTTCTTTTTCATCTTCGACAATTAAGACTTTTTTGCGATAATCTTCGAGCACATCAAGCGATGAAATCTTGCAGGGAAGTTCGTCTGATTTATCGGGAATTTCTTCAAGGATATTTTTAAGATGCTGTGATATTAAAGTCGAACTTTTTTCCTGATCCAGTTCTTTATCGCTGAATGATTCTTTGCTGCACGGCAATAAAACAGTAAAAATAGTTTCCTGATCTGCAATGCTGGAAACCTCTATTTTGCCTCTTAAAACTGTGACTAATTTTTTAATATAAGCCAAACCGATTCCCGTCCTAAACATATCATTGTCTAAAACCTGATCTGAATTGGATAGAAAAAACCGGTCAAATATTGAATTTAATTTTTCTTTCGGAATTCCCTTTCCTGTATTGGCAATCGTGATATTTAATGCAGAAGCATCTTTTTCTTCCATGCCGAATTTAAGATCAATTCTTCCGTTTAAGGGCGTATATTTAAACGCATTCGACATGAGATTAAATACGATTTTTTCGGTTTTATCTTTATCAAACCATCCATATAATGCAGATGGAACCTCGAGATTGTATTCAATATTCCTGTCAAAAGCCCATTCATCAAATAATTCTGCTATTTGCTCCACGAGATTAACCAAGTCAAATTCTCTTGCGCTTACCTCCAGATAATCATATTCTGCTTTTCTGAATTCGAGTAATTGCTGCGTTAAAAACAATAATCGTGACGAGTTGCGCTGAATCATATTTATAAACTTCTGATTTTTGGCATCCAGATTTGCTGTTTCTGCTAATTTTTGTGCAGGTCCAACAATTAAAGTCAAAGGTGTCTGAAATTCATGCGCTACATTGGTAAAAAAAGTCAGCCTGTTCTCATGCAGTTCTTCTTCTCTTTTTCTAAAAAATATATTCTGGCTGAGCGATTGCCGTTTCTTATAATAACTTAAAACCAGCATGGCCAACAGTATAAATAAAACCAAATAAACAGCCATCGCACTGTTGGACTGCCAGAAAGCGGGGCGAATATTAATATCAATCGCATGGACCGGTTTGCTCCAAACCCCATCGCTATTCGACCATTTTATCCTTAATGAATAATTCCCTTTTGGAACGTTTGTAAAAGAAATTACACGCCTGCTGCCAATCACATTCCATTCCTTATCAAAATTCTGCAGCTGATAAGCATATTGGCATTTTTCGCTGTTGATATACGTCAAAGCAGCCAATTCTATATCGAAGAAATTTTGATTGTGCTTTAGTGTAATCGAAGGATAATCAGATGAACCCGGTTTAATAACCAATCCCTGATAATAAGGAACCTCTTGATTGTGCCCGCTAATTTTATCAATAAGAATATCGGGGACAATTGAAGATTCAACAATTTTTTGCGGCAGAAAATAATTGAATCCTTTTATTCCTCCCATAAATATCAAATCAGTTTTACTGTTATGATAAAAGGCGCCATCTGCAAATTCATTATTCTGAAGACCTTCGTTTTTTGTATAATTGATAAACTTCGAAGCGCTGGCATTAAAATTTGATATCCCAAAATTAGTGCTGATCCATAAATTTGATTTTTTATCTAAAACAATTCCATGAATCGTATTATTGGGAAGTCCGTCTTTTGTGGTATAACTTTTAAAAATAGCTTTTCCGTCGCTTTTTAAATCCTGCAGCATATTTAAACCAAAACTTGTTCCTATCCAGAGTTTTTTATTTTGATCCATCTGCAGGCACAAAATATCATTGTTCGACAGACTTTCAGAATCATTAATTGCGTTTTTGTAAATCTGAAACTGTTCTGTTTTTTTGTCAAAAAGATTCAGTCCGCCTAATCTTGTTCCTATCCATAACTGCTGTTCGTTTTGAGGAATAATCGAAAATATGATATTGCTGCTTAGAGATTTTCCGCCTTTACTATTGGCTAAATACTTTTTGAATTCTGTTATTCTTAGCTTTTCGCCACTACGTTCAATTTTACAGCGAATCATTCCGAAGCCATTTGTTCCCAGCCAGATAAAACCGCTATTATCCTGAAAAATAGCATATACAGATTTAAAATAATCGCATTTTTGATTTCCTTCAATAGAAAACCAATTTATCAGTTTTGATTTTTTCAGATCAAAAACTGCAATTCCATCTCCATCCGTACCTATAAAAACGAGATTATCCCGCCCTTTGTGCAATGCAAATACGGCATTATTGATGATGCTGTTGCTTTCATTAAAATTCTCATACAGCAAAGGTCTGCCCTCATTGAGATAAAAATTAGACGGAAAACGAAATAAGCCTTTCCCTTTTGTTCCAATAAAAAAGGAATTATTTTCTACCTCTAAAAAACTCCTGACAATTCCGCCTCCCAAATCTGGAATCTGGGTTTTCGAAATTAAATTAAAAGTCTTTTTTATCGGATATGTTTTAAACAATCCATCACCATCCGTACCACTCCAAATTACGTTTTCGGTTCCCTGAATTAATGCTGTTATTTTTTGATTGTTGAGATGTTTCAACCAAGGTTTAGAAATGCAATTTCCAAATTCATCTATTATAAAATAGCCGGATTTGCCTGAAACCAAAAGCCCCCCAGAAACATGTGAAATCACAGAGGCAAATTTTTTATCGATTACTAAATTGATTTCATTATTGTTTAATGAATACAGAAAAGCATTTCCGATTTTAGGAATTATAAAAACTTTTTGGCTTGCAGTATATCCGCAAGCGCTTATATTATTGGAAATGAGTACCGCTTTTGAAACTGTTTTCTCATTTTGTTTTCCTTTTTGTATGGTCAGCGCATACAATTTACCATCTTCAAACAGTACTAATAATTCGCCAGTAGGCAAAAACTCCATTTTTTTTACAGCTTTTGTCGAAAGGTTTTTAGTCTTTATTAACTTAAAAGAAATTCCATCGAAATAGCCGATTCCCCAGTTTTTTACAGCACAAAATACTTTTTTCGAGGCATCAAGTGCCATATTAAATTCAGATTCTGATAATGGCGGATTATTCTCTCTGGAAAAATAATAACGCTTAAATTTATCATTTTTTTTATCGTATTGATTAATGCCATGAATGGTCAATATCCAGATCCGTCCCTTGTCATCTTCATCAATTTTAAGAATCACCTGATTGCTTAAACTGAATTCATTATTTGGTTCGGGCCTAAAAATTTTAAAATCATTAGCATTATATCGGTTTAGGCCGTCCCAAGTACCAATCCACACTAAATTTTCAGAATCTTGGAAAATGCAATTCACAGAGCTGTTCGATAGTCCTTTTGTATTATCCAACTGCTCTAGAGAATATTTTACGTCTGCAATTTGGGAAGGGTCTAAAAGAGATTTACTATTAGTTATCTTTATTTTATTTTCCGTTTCTTTAATGTTTTTGGCCTCAGCAGCACTAAAAGAAGCAGATTTGTTTTTTTCAGTGCAAGAATATAATCCTACAAGAATAAAACTAGTGAGTACAGTTATTATTTTCAAGATCCTTATTTTTTTATTTATTAATTTCAATTATTTTTATATGTTCTAGGAAAAACAATCAGACAAATAATTAAATTTTAATATTGCAATAATTAATATAGATTTTTTTTGATGGCAATAATATTGATTCAGCACATAAAATAATAATATCAGCTGTAAAAAAGACACAACGGCAACATCCTGTTTAATTTATTGAAAATGATATTTCTTAAAATCATTTTACATTCTATCTCAATATAAAAATTTTTCAATTTCTTGCTGTAATATGTTTTACCCTAATCTACAGACTGCAACTCTTTAATAGACTTTACTGTTGGCCATTTTTACACTCACACTGTCTTTATAACTCTGTGCGACATAAGATCGATGGCAAATATCTACAATCTCCCCACCTTGGGTGTTTGCACTTAATATTCGAAAACCGCGCAAATCTTTTTCCAAATTGGGTTTCCATTTCAGCCTAACCGCTCCAAGACCATCAACTGCTTCTTCCTGCCCAATTGGTTTGACAAGGGGGGGGGTATGGAATCGACAGTCTGCACGAGCATACTTTGAGAGGTTAGCCTATGGCTGTTTTTTCCAACAACCGAAATTGTAAAATAGTTTGATGGATATAAATTTTCCATAAAATTGAATTTTCTTGCCGATGGCGGAATAATTTTAGAAGCCACTTTATAAAGCCCTCTATCATTATCTGCTAAATTAATTTCGCAGCCCTGAATAAACCCTTCTGATTCTGTGGGATAATCCCATTCCAGATTAACTTCATTTGAATTTATGATATTATAATCTACAAGCCTTGCCGGAGTTATAACAGCCGCACCTCCTGTTACAGCAATCGGTTTTGTAAATTCTCCTTTTTCTCCAAATGAAGTTATACCTTATAATCTATAATGATACACTTTGCCGTTTACGCTAAGCGTATCGGCATAATGCATATTTTAGACGGATGTCCGTCTTTATGATTTAAGTTTACAAGTGCGGTATTTGATATTGGCTTATAATTGATATGTCTGAAGATTTCTCAACCATAAATGAGGCATAAAGCCTTTTGAAGGTTTCATTATCCCAAAAAAGCATTACTTTTTTATCATCAGGAACAGCAATGAAATCAATTGGAGCTGGCAGGAAACTATGGTTAGACAGTATCCTAGTTTTTGATTATGCATCATAAGTTTACTGCCATATCAGCCGCAATGATAAGAATTATAAGCAAATTAGGCTCTATTCAAATAAATTAAGCCCTCCAGCCGCAATGATTAATCATTTCACTGCAGTTTTGGAGGGCATGTCCATAAACATAATCTTCCATTTTATGTTTATTATCCGCACTATGGCATATACTTTTCAACTGATTATCCCAATATGGCATCTCATGCTTAAAATAATAATTTGAGAATACTTTAAATGAAAGGCGCAGACTTATAAACCCATCTTTTGAATGGCAGGATGAACAGCATGAATTCCTCGCGTTTTTATCATCTCCTGGACATCCCTATAGCCAACATGTGCATACCCTTAAGATATACTCTCGCCAGCATAATGGAATTGGGATAACAATGGGCTTCCCCATTGATGCCCCTAAGAGTTAAAAAGGCAGTAGATACAACTTCGTTCTAATGTTAAAGGCCTTTTAAAAATGAAAACCGAATTTTATAACCGGACCATACGTATCCATATTATATAGGAAATAGTCTGAGCCGCTGCCTGTGCGATAATCCAATGATATAAGGCGGTAACCTCCCTGAATCTGCAATAATTTTGAAAATCGGTATCCCGCATAAGCTTGCAGCTGCAAGGCAAATTGTGATCCTAATCCAAATCCGCCGATTTCTGCTCGAGCTGAATAAATAAACCCTTTATCGGGTGTGTTTTTAAAAACAGCAATTAACATAGGGTCAAACCAGATTTCAGAAGTTTCTTTTTTAATATTGGCAGTGCCGCCGCTTATATTATTTCTATTGATGTCCAGTCCCACTTTAATAGAATTTAAAAGCCCGCCAACACCAACTTCAAGCCATGGTCTTATTTTATATAAACCTGCCAGTTCCCATCCTAGCTGTTTTGCTGAAACTTCGCCATTACTGATCAGTGTGCTGCTTTTCACGCCTTTTCCCACATTCATATAAAGAAGATCGGAATTCAGGTTCCATTTTCCGTTTGAAGCTTCGAAATATAGCATCACTCCTAGTTTAAGATTATCAAAAATCTGATGCGGATCAGCATCTACATACATCTCAGACAAATTTCCTATTGCCGTTTTTCCACTAATATTGGGTAACATCACATAAGGTTCTCCATAATATGACCATCTTTGCTTAACTGGAAAATCCTGTGCCATCAATTGTACTGATGAAAAACTCAGTATGGCTATCAACATTGCATATTCTATTTTCATAACAAGCACATTTAAGTATTAATTAAACAATATTTTTTACTTACACCTTCCTTTTAACGCAGAAAGGCTTCTTTTCTAATGCAATTTTAACACGTGGCTTTAAAAACATAAGTGCCGGCCAAATCCCCCCCTTACATCCAACATTAGAATCTGTGGCAACACCTCCCCATGAATTAGCATTCTCCAAAATTGAAAACCTATCATATCATATGATATCATATCATAGAAAGACTCGCAGCGATTATAATACAAGCTCCAAACCTGTTTTGACAAACATTACCCATATCTGTATAATCCTCAGCAGCAGTGGCTAATCCCTTCCTTTTCCATTAAAAGCAGTTGCACTTTCTTTACAAGACTGCCAATCGGCAGCGAAACCCTACCTGCCGCTGAAAGCATAATTGATATGCGCATTACTCATATTCTCCGAAATTAAAAAAGATTTAAAATTTGCTCCATGTGAGGCAAATTTGGCGCATCTGCCATTTCCTAAACAAATCTTTCTTTAATTTTACCATCGATTTATCCGGCCTTCAAACCAATGCATACCTCCAGACATACACCAATTATCCCAACACTATATTTTCTGGCGTCTGTCAAAGTCCGTATACTCAAGGTTAAAAAATATCCGACTTCCAATCGCGCATTAAAAAACTCGTATAGAAACACCTGCCAGATGCAAATCAAACAGAGTATTCCATAAAAACCAGCGTGCTGTTTACTTTTCCTTGTTATCAGAAAACCTGTATAATCAAATGCCATAAAAGCATGCTTTAAAAAATTTAAAATTAAATAATAATTAAAACATACGGAGTTCAAAATAAACAATATAAGTACCGCAAAAATAAAAAACGGCATAAACGGTACCCAATAGGCAGATTCTTATTATTTCAGGATTCTGCCACACCTTTCAGAACCAAATAAAAGAATTTAAGCAATTTAAACTTTGGACGCCCCTTTTGCAGAGTATTTAAAAGCGGCTATTCCAATCTAGCCATATATACTTTCTGGACACCTCCACAGCTAATTCCGCTCAATGCCCTCTGGCCGGTTCAAGGCCTTTAAAGCCTGATCCGTTTTGAATACGACAGTGGACAGAGATAATCCTGCTCTGCAATATTGCAGGATACCTGCAGCGCATCATCTTAAACCTTTGGAAACGAAAACGCCTGTTATAAATTTTGATTCTTGCAGAATTAGCCAGCGTTTTTTATCAATGCCTACTGCCCTAGCAAACGCTTGATTGTTTCTTCAAATTCACAACAGCGGCAGCTAAGCGGAATCTTAATGTAAAATACAGTGCCTGAAGGATTATTATTTTGGATAACATGACCTTTAGCGTTCATTTTTGTTAATTTTAAAAACCAAAAATAAAAGGATTTCCAAGTGCAGCAGAAACCGATAATTCACACAGCAAAACGAGATTTATAATTTTAGGATGCAGTTAATTCTTTATAAATTTCAATTTTGCCTATAACACCAAAATCTAAAGTGCAATTTATTTCAGATTCATAATTTTTATCCATTAACACAATATTTGCCGTCTGATAAATATTCTTATTTAGATTCAGATCTGACTGTTTTGACAAAATAAGATAAAAGGGAACCGCAGTTTTAGAAAGCTCATTAATCAGGGGAATATTAAAACCTTCAAGATTGCTGCTTTCAACAAACTGTCCGCCTGGAAAATTATCTTTATGCCGATCTATAAAAGCCTTAAAATGAACAATTTCTATTTCATTGAAAGAAAGCGCCTGCAGATTAAAATTCCCTGAACCTTCAAGCTTGAACCATTTAACATTTACCAGTATTTTTTTGGAATATAAACTATATTTAAAATAAACTAGCTGTGTATTTATAGTATACATGAAAATTATCTCTTTTAATTATTACAGGATTCCAGCCTAAAAAAGAAGTAAAAATCGAAAAATTATCTCTAATAGCATATTAAAAGACTTATCTTTTTTAGATGCAGGCCCTACCGTATGGCTAAATTAACATGTTCTCTCTTTAAAAAACAGATGGCATAAAATTACGAACCATGCTGCTACATCTAGCGGTATAATATAGACACTTCTTAACTCCAAGGATTTTATGGTTCTGCCCCTTCTGTCTGAATCAAATATAAGCATATAAGCAATCTAACCATTATCCGTTCCGTTTGCAGAATATTTAAACATACTTATCCATAATCCAGCCATATATTCTTTCTGGGCATCTCTAGAGCTTTAATTCCCCCATGGCCTGTCCACAGCGGATTCAAAAATTTTAAAGCCTAATCCGCTTTTGCATTCGCGGGTTGATAAATCAGCAATCCTATTCTGCAGCATTAGGAGCACTTCTATAAATGCCTGCCGCTCTAGCGCTTATTGCAAATTGCTGGTGGAGCCCAATCTCTATTTTTTCTGCTCAAAAAGACAGATGAATTGTCTTATCTATTGCCGGCCCCATATAAATAACCCATATATCCTTAACTTTTACAGTATTCTGCTCTAATCCGCAGTTTTCCTGTGCTCTCATTTTTCTATGCTTGGGCTGCGGTCCAATGACAGGTGTCAGCTTACAAAACCGGCCTTGGCCCGCAGAATGATAAGCATGCCCCCGTTTACAGAATCGCTTCAACACCCCATACAGCCCGATGAAAGCTTAAGATATACTGCCCCTGGCACAATAGATTTCATAAAGCAATCACCTCTCCCATTCATGATTTTAAAAGCTTAAAAAGGCAGAACATAAAACTTAGGTCTAAATGGGAAGGCCTTGTCCACAATTAATTTTCTATTTAACTCGCCAGATAATAATTTAAATATCCTTCTTCTAAATATTATCTTTCATTTTCACTATTATTGGCTATTGCAGCATTATAAACTTGATCGCTCTAATTTACGGCAGGGCATCTGCAATCGTATCTTTCTTTTCTGCACGATAAATTAATGCCAAGCGTTATTTGATGATAGGCTCCATTATCAAATTTTATATTGCCTGCAACTGCCGAGTAGGTATAGGCGAACATAAATTTTTTGTAATTGAATCCAATAAGAGGCGTTATGTATTGCAAGCGCTGTTTGGAAACATTTTCCGCTGCCTTACTCCCGTCCAAACCCCTACGATACGACAAACCGCCCCAAACCATTCCTTCGCTGAAATTCCTGTAGGCTTTTAAATTTAAGTCAATCGTTTTTTCTTTTGTCCTTTCGATAAACTGAAACATTATGGATGGTTCCCATAATATTCTGTCCAAATCTCCAGAAATATAGCCGCCGCTCAAAATATATTTTCTTAAATTACCGCTTTCAAAGTCCGTATAAAGATTCCGTTTGGTATCTAATGCATTCTTTACCGTAAAGTGGGCATACATATCTAGAAAATTATAGGATGCCCCAAGATCAAAATTGAAATAGGAGGCATTCTGGATATTTCCAAAAATAATAGGGTCGGCAATTCCCGATTCCAGAAAGGTCGTTTCGTCTAAATGGCTCTGCACCATACTGGCGTTAATGCCAAAAGAGAGCTGGTTTAAAGCGACTTCATCACGCGAAAACATAATATGATGCGCATAGGTGAGTTTAGCCCCTTTTTGTGAATGATAGCCGTTTCTGTCATTATAAACAATAATTCCGCCTGCAGATCTCTCGTTAAAACGGGCATTATAGCTTAGGGTCTGCAATGCAGGAGCATCTTTTTCTCCAGACCATTGATTGCGGATCGTCAGTCTAATTTTATCGCATTTGGCCGCCCCTGCCATTGAAGGATGGATCAAATAATAATTATCCGACAGATAATCTGAATACACCGCGATTCCTTCCTGAGAAAAACACGATAGCGATGCGAAAAGTGCAAGGTAAAATAAAATTCTCGAATATATCATCTAAAGTATTGTTGTGTCTGCTGCTAAAAAGACAGCTTTTTAAAGTTACTAATCATAAAGTGTGTTTTTTTATTGGGAAACCATTTAAAGCCCTGTTATCGTTTTAATGAAAAGTGTCCTCTGTATGTTCTTTGCACAGACAGATTATCCGGATCCTGATAAGTTATTACAAACCAATAATCTGTAGCAAAAAGCGGACTGTTATTGCAGGTGCCATCCCATCCAGGACTATGCTCCGATAACTCAATAATAAACTTTCCGTAACGGTCGAAAATTCTTATTTGGGCTTTTTTGTATTTGTCAAAGTTTTTAAAATGCCAAGTGTCATTATGTCCATCACCATTCGGCGTAAAAAATTTAGGGTAATCGTCCTGTACTGGATTTTCGCCGTCATCCGGACATTTTTCTGTAACTTTTACATTTGGCGACTCGGATTCGCAGCCATTTTTATCTGTGATCTTTACGGAATAATATCCTTCCTGACCTGCATTGTATGTTTTTTTATCAGCTCCCTGTATATTTTCATCATCTCTAAACCATTGATAAGAATCGATGTCTGCTGCTGCAGGATCTGTTACCGCTTCTAGAATAGCTGCTGACTGTTTGCAAAAAAGCGGCTTTCCGTCTATTTTCACCTTAGAGGCTGCAATATCATCAATAATAAGAGTATTATTAAGGGGGTAATCGCAGTTGCTGCTCGTAATTTTTGTCAGCTTGTAAGTTCCTTTTGGTGCTGGAGCAGGTACAAGTATGTGAGGACTGCCGCTTATGGCAGCAGCAGGCTGCAGCACCCCGTCTTTTTGATATTCTATTATAAAAGGGCCGGATTCTGCACTGGTAATCTCTAGCTGAATTCCGCCAACTGTTCCAGCACATAGCCCCTCTCCATATTTTACCAGCTGGGCACTCGGAACAGGAACTGCAGCGTCATCAATAACAAGACTCTCATTCAGTGCTGCACTGCAGCCCGCAGATGAAATTTTTGTTAATCTATAAGTGCCTTTCGGAGCTGGGGAAGGTATGAGTATCTTAGAACTCCCTGCAGCCGCCACTGAGGGCTGGGCCACTCCGTCTTTTTCATATTCTATTGTAAAAGGACCAGGTCCTGTGCCGATTATCTCAACCTTAATCCCTGAGTCTGTTCCCGTGCATGCCCCTCCTCCTTCTTTAACTAATTTTGCAGATAATGCCACTCCATCGTTTTTTATTTCTATTGGCTCACAAACTACTTCTCCCGCAGAATTAGCATCACTTATTGCAATAATAGCATATGTTCCTTCCGCCAGAGATGACGAATCTATCAAATACGGATTTTGTGAAGTGGTTATTTCCGGATAAACAGCTTCCGGAGACACATCTGTTCTTTTATAAGTAAATTTATAAGGAGGCGTACCTGAGAAATAAACCCTCAAGCCTAAATCTTTCCCGCAGCCACCGTCAGAGCCTTCCATTTTGGCTGTTGGGGCAAAACAAGTGTTTGATTCGTGGCCATAAACTTCAGACAATCCTTTTTTAGGATCAAAGGCAGGCAGGAAGACAACGATTGCATCTATCACATCGTGCATTTGGTATCTAAAAGAGATCGAATTTCCCGCATTGATACGATCAAAAGCAGGTTTGACAGCAGCAGTAAAATTGGATTCGGTTACCCCGAAAACAGCATAAAAAGGCGTAATTTTTTTTATATAATCCTCTACGTCACTCCATGCAATCTGAGAGTCGTAAAACCCTCTAAAACTATGGGCCGATTTATCCGTTACGCCCCAAATGGCAGCATCAGTCCAGCTTATATCCGCTATCCTATTGTCTAATACCTTTGTGAGCCTATTAATCTGTTCTGCATAAAGACGGTCCAAACCCGAAGGCGAAGCCGGAGAAATATAATCCATCAGGTTTGCCGCCCCCAGAGCAGCCGCACGATTTTTAACGAAAACCGGCTCAAAAGCGCCGCTGTTCATTCCCTGATTATAGGCCAAAGACAAAATTTTGACCGCTGCATAGGGATCTTTTGAGTCTTTTATAAATCCTATAGGATTCCAGCATTTAACATATTGCCAGAAAGCAATATTTCTGTAATCGTGATACGTCTTTACAATAGATTGAAACTCAAAACTTGCCCCAATGGCCGGATCGCCTATAAAGCTGTTTTTAGGTACCTGAGGTATAAAACAAGGATAGTTCATAAACATCTCCATCCAGCTTCCTCCCATTTCCTGCTGAAAATATCCCGCAGCAACCTTCCCTGTGGTATCATAACAATTCATTCCGCCGTTTATCAAATCCTGATACGGATATTTTTTTGTAACCCAGCTCGGAGCAATAAGCCTGCTTCCTTCACAACCTGCATTAATTTCCTGAATTGTTGTGGCAAAATATTCGTTGATGCTCATGGCATCAAATCCCATTAGGTTTGTGAACAAAGCATGAGAAACGGCCATACCGATAGCCCAGCCTTTTCTGTTTTCGGGAACATAGACATCGACCCGCTGACCCCAAGCCCAAACAGAGCCTTCCCCAATTTTTATTTCATTTCCATTAGCTCCTGCAGGTTTTATGGCACAGATACTGCTGATTTTTTTTTCGCATTTAAAATTCTCGATGGCAGGAGGGGTATAACAGGTAATTCCTTTTATGGAAGCACCATTTAATGTGCCCTGAGACGGCGGAAACATCCCAGGCACATAATCCATAGTTATGCTAAAAGTGTTGGTGCCTACTCTCAGAGCATTCCCCCAAGTCGTTTTTTTAAGTTCGACTATACCGCTATTCCCATTTTGAACAACATCCATTCCCGACCACATAATAACATTCGAGACCCCTTTCCAATTAAAAGCAAAATTATAGTCCTGTATAGCAGCGCTGGTATTGTTATGGACTTTAAAGTCCATAGTGATCGTATTGCCGTATTTGGCAGTTGCGCAAAACTCATAAGTAACCTGAGAATGCATACTGGCAAAAGGAAGAATCAAGAAAATTAAAAAAAAACGTAATTTGTATAAGCCCATAATTATTAATTCAATCTTTATTGAAGTTTTAAATATAAAATGGCAAAAGTACTTCTTCATTTCTCATGGGCCGCCTAAAAGCAATAAATGGACTCAATAAGCGATAATCGGCATTCCAGCCCGGATAAGCAGTAAAAAAATCACCAAAGCATCGGGTTAAAAACAGGAAAGGGAGGGCTATTTATGCAATCTGGGAGCAATATTCTGAAAAATCCTGCTGTTGAAAGATTCTTTAATTATCACTACACTATTTTTGCAGTTTTTTATTTTCATTTTTTTTAATGAGCCTAAACTTATAATGCTTAAAGTTTATTTAAAATATGGCATAATTCTATGATTTGCATTCTGCAGATTACTTTTTTCTTTAGCCGTTTTTATTTGCAAGCCTTCCTGTCTCTTTCAGAAAACAAACATGAGAATTGTCTAATGCAGAAACAGCTTCATGCTCCCCATGAACTTTCCGGTTATTAAAATCTAAACAGATCAAATCTATGGGGTATAACTTAAAAAGCAATTCGATATGAAGCTTTTAAAATGAAAAAAGTTAGCAGTGATTTTTAATATTTCCACTGTCAACTGTCAGCGCATTTATCGCATTTATCGCATTTATCCTTTATTTCAGCAGCATCTTGTCTAATGACAGAACTTGTCATGATATCTTAAACGCTGTACAGAAAACTACTCTACCCCTTTTTCTGCACCTGATCAATACCCTAGTTTAATTAGCTGGGCATAACAGGATATTCGGCTTAATTGCTATGGAGCATTTGGGTTATTTCGCACACTTAAGCCTTGCTAATAAGCATATTGAATTGTTTCGGATGAAGCTGAACTGCCGCTTAAAAGGCTTTGAACCCTCTCGGTTGGAAAATTATTCGAATTATATTTATAAACAGATGTTATTACCGATTTATTAACTTTAGCTCTAGAACCTGAACTACGGGTTTCTTTAATTACATTATTTCTTGAGGCAGCGCCATCCCCTAACAGCAGATTATACCCCAAAACATTCTTATAGGGATGATTTTTGTTATCATATTCGTATAAGATTACAAAATCAGCCCCCTCATCTTTTATTAAATTACCATCTCTAAATGTATATTTTCCCTTATTGACGCTCTTTAGCTCATTGCCTGGCACTACTGCGAATTCTTCATAGGAAACCGTACCATCTCCATTATAAAGGTATTTAGTCTCATAACTGTTTGCAGAATCAGCATCTTTTTCAACAATGCCAGCCAGTTTTCCATCCGTATAAATATATTCGTCTGTATAAACCAATTGGTCATTTTCATCGAATTCCTCAGATTTTGCAATAAAGCCACCCGAATAGGTATACTTAATCATAAAATAGTCGCCAGTTACACTGACAATCTTGTTTCCATCATATGCAACCGTCTCTGAATACACAGTACCATTAGGTTTTGGGTAAGATATTTTTTTCAATAAAGCAGATGGTGTTTTTAACGGATCACAATCATTATTTGAACAAAAGGTTAATGTAACTAAAACAGCACCAAGCAAGCAAAGTAATTTTTTCATCTGTCTGAACAATTAAAATTAAAGCGGCTAAATTAAGATTACAGAAAAATCAATAGATCTAAAACATCAAGCAAATAAGTGTCGGATAATCCAAATTTAAGAATTAGAAGACCAAAAAACTCTTAAAGATGGAAAGGCCATATAAACCCATATTAGCTGGCAAGCCATACTGACAGAAACAATGGCCTGGCTCCAAGAGACTCTTTAACATCACTTGCCTCATTTTATTAAACTTTATAAAACCGTAAAGAATCAGATTTAATGGCATTAATTAAAAAAGATTAGATCGAAGACCGTTGGTTTCGCTTCATTATTCCCAGAAACATCAATAAACATGGATTCTATGAATTACTCTTTTATCAATATTTAAAAACCTAGGCATGTTTTAGCAGGAATATTTACATGCGCTAAAAAAGTTCGGCACTTGTTCAGATGTGGCCAGTAGAAATACAACATTTAATAAGTTGCTTTTTTTTTTGTATTTATAGATAAATTTGCTTTCAACGCTATTTATTCTGAAAATTCAAGAAAACGCATACAGGTTTTCTCCTCTAACTTAATTGAAAGATTTAAATCTAATAAATTTCTCAAAACAAAAGGCTACGATTCAAAATTCAGATTGAGGACAATAATTTATGTGGAATTTTCAATCAAAAGCCCAAGCACTAAAAAAAAAAAAGCGAAAGAAAATTAGCCAAAATCCTATCTCAAAAATCAGTTCCGCGGATCCACTTCCCCCATGACAGGCACAGGTTTTATTTCGGTTCCCGAACCGTCCAAATTATAAAAGTTAGACAATTCGGCAACAAAATTTAACTTTAATAAATTTTATTGCGATGAGAAGCAATTATCAGGATTATACATTGGAAAGACATCATTTAGAGAAGTATCGTTTTCTAATAAGAGAGTATGAACAGGTTAAGAACAGGACACATCCATTTTTCAAGAAGGCAATGGATTGAAGGCAATTGATTTTACGCAGCCAAAGATACCTGCAGAAAGAGTTCTTTAAAATATTACAATCGATATATAAGCAAAGTGGAAAACCAATAGATTTACTGCCTCAGAAGCGCGGTCCAAAATATAAAACAAGACTCCCTTTGCCATTTATTGAACAAAAAGCAGTTGAATTACCGGAAAAAGGAACAACAGATATGAAATTGTTAGCATCTTAAATCCCAGAGATTAGGAAAACATGAACCATCATATTCTGGAGTCTATAATATTTTAAAACGTCATAAAATAAACAGATTAACTCCGAAGATTGAAAAGAATCATCAGAAAATAATCAAAGAATGGGACAGCTGGTCATATTGATTGTCATTATTTAAGCAAAAGTGTAATTCGCGGAAAAAACAAAAAACTCTATCTGGTCTGTGTAATTGATGATTACAACAGGATTGCCTGGGCTGAATTAGTCCCGTCTAACAGTAATGTTTGCCTCATTAAAGTGTTTAAGCATCCTTTTGAAAGAATGCTGATGGAATTAGGAATAGTCCATAGATATGCAAGACCTTACGGTCCGCTGACCAATGGCAAGGCTGAACGTTTTTGGAAGACTCTTGATGAATATTTATTAGGGGACACTGATTTTGATTCGCAAGAAGAGTCAAAAGAAGTATTATTACAATAGTTATATCATTACAATGATGAAGGGCTACACAATAGAATTGACAAAAAAAGCCAGTTGAAATGATAAATCCATTACCGAAACAAGCAACCTTTCCAGAAATGACAAAATTACCTGTCAATTCTTTTCTCACTAGATAAAACCTATTAATCAAATAAACAAACCCTACAACAATGTGCATTCAAAGAAATACGATTGCTTCAAAATAGAAAAGGATCTTTTAGGATATGCCGGACTGATTTAATAGCTTTTTACCTCTATATTTCCATCTCGAGAAATGGATGACTGGTTCGAAAGGGTATTTTGCAATTAAGCCTAAAAAGAATGCAGAAAACAGCTAACATCACCTATATCAAACAAGAATAATATGATATGATTCCACAACGATAGTTTATCCCAAACTAGTTAAAGATTATTTTTAAAATAAAACCCAATCACAAGGTAAGACAATTATTAATGCTTTAAATTAATTGGCTATATATAGCCTATAATACAGAAATTGATATTGCTGCATCAGATTGAATAAAGTCCTGCATTTTGACTTTTTCTAACAATGTGGTACTTGTAAATATTTTTTTTATTTTTTTTTGACATGTTACCACGGTACATTTGCAGCAATTATTATATTTTTTTTTGTGAATTCTACCTTAGCAGCAAGACCAGATATAAAATTTAAACAAACTTATAGTGAAATTTTATTTTAATGGCTCCCATGTCAGTTTCCCTGCTTTACAAATGCAGTCAGAAATTGCCAACAATATACTGTATTAATGCATTCCAGGAAGTATGGAAAAATTATTAAGTTTTTAAAATTCATTCCCCATATACGATTTAATCTTCTCACATTTAATTCCTATTATAGAAATCCTTTTAATTATTATATATTTTTATGAAATTTTTTTTAATCTTGTTATTTAATACTTTAAGTATTTACACGTATTCACAGAATTCTGGCATTGGAACTTTGACAGCTAATCCATCTTCTCAACTTGATGTAGTTTCTCAAAACAAGGGCCTCCTTATCCCGCGCGTATCTTTAGCCGGCAGCCTCGATAAAAGCACTATTGTCAATGGAAATGTTAATGCACTTTTAGTTTTTAATATCTCCACAACTGCAGATGTAACACCAGGATTTTATTATTGGTATGGCAATAAGTGGAATAAAATAATTACTGATAGCTCTGTTTCGGGTGCAGCTCCAATTGATGTTAAAAACACAGCGGCCGGTTCTATTATTTCTTTAAATTCGTTTGGTGTAGAAAATAACCATATGGCGAACAATGCAATTTCTAGCGATAAAATCCTTGACAACACTATCGTGAACCAGGACTTATCTTCTGGCACTGGAGGAATTTATAAAGGTTCTGGATCATTAACTAACCCAACGACCGTTAACCAAGGCTCCAACCCTTTAGCTTTTACCTCTTCGGCTGTTAATGGTTTTTCGGTTAATGGCAGTACTTTTTCTGTTGATGGAGCTAATGACAGAATAGGCATTGGCACAAATAGCCCTACCGCTATTTTGAATATAAAAGATAAAAGCAGCTCACCTCTTAAAGATCTTCTGAAAGTTGAAAATAATGACGACGAAAAATTTAAAATTAACGCTAACGGTTCATTATTTTTTACAGGCTCCTTAGCACCAAATAATTCCGAAGGAATAAAGAATCAAGTTCTTGTATCTGAAGGTCCGGGTCTTCCGCCTACATGGCAAAATTCCTCAGGGAGTATTGCCGCAACTGAAGCTCAACTGACATCGATGTCCAATTCATCTTGGTCTTATAATATTACAGGAACTCCTTACATATACAATCCCATTCCTACCTTTTCAAAAGTTTATTTAAAAGTTGGCGTTTATTATGTCAGCATATACCAATGCCCTAGTCAATTACAATTTAGCAAAAGTTCAGGTGCATACTGGTCACTAACTTCTCAAGATGGAGGCATTGGCAAAGGAGGCGCATTTTACGCTCCACTGGCATCTGGTTCATGTAATGACTATACATCGTTCATTTTTAAAGTTTCAAAACCAGGAAATTTCGTTATGTCTGTAGCAAAATATGTTGAAGACATTCTATTATCAGCGCCATCAGGCAATAACGCATCAATTGTAATGAAGGTTGACTCCATATGCTATTAAAATATTTTTTATTCAAATTTTTAAGCAAAAATCTTTAGCTGTTAGTTAGCTTTTAACAATCAGAACCGTTCACCAAGCAATTATTTTACAGAGAGATTATTTTTTCAGCTTAATGCAGCCTGCACGTACCCTAATATTATATTTTATGCAAAGTATTAGGGTTCTTTTTTTTATGCAATTACTATAAAAATATTCTGGCTCCTAAGATCTTCCATTTCTTATTATGGATTTTGGCATCTCAATCATTATATAGCAATAAAAATTACAGTTGCAATATGAAACTTACCCCAAAAACAGCGCCACTGCTTTACCAATCTAAAACTCTAATTTATACAAAAAAACTTTGCTTTAGAGTACTACTTAGAATACGGTTTATAATTTCTAGCACAAATTAGATCTTTTAAAACTAACAGTATTTTTTATCCCCTCCCTTTCTCTCAGGTTACGAACTAAATCTTAACTTTAGAGCATGAAGGAGAATCCTAAAAACTTATGACCGCAATTTTAAAGGGAAAGCGGCCCAATTAAGCCATAAAGATAATATTTCACATTTTAGCCAAGGAACTTGGGATAACAGCTCCTTCACCCTGCAGATGACGTGAGTATTACCAGGATTTTGGCGCAGAAAGTTTTTCAGGAAAAGGAAAAATTAAAGCTTAGCGCTGAGCAGGAAAAAATCCATAAACTAAAAAAAAAAAAAAAAAAAACAGAGTTAGAACGCCATATTCTAAAACAGACTATAAGCATCTTTTCAAAGGCAGGCCGATGATCTTTCCCGAAGACCATGAAAAAACATATTCGATTGAAAAGATGTGCAGAATTTTAAAAGTGATCCCAACCGGCCGCTATAATTGGAAGCGGCGGATTCTATCAGAAAGACATAGAGAAGAACTGCTCTGATAAAAGAAGAAATTACCTCAATGCTAAAACAGCGAGCGGCATGAAAGTCCAAAAACTATTATCCAGCTCCAAAGCTAGGGATACCATAACATCTTATATTTACAAAAAGGTCGATTCATAAGTTTAGCCTAATTGCTTTCTTTGCAAAAAGTGAGCATCTGTATGATTCTGAATAAAGAACTTATCAAATAATTGCACAGGCAGCTTCAATAAAAAAACACAACTTATTTTTCCATTTATTTTTCTTTAAATAAGGGCTAAACAAGTAAGACATTAGAACTGGCCATGCAATCAATCCTGAAAACAAATTAACAAAACAGCGGATATTCACATAAATACCAAAAGGAAAAATTAAGTTGCATTTTGTTTGCATATCCAGTGGCTGTTAGCACAAAAGAGTTTAAAAAAACACTTCATTATTGTATTTTTGCAAGACTTAAAATAGAATCAATAACATAAACAACTAAGAGACTATCCGATAATTACTTTCAGATAATCTCTTAATATCAAATTTAATTGCAATTTATAAAACCTTTTAGAAGAACACTTACCATAACCTCTTTCTTAAGGACTTAATAAAAAATCATACTTAATGGGCAGAAATTTTATAAGTCCCTCCATTAATTTGCAAGCCGCATCCCGCCCAATAATCACTAGAAAAACTACTACAGCCTGTCATATAACTATTCCCATAAGCTTGCAACTTATAGGTGCCAGCAGGAATAAAAACTATATCGCTATAGCCAGAATCAACTCCATTATAGGTGCTATACCCCCCCCTCTTGAATAACAGCCCGATTCAACTCTACCACTCGTACTCTTTGAAACAGCATAATTAGCACCAGTCTGAACATTCACCAACCTGTATATAACACTTCCTCCAACATGTTTTGTAGGATTTCCACTGTACACGTATCCTCGCCCCGTAATATTTGCAGAAGTACTCAAGTCATAATTTCCACCGCTAAGAATAATATTATTTATTCCTGTATCTTCCCATCCAAAATTCTTAGAATCTTGCTCTCCCTGTCCCCCACCTAAACATCCGTCACCTGATCTACTAGCTAAGTTTCCTGATACCGTCAAGGGGGTTACATAAAATGTAAAACTACAGTTTGATACACCTGCGCTACCGGTCATATTAACAGGAAAAGTAATCAATCCCGACGAAGTTGGAATACCCGTTGCAATCAAATCAACATCTTTACTACCAACACTTGAAAATGTCCCGCTTGCCGCAAAAGTAACACCGTTCTTAACTGCACTAATATTATATGTTCCTAGAGTAGTCACATCCAACCTAACAGTTTGTTTTACAGAACCAGCAACATAATTAGTATTAATTGTCATATTCCCACTGCTTTTAATAGAACAATTAACAAAACTTGTTGAATTTGTCACAGGAATAGAAAAAGAACAATTCTTACCGCCTAAATACAAATCAAAACTGGCAGTTCCAACTCCAGCGGGAGTTCCTTCAATTCTAAAAGTAACCACACCATCACCATTCTCAAGAGTTCCTGGGGATAAACTCGCAGTAAGCCCCGTAACGCCAGTAGAATTAATAACAAAACTAGAATATGCACCACCATTACCTCCTTTATAAGGAAGTGTTACAGAAGTGTTAACTGGAAAACCATAAACTATTCCTCCATTAGCACGTGCGCCAGCACAATCAATAACACTAACTATTGCAGGTTTTGCACTATAAAGCATTTTTACCCATTTATCTATAAAATAATCAAAATAGTAAAAGCCTCTTGCATCAATATCAATCGTTTGTCCAACTCTATTAATTACAGAGGGAGGCTGAAGAACAAATACCAAAATCCCATCTTGTTCAACTCCATAAGTATTATTATTATCAGCTAAATGTAACATTTCACCAGATATTCTTGGAACCAATATACCATTAGTCACTGTCGCGTCATGTTCAGATGAAGTAATATCAACAGTTGCTTTAGGATTAACATTTCCAACACCAAGGCATCCATCCTTGGTCACAACAAAATCATTTATGGTCTCTTGGGAATTTGGAATCCCACTTTTTGGGTTGTCCTTTTTACCATCTACATGAATCAAACCTTGTAAATTAGACGTATTAACTCCGATTTGCGCATAAGTAGCATAGTTTAATATCAAAAGAATCAAAACTTTACCTAACTTTTCATTAACTTTCATTTTTATTTTATTTTATTTTATTTTATTTTCATCTTAACCAATATTGAAAAGTAAGCCTATTTAGGTGAGATATTCTTTATATAATTTGACTATAAACTAAAAGTTTTTTTTCACATGCGGCAATAGAACCGCTCTCAAACAACCAATTACTTCCAATTTCACCTTCCCATACAAAACCAAAGAACCCAATTCTTTGCATTTAAGCTAAAAAACTAAGGAAAAGCTAATATTATTTACTTCAAACAAACAATAATGAGAGTATGGAGGCGGCAAAACCTCTAGCATCAATTAAAAAAGTATAGTGAACCAATTTTAAATAAAAACATTATAATAAGTTAACTTAAATTTTAGAGCCAAACCTCACAAATCATCAAAATAAAGCTTGAATTAAGGCTTGCAAATATACCTTCACAACTTATCAAAAAAAAAAACAAAAGGAATGTTTCCAAGTGCCGTTTTATTACAAGAAATCAAATCACAGGACTTGATTCAATCTCATACAACAATATGAATCTATAAATAGTAGTTTAAAATTAAATTCATTTCAGTAATAATGAATATTGATATTTTATTTTAAAAAATGTCCAACCACAGAGCGGATGCGCTAACTTAAGATGGAATTCCAGTTAAGAACCAGATCTTAACTTTTGAGCATGAAGGAAAAACTTAAGAACTGATAACCAAAATTTTAAACAAAGCAGCCCAATCAAGCCCCGAAAGGGATGACAATCTGACAATTTACCCAAAGAAAACTTGGAATCACAGCTCTTTGCTTTGCAAAATGGTTTTAGGATAACCAAGAATTGGAACAGAAAAAAAATCCCTAAACTTGAGAATTAAAAGAAACAGAGTTAGGACGCAGCATTTTAAACAGGCTATAGGCATCTTTTCAGTGGCAGGCCGATGATTATACTTTCATAAAAGGCCATGAAAAAAATATATTCGATTAAAAAGATGCGCAGCGTTTTAAAAGTGATCCCAAGCGGCAGCTGTAATTGGAAGCGGCAGATTTTATGAGAAAGGCAGGAAAAAGCTCTGATAAAAGAAGAAGCCGCTTCAGTAGAATTTAATGCGAAACAGCGCTATGTGGAAGCCTCAGACCCGAGCGTCTGCTCGAACAGCCGAAGCAATTACTCTGGAGTTTCAATCCAGGGGACATCTGATATCCGAAATAAAGGCGGCTAAATGCAGGGAGCAGTTACGCCTGTAGGAAAATTTAGCAAAAAAAAACAAAGCATCAGCCAATCAAAGCATAATCATTCTGCTGCGCCAAATATCCTGAAAAGAGAATTTACAGCAGCAGAAAAGGCTTGGTTTCCAGATATCACGCATATGCAGATAAAGAATTGTTTTTTTTTCTGGCCATCATCCTGCATTTATTTGACAGAAAGATAGCGGGCTCGAATTTCAGCAATGGACTAAGCAGAATGTCTGATGATCCATGCTGGCGGGAAATCCAATATGCCAATAAAAATGTATTGAAATCTTAGAAAATAACACCCAAAGCATTCAAGCATAAAGAAGGCTGCAAGGATAATGCTGCCACTGAAAGCTCCTTCAGGCATACAAAAGCCGGATCGGCTTTGGCTGCAAGAATTCCTGAAGAACAGACTTGCATGAAATTTTTGACTCGAGCATCAGCGAACAGGCGAAGCAATAAATTGAGAGTTGGCACAATAAAAAATAAGAAGCACCGCTTTGAACTATAAAACTATTGAAGAATTTAGTGAATAACAAATTATAAAGAATATGCCTTTCGTTTTGTCTGCATATCCAATTTAGGCTTCTCACAAACTAAAACCGTAGTCATATTAAAATATATTGCCGCTGGTTTTATTTAAGATCCCTTATTTCAATTCTTATCATTTCCAGAAATGCATATTTAGTGCAGGATGATAAAAACACTAAGATCCGCAATTTTGCGGCAGGCTTAACAAAACTAATTTTTATAATTGAAATATTATTCTGCTAAAATTAAATTTAAAGAAACAAGACAGCATTAAAAGTATCAGTACACCCACTGCAGGCGTGTCAGAAAACTATTCGTAACACCTAAAAGATTATCTTTTTTTAATTGGCTTAGTCCATAACCAACACCAAAATGCCAATGCTGAGTAGCCCACCAATTAAGTCCGAGATGAAGCTTATGCAGTATTCCGCCATCTACGTTCTGATTATTAAAGTCTAAGTATGAAACCCTGATGACCGCTTCCCATACCCCCCCTTTTTCCATCGGCATAATACGTCTGGCATAAGCAGCTTTTTTGTCGTATGGCCTTTGTTTACCTGTAAAAACATAACTTCCCGCTATATAATATCCGCTTAAATTAAGGTTGGAATCACCAATAACGTCACACCACGAATTAACATATTCTCCTAAAATCGAAAATCGATCAAAAGTATACTGGGCTTCCAAACCAAGATTCCATATCTGTTTTGAAGGTATATTACCAGTATCAATATAATAATCTGTAACATTAGACTCATTTCTGTCTTTGTAACGAAAAATCCCCCCTTCAGTCTGCACATACCGCATAGAAGCCCCCAAGTGCAGAAATTCGCTGCCGTCATTTTTAAAAATTGGAAGACCAGTAATCCTTGCGCTATAAGTGTCTGCACTTTCTTTAAAGGTCTGGCCGTCTACAAACCAGTTATTATACCAGCCGGCAGCAAAAGTCATCCTATCTTTAAATGCATAGTTCATATACATAATGCCGATATTTCTCGAATTAAAAAATGGGTTTAAAATCCGTTCCATCTGCGGCAGATTTGCCGCATCACCTACCATTTCATATACAAAGGTCTCTTTAATTTTACCAAATCTGATTTTTCCTGCATTCAAACCAATAGGCACCTCAAGGTACGCATCTGTTATGCCAATTCCTTTGCTCTCTGGAGCCCTGTCAAAGCCTTTGTATTCCAAACTAAAAAAATATCGCACTTTTGTTCCGGCATGAAAAAATCCTCCCACTGAAATACGAGCTGAACGCAAATCAAACTGGTTATCCTGTAAACCTACCTGTCTCTTACTTTCCTGGTTTTGCAGAAAACCAGTATAATCAACTATAGGAACAAGACCTACCTTATAAGAAAAACTGTTTCCATCATATTTTGCCCATCTAAAAAGTTCCTTTGGAACATCCGGCATTATATAACTTTGCATATCATTAGAGCCAGATATTTCTTTAACCTCAATAGAATCAACTGGTTCAGAAAACTGGCCTGTGCATTTCATAGAAAGCAAAAAGCTTAATATAAGCAATAAAAAATTTCTATTCATATCTTTTTTAGCATTTTAGTGTTAGATGAACATTTTCTCTATGCAAATTCAATAAATAAAAAAAACAGTATAGATAAATTTAATTAGTGTATTCTTAAAAAAACAATTAAACAATCAGTACCATGCTTAAAACTTTTTCACTTTAAAATAATATAACATAGAGAGGCAGAAAAAATAAAAACAGCATACTAAATAACCAAACTTCTGACCTCTCTACATTATAAAAAATACCAAAAACAAAAATAAAATGAAATGAAAAACTTTTACTTACCAGCAAATGTAAATTGAATAATAAAAAAAAGAAGACTTCTCAAGCATCGAAAGTACCGTTTCAATTCAAAACAATCAAATTAAAGACTCATTTGGCATAATTCTTAAAAAGACAGATAAAAAAAGTCTTTTCTTATGATTTTTATCTGTCCGGAAGATGCTTTGCAATACAGCCATTTCTATGCTGACAAGACATGCCACGAGCGTTTGCGGTGCAAAGCCTGCATACTGGATCTACAGGTTTTGCACTGCAGACTGATATCCCCATTCTCTCATTTTTCGATTGGCAACCGACTTGTTTTTACAATCATTAGCCCCTACTTTTCGAAATTAGTTTTCCATTCATTAGTCAATTTTTAATGCTGGCAAATCCCAGCTAAATTTCACTCTAATTGATGCGTTTTTTCAGAAGAAGAAGAAGAAGAAGAAGAAGAAGAAGAAGAAGAAGAAGAAGAAGAAGAAGAAGAAGAAGAAGAAGAAGAAGAGATAAAGCTATAAAACTCATTCAAGGCAGGCATAAATTTATGGCTGGCGTTTATAATTCAGCTAGCAGCATATTATTTTCAGTAATTTCTAGAGCGTCAGAACTATTGCTATGGAAAAAACGGCGCTGCATTTCCTCACCGCAAATAATAATAATAATAATAATAATAATAATAATAATAAACCTCTGGCTTTTTATCCTGAATCGAGCTGCCAGCCCTAATTTTATGGGCTGATTTTTATAGACCCACTTATGGTAAAAAGTAAAAATCATAAAGCATGATAGCGAAAGAACAATAAGGCTTTAATAATACTCTAATACCAGGCTATTGTTAAACGCCTTATAATATGTGAATTAATAAATTCCACAGATACTTTAACATAAAATTTTTCCCTGCTTTAAAATAAACATAATTATAATAATGAAATTATCTTATTAAAACAATGCATGCAGACTTAAGATGCGGCATTAAAAAAAGCAGAAGCAAAATCAAATGATCTTGCTTCTGCTTTAAGCATCTGTATTTCTAATTATCAAGCTTATTACTGAATTTCCACCTTTACTAGTCTCTATTCAAAGCCCTCTTTGCTTCATTGTTTAAATCAGAATATTCTATTTTTCCAACATTCACTGCAACTCCATAGATCTCACCGCCTTTGAATTCTCCAGGAGTTTTGTATTCCCTGCTTACAGCATCCCCACTGTCAAATCCTATGCAGAGCCCATCACCAGAAAGCGTAAATTTGCCGGTTTGCGTTCTCATAACACCTGATGCAACTTCCTTACCATCGATATAAAGTTTAGCCATGCCTATTGACTCCCCATTAGCTCCAGCTTTCTCTCGAATAAATTCCATACCTAAAACATGTTTGCCAGGCGTGATTTCAATATTTGAAACAAAAGTCTGCTCTGGAGAAATTCCCAAGAAATTATAAACATAATACAGCTTCTTATTTTTAATAAACATGGCATGCCCGCCAAAACGGGAACCGTGTGCAAAAACAACACCAGAAGCATTTGCTTCTTTTAGATTGACATCCGCAACAATTTTATAAGAGCGCCCTCGCACATTAACTGCAACACCCTCTGGGACTGGCGCTGTTCCAGGATAATAAATATACTGATCGCGCGCTGGTTCAGACGAAGGCCTCTCGCGTCCAAGCTGTTCTATAGCAGTGCGGTCATCAAGGGGCAGAACAAGATTTTTTTGAGCTTCACTATTCCACTCAGCAATTAATTCTTTTAGCTTATCAGGATATTTCTTCGCCAGATCATTGGATTCAGCACGGTCAAGATCCGTATTGTAAAGCTCCCATTGATCTTTATCAAAATTACCCTTTCCTGTTAAAGGCGCATGAAGGGCAACTGCTTTCCAGCCGTCCTTCCATAAAGCCCGGCTGCCCAACATGGCAAAATACTGTACATGTTTACTGGTTTTACTGTCTGGCGCGGCATCAAAACTATAACGCATTGAAACACCTGACAAAGGATACTGCTCAACACCTCGATAAACTTTAGGCATTTCAAGACCGCAGATGTCCAATAAAGTTGGCACAATATCTGTTGAATGATGAAACTGATTTCGCACCTCGCCCCTGGCTTTTATCCCTTTTGGCCAGGAAATAACAAGAGGGTCACAGGTTCCTCCCGCGTATTCGCTATATCTTTTAAACATCTTAAAAGGAGTGGAGAAAGCAGCCGCCCAGCCTGTAGGGTAATGTTCATAAGTGTCAGGCCCTCCTAATTTATCCAGATATTTTAAATTTTCAGACAGCTCATCAGGATAGCCGTTGAAAAATTTATTTTCATTCACAGAGCCCCTTGGAGACCCCTCCCCTGAAGCGCCATTATCAGCGGCATAAATGACAACGGTATTTTCCAGTTGTCCGGTCTTCTCCAGATAATCAATTACAC
This sequence comes from Flavobacterium humidisoli, assembly GCF_023272795.1. Lineage (NCBI taxonomy): Bacteria > Pseudomonadati > Bacteroidota > Flavobacteriia > Flavobacteriales > Flavobacteriaceae > Flavobacterium > Flavobacterium humidisoli. Next base: position 2,602,652 of record NZ_CP096829.1, on the reverse strand, counting down.
GCCCCACCTGCGCATCAGTATATTCAGAGAATCCAGCATAGACTTCGGCAAGCCGTGAGAACAATTTTTTTTCTTCAGGTTTCAATTTACTCCAGTCCAGCACCTCATCTCCAGGGTTTGAAATACCTGGCGGAAGAGGGTTCAATTTTGCATATTCTGTTCCTGCTGGAATTATTCCTTTTGCTATCATGCGTGGGAGCACCCATTTGCGATATGCTTCATATCCCTCATCAAACTTGCCTTTATATTTAGCTATATATTCCTCAGGAGCATGATGGGGAGCGTGGTTCGCACCCGGACAGTACCACATAAACCAGGGTTTTGATGGATTTGTAGCCTGCTGATCCCTAATATACTCCAAGGCATGATCAGCAAGATCTTTAGACAGATGGTAGCCTTCTTCAGGTCCCCTGGGAGCCTCGATAAAATGATTATCTTCTACTAAATCAGGATACCATTGATTAGTTTCCCCACCAAGAAACCCGTAATATCGGTCGAAACCCATTTGCAGCGGCCATGTGCTTCTATCACCTCCAGAAGCGACATCCTGTTCAGGAACATTATGATCTTTTCCAATCCAGAAAGTACTCCAGCCATTATCCTGAAGAATCTGCCCAATTGTGGTTACCTGCTTAGGCAATCTTCCGCTTCCTCCCGGAAAACCAGCAGCCCCCTCAGTGATTGCAGCCATGCAGTTTAAATGGTGGTTTCTTCCTGTCAGTAATGAAGAACGGGTAGGGGAACATAATGCCGTGGTATGCCATTGGGTATAAATCAGACCGCTATCTGCCAATTTCTGCAATGTAGGCATATTTATTGCTCCGCCAAAAGGAGACCACGCCGCAAGACCAGTATCATCATACAATATAAATAAAATGTTTGGTGCCCCGGCCGGTGCTTTTTTAGGCAGATATGGCGTCCAGTCTTCTTTGGAGTCGCGGACATCCAAATTTATCCTTCCTTTAAAACTTTCCTTACTTATCCGCTGAGGATCGGCTTGCCCGTATGCTGTTTGAATCATAACTGATAAAAAACATAAAAAAAACAGCACAGAATTTTCTTTTAAAACTTGCAACTTTTTGATTTTCATAATTTACGATATTTATTATTTATTTTTCCCTGAAAGCAGCCCTAACCACAAAACAGGACTTATCAAACTATTTCCATGCGCATATAGCAATTACTGTAATTTCATACTAATCAAATTAAACAATGACAGCTGCATTTTATTGTAAAAACAGATCATTTCTGTATTTTAAGCTATAGATATTACGTAAAAAATATTCTTAAAATTAATCCCCTCATTTTCGCTACAAACCATTAATCAGCGTTCCAGCCAAAATATATTAAAAAATTATCCGTCACTTTTGCCGCATACACAAATATATGATTTTAAACACTTTAACACCTCCCATATTCTGCACTTGCAGTATTGAATAATTTGGTTTGCAGAAATACAGGACTTAAAAAATCAGCTTTAAACCACTCGCGCATAATGCTCAAAGAAAAAGTTGGATCTACAAACTTAGCATGGGCTCTAGTTAAGAACTAAATCTTCACTTTAGAGTAAAAAAAGAGAATCGTAAAACTTATAGCCGCAATTTTAAAGAGAAAGTTTTCCAATTAAATTAGGAAAAAGATAAAATCTCTCAATTGCCAAGGAACTTGCAACAACAGCTCATTTGCTTTGCAAATGCATCAGGATTACCAAAAAATTGGAACAGGAAGTTTTTCTGGGAAATAAAAATTAAAGCTTAGCCCTGAACAGGAAAAAATCCATGAGCTTGAAAAGACGTGCAGCGTTTTAAAAGTAAGCCCAAGCGGCAGATTTTATGAGAAAGCCAGAGGAGAACTGCTCTGATAAAAGAAAAGCCGCTTCAATATAATTTAATGCGAAACAGCAGTTTGGAGGCCCAAGACCCGAGATCCTGCTCGAACAGAGGAAGCAATTACTCTGGAGTTTCAATCCAAGGACATCTGATATCCGAAATAATGGCGGCTAAATGCAGGGAGCAGTTAAGCCTGTAGCCAAATTGAGCAAAAAAATCAAAGCATCAGCCAATCAAAGCATAATCATTCTGCTGCGCCAAATATCCTGAAAAGAGAATTTACAGCAGCAGAAAAGGCTTGGTTTTCAAATATCACGTATATGCAGATAAAGAATTGTTTTTTTTCTAACCATCATTTTAGATTATTCGTCAGAAAGATATTCGGCGGGAGTTCATGCAATCGACTAAGTGCAAAACAAACTACAATGACGGCTAGGAAAATGGCAGTGAAGAATAGAACAATTGCAAATGAATTGATATTCCATTATGAACAGGGAATCCAATAAGCCACTAAAAAATCTGCTGGTGTATTGGACTCCTATAAAAATATAACAAGGAGTAATCGCCCTTAAGGATACTGCTGGGTTAATGCGGCTGCAGAAAGTTTTTCCAGATCTTAAAAAAAGGATATTGGTATATGGCAGTAAATCAATTTCCAGAGAACAGATGGAACTTGAAATTTTTGACTCGAGCGTCAGCGAACAGACGAAGCAATACATCGAAATTTGGCACAATAAAAAAAGAAGAAATTCAGCTTTGAACTATAAAACAATTGAAGAATTTAATAAACTAGACAATATAAAAATATTGCATAACTTTTTCTCCAATTTTTGTTTACATATCCACACTTAAATTGCTAACATTTTCAAAGCAGTAAGCAGATGGCATGTACTTTTAAAATCATCTTATAAATGATAACAATAAAATTTGTTAGCTACAAAAGAACTAAAACCACTCTGCACATTCAGTACCAAATGGTTCTGTTCAAAATCTTAAAAAATGTTTTTTCTTTTAATATTTAAAATTATAAACTATAAAATCAAATGCCTGTTAACACGCATCTATTATTATTACTCACGTGTTTTTTTCTCGAAGGTTAGTATTCGTAAAAATGGCCTTTATAAAGCCGGCCCATTTTCACATTGGATTATCTCACAATATTTCTTATTGAGTTCATCAATGCTACTTGAACATTTTTTTTGAGAGTAAGGAACACCCATTGAATTTTTTAGCTATTATGAGTAGACAACAAATCTAATATCTGCTTCTTTTATTCTTCAAGTCTAAAGAATTTGTTTTTTTAGTTTTATGTAAAACATCCCGAAAGCCGTTTCAACTAATGAATTATCTCTGCACTTATAACTTCTGGCATACGAGATTGTTGTATTGTTTTGCAATGTTGCCTGAATCGATAGGGCTTCACTAATTGTCGACACAAAAAAGGTTGTTTTTTATGTGTTTTTAATCATTTGCAACAATTGTCTCTGGGGTGTCATAAGAAAAAGGCATGCCATTTTTGCTGAAGCGACAAAATCTTCTTTTTGCAGGCTCCCGAAGCCGGGTATACGTGTAGTGGCTGGCTCACAATATGCCCACCAAAAATTATACTTCTTTGATTTCTGCATTATCGTTATCTATGAGGAAAAGCGGTTTTTTAGTATAATTCAAATACTATTATCACAAGATTGTGATTCATATCCATTACTGGGCTGCTTCACTCAAACATACTTTGTATTGATAGGTTTGATCATGCAAACATAAGAATCTATAGCAGTCTATTATTCAAATATATAATATAGAAATATCTGTTTTCTAGCTCATGACCTATTTTAATGTCTGCATTTTTTGGAGCTAATTGATTGCCCAATAGTCTCTGATAAGAGAAGCTTTATTTGAGTATCTGTTAATTCAACGTTTAATCTTCGGACTTCAAATAAAGACATAATTCTTTACGGTCTTGGTGAGTAGGAGCTTATATACGGCTTACTCTTTCCATTGCAATAGAATTTTTCCAATTTTACTCATTTTGCCATAATCCGTTTTTTTTACGAATCTACCGTCTTAACATCATAAAAAAAATATTAATTTTTTATGAATCACTCTATTCTGACATTAGCCGTCAGTTTGAATTGAAAGAGGCAGGCGGTGAATCTGACTGAGTTTTCAAGCTTATGCATTTTTGAGCATATCATACTCAAATTCTTCTTCTCTTAATTTTTCTCAAGTTCGTGGATTTGTCAGCACTTACTTTAATTTTACTCTGTCTAGAAAAACATGATGCAGCAAGTTGTAGGCAGCCAAACTCCATTTGTGCATTCAAAAAGCTATTATTCTAAGTTTCTTAAAACAGAAACCTCTTCTTTTTTATCACTTATCTTCTTGTTTTCCTATAATCAAAAACTTTTTTCTAATTATGAATACATAAAACATGTATAGTAAAAAATCTACTTCAAAAATAACATTTACATCTATTGGACACCTCATATCTCAAAAAGAGTTTATGAGTGTCTGAATTAAATTTCATAAGCTTATTTGTTTCAAAATCATATCCATATCCTAAAAAAAAGATTTATTTAATTGAAAACCAAACAAGCACTAAGGCATTAGAAATTCTATAAGAAAGGCCCATAATAAAATTTTGACTAAAATAAAGCTATTGCCTAAATCCAATTGTAATGGTGCGCAAGCAACAAATTTTAACAAGAACATAGGCTCATATTTAAGATAATATGTTAAATCAATAACTTTCGCTCCAATAAAATAGCAATTAATCTCTTTAGTTATCACATAATCATCAGAACTGTACCTTAAATTATCATAATATTTAACCTTAAACAGAGAAGGCACAGAAAATCCAGAATAAGCACTATTATTATGCAGGACTAATCCAATCCCAACATTGGGGGGAAATTCATTATTTAAATTATTACTAAATTCATAGTCATCATCTCCAATATTGAATTTAGAAAAATCTATAGAAAAAAGTTTGCATTAGCCTTTAATCAGAAAGACAGCTCAAAATCGTACCGCAAAGGAATACTATTAAGAGAAATCAATAGAAATATCATTTTGAAGAGCAGTATCAATTTTATGATTCGCAATAGACAAACCAATCCATAATCTCCTACTTTAATCAACAGGCGCATTAAAAGACATGCTGTTAGTTATGGGTGCACCATCAAATCCGACCCATTGATTTCCATGAAGCGCAGAAACACTAAAAACATATCTAGCTGCTCTATAGGCAGGATTAATATTTACAGTATTAAACATATACTGTAAATATTTAGAATCCTGCTGAGCTAAAGCAAAATTTGAAATTAGGCCAAAAGCTAATTGAAAAAAAATAACCTTGATATTATCATAAAAAAATTAACAACTAAACCACCCTGCACAGAAAGTGCAGAGGTTTGTTTTGAGGAGAGACTGAAAGTCTCTCCATTTTAAAAACTTATTTGAAAATATTATCAAAAGTCAAAGATTATATTTTTTCGCATTACTAAAGTACTGCAATAAATTGCAGGATTTTAAACCCCGAACTGAGGCCAGTAGAAACTTTGAAAAAAAAATCAAAATAATTACTTTAATATATATAAATATCCCGTTTTTTCAATTTGTCTGCTTTCATTCTCTCCCTCCTTCTTATAATCATACTTTAAAATATAGAAATACGTACCCGTAGGCAGCATATTACCTCCTGATATAGTGCCAGTTCCTTCTGAAATTCCTTTGAAAACCTTTTTTACATTATCATACCCATCAGCATGATAAACCCTATTTCCAGATCTATTAAAAATTTCAACTGTATTATTTGGATAACATTCTATACCCTCTAAATAAAACACTTCATTTTTATTATCTCCATTAAGAGACAGACCATTAAAAACATTAACATAACACGAAACATTTATTTTCTGCGTAAAACTTGAAACATTTCCACAAAGGTCTGAAGCCTTCCAGGTTCTGACCAGAGTGTAATAACAATTTCGTTCGCCTTCTTCTTTAGTTTCACTATAAGATATATTTACATCACTACAATCATCTTTTGCACTCAAATCAACTGGCTCAGGAACTTTATCACAATCAACAGAAATATCGTGAGGCAGATCACCAATAAAAACAGGTGCTTGCATATCTTCAACCGTTATTAACTGTTTAGTAGTTTTAGTATTGCCATTCGCATCAGTTATAAAAAACTCTCGAGTAAAGCTTCCTGTATTAGCACTGCAGCCACCTGAAATTTGCCCATCGATGAATATAACATTTACCATACCGCACGAACTTTCAATTATTGGCTCACCAGTTGAAGAAGGCAAAAGACTATCCGTACAATTAACAACAGCCGATGGAGGGCTCTTCACATTTAGAGTACAGCAAAAAGGAGCTATTCCGTGTAAATTAAAATTACTACAGCCATTTGCCTCCTCGAAATTAATATCATAATCAATTCCAGCAGCAATAATATCAGATGTCCAAACATTATCCTTCCATATACCCGCACCTCCATTTCCTGAAATATTAAATACGCCAATTCCACTAAAAGTAACCACAACCTTGTAACCTAAACCATCTGGCGAACAATCAGTTAAAGTCTCTCCAACTTGATGAATTTTATTAAGCAAAACATTCTGATTCACCGTTCTGATATTGCCATTACCGTCATCAAATATCCAGCTCACTACTGTAGTGCCCTGTGCGGTGATTGGAAATGCAGTGTCCGTGGTTCCCGTAATGGTTCCTGCGCAGGCATCCTGCGCCGTTGGAGCTATAGGCGTAACTGAACATTCACCTGTAAGATCAGACAGTACAGGAGCTACAGGAGCCTGAGTATCTTTTACCGTTACGTTCTGAATGGCCGTCGAGGTGTTACCCCTGCCGTCATCAAATATCCACACCACTGCCGTGGTGCCCTGTGCGGTGATTGGAAATGCAGTGGCCGTGGTTCCCGTAATGGTTCCGGCGCAGGCATCCTGTGCCGTTGGAGCTATAGGCGTAACCGGACATTCACCTGTAAGATCAGACAGTACAGGAGCTACAGGAGCCTGCGTATCTTTTACCGTTACGTTCTGAATGGCCGTCGAGGTGTTGCCCCTGCCGTCATCAAATATCCAGCTCACTACTGTAGTGCCCTGTGCGGTGATTGGAAATGCAGTGCCCGTGGTTCCCGTAATGGTTCCGGCGCAGGCATCCTGTGCCGTTGGAGCTATAGGCGTAACCGGACATTCACCTGTAAGATCAGACAGTACAGGAGCTACAGGAGCCTGCGTATCTTTTACCGTTACGTTCTGAATGGCCGTCGAGGTGTTGCCCCTGCCGTCATCAAATATCCAGCTCACTACTGTGGTGCCTTGTGCGGTGATTGGAAATGCAGCGCCTGTGGTTCCCGTAATGGTTCCGGCGCAGGCATCCTGTGCCGTTGGAGCTATAGGCGTAACTGAACATTCACCTGTAAGATCAGCCAGTACAGGAGCTATAGGAGCCTGCGTATCTTTTACCGTTACGTTCTGAATGGCCGTCGAAGTGTTGCCCCTGCCGTCATCAAATATCCAGCTCACTACTGTAGTGCCCTGTGCGGTGATTGGAAATGCAGTGGCCGTGGTTCCCGTAATGGTTCCGGCGCAGGCATCCTGCGCCGTTGGAGCTATAGGCGTAACTGAACATTCACCTGTAAGATCAGACAGTACAGGAGCTACAGGAGCCTGAGTATCTTTTACCGTTACGTTCTGAATGGCCGTCGAGGTGTTGCCCCTGCCGTCATCAAATATCCACACCACTGCCGTGGTGCCCTGTGCGGTGATTGGAAATGCAGTGGCCGTGGTTCCCGTAATGGTTCCTGCACAGGCATCCTGCGCCGTTGGAGCTATAGGCGTAACTGAACATTCACCTGTAAGATCAGACAGTACAGGAGCTACAGGAGCCTGAGTATCTTTTACCGTTACGTTCTGAATGGCCGTCGAGGTGTTGCCCCTGCCGTCATCAAATATCCAGCTCACTACTGTAGTGCCCTGTGCGGTGATTGGAAATGCAGTGCCCGTGGTTCCCGTAATGGTTCCGGCGCAGGCATCCTGTGCCGTTGGAGCTATAGGCGTAACCGGACATTCACCTGTAAGATCAGACAGTACAGGAGCTACAGGAGCCTGCGTATCTTTTACCGTTACGTTCTGAATGGCCGTCGAGGTGTTGCCCCTGCCGTCATCAAATATCCAGCTCACTACTGTGGTGCCCTGTGCGGTGATTGGAAATGCAGTGGCCGTGGTTCCCGTAATGGTTCCGGCGCAGGCATCCTGTGCCGTTGGAGCTATAGGCGTAACTGAACATTCACCTGTAAGATCAGCCAGTACAGGAGCTATAGGAGCCTGCGTATCTTTTACCGTTACGTTCTGAATGGCCGTCGAAGTGTTGCCCCTGCCGTCATCAAATATCCAGCTCACTACTGTAGTGCCCTGTGCGGTGATTGGAAATGCAGCGCCTGTGGTTCCCGTAATGGTTCCGGCGCAGGCATCCTGTGCCGTTGGAGCTATTGGCGTAACCGAACATTCACCTGTAAGATCAGACAGTACAGGAGCTACAGGAGCCTGAGTATCTTTTACCGTTACGTTCTGAATGGCCGTCGAGGTGTTGCCCCTGCCGTCATCAAATATCCAGCTCACTACTGTAGTGCCCTGTGCGGTGATTGGAAATGCAGTGGCCGTGGTTCCCGTAATGGTTCCTGCACAGGCATCCTGCGCCGTTGGAGCTATAGGCGTAACTGAACATTCACCTGTAAGATCAGACAGTACAGGAGCTACAGGAGCCTGCGTATCTTTTACCGTTACGTTCTGAATGGCCGTCGAGGTGTTGCCCCTGCCGTCATCAAATATCCAGCTCACTACTGTAGTGCCCTGTGCGGTGATTGGAAATGCAGCGCCTGTGGTTCCCGTAATGGTTCCGGCGCAGGCATCCTGTGCCGTTGGAGCTATTGGCGTAACCGAACATTCACCTGTAAGATCAGACAGTACAGGAGCTACAGGAGCCTGCGTATCTTTTACCGTTACGTTCTGAATGGCCGTCGAGGTGTTGCCCCTGCCGTCATCAAATATCCAGCTCACTACTGTAGTGCCCTGTGCGGTGATTGGAAATGCAGTGGCCGTGGTTCCCGTAATGGTTCCGGCGCAGGCATCCTGTGCCGTTGGAGCTATAGGCGTAACCGGACATTCACCTGTAAGATCAGACAGTACAGGAGCTACAGGAGCCTGCGTATCTTTTACCGTTACGTTCTGAATGGCCGTCGAGGTGTTGCCCCTGCCGTCATCAAATATCCAGCTCACTACTGTGGTGCCCTGTGCGGTGATTGGAAATGCAGTGGCCGTGGTTCCCGTAATGGTTCCGGCGCAGGCATCCTGTGCCGTTGGAGCTATAGGCGTAACTGAACATTCACCTGTAAGATCAGACAGTACAGGAGCTACAGGAGCCTGAGTATCTTTTACCGTTACGTTCTGAATGGCCGTCGAGGTGTTGCCGTTGCCGTCATCAAATATCCACACCACTGCCGTGGTGCCCTGTGCGGTGATTGGAAATGCAGTGCCCGTGGTTCCCGTAATGGTTCCTGCACAGGCATCCTGTGCCGTTGGAGCTATTGGCGTAACCGGACATTCACCTGTAAGATCAGCCAGTACAGGAGCTACAGGAGCAGTTGTATCCACAACCGCGGCAACATCAGTTAAAATACCTGAGCATCCAGCATTACCGTTAGTTACTTTCACTTTAAAATACATACCTTTTATCAAAGGAATAGTACCGCTTAAAGGAATCGTTAATTTACCACCATTGCCACTGCTAATAATAGCAGGAGAAAATGAATTTCCATTTGAATCTAATACCTCATAACTAAATTCTGGTTGAGTATTCAAAATATTTATCGCAGGGCTAGAACTGGTGCATAACTCAATATCTTCAACAATTAAAGATAAAATAGGATCAGCAGTAACTTTTATTTTAACACTGCTTGTTAACGGCGCCGTCTGAGCACACCCTAATGAACTATTAAGTGAAAAACTGGCAGTATAGTTTGTTGTTGCAGTTGGGAAAACAGTCAATGGTGAACCTGTTCCAACAATCTGGCCAGAATCATCTGTCCAGGTAATAGTATACAAATCAGAACCAGCATTAAGTCCAACCAAAGTTGAAGGGCTTCGGGGACAGACAGTTTCATTAAGAGCTTTTGCAACAGGCGAAGTCGTTACAGACGAAACAGTAACATTCTGGTTATAACTCACACATTTATCCTCTGCCTTAACAAAATAATCTCCTACAGGCACATTAATAAAATCATATCCCAAAACAGGGCTATTAACTGCAAAAGGCCCTTGTAACGGCACTGATGGATTTGAAAAACTGTATAAAGAAAAACTAAGAGGATAATAAAATGATCCCCCAGCTTGTACACTTATGATACCTGAATTTAAATTGCTAACATCACAAAATGACGTTGAAGCGCTTAGAGTCAAATCTTCATGCGGATCAATTTTTATAGGATGGGTATATTGGGCATAACCAACTTTACCCGTTGCAGCCGAGTAGTGATCTGCCGGACTAACAAGCTCATCGGCTTTTACATTAGAAAACTGCAGCACAAAATCTCCGGTTGGCAAATTCTGAAAAGAACCGGCAGCCGCTGAAGAAGTGCCTGATGTTGAACTCGTTGCAACAAGCGCGCCTAAGCTACCAAACCCATTATCTTTAAACAGCCTAACCACAGGTGTAGCTGCCAGTCCGGTATTTATCGGATTTAAATTATAATCTATCGCATTAGAGTTCGAACAACCAGAAAAAACATTATAAACAGGGCTGTAGCTAGCTGCCTTATCCAGAGTAACATCTATGATTCTTGTTAATCCTGTAACAGGAGTGCAGCCATCAGATATTTCAACTTTATAATTCCCTAATGGCAAATCACTTATTAAAGTAAGACCAAAACGAGCTGATGCAACAGTTCTTACAATAGGAAACTTAATATTATAGGAACCAGCCATCGAAAGCGGATTTAAAGGGTTTATCGACAAATTAGTTTGTCCATCGGCTCTATAAATTTTCATTGTAATAGGATTACTAAAATCCGCGTTAGTCTGTCGAATTCTTATAGAAGAAGTTCCCTCAAGCACAGAAGTCCCCTGATCCACTTTGAAACTATCTAACGGACTACCAGTAGCAACTGTAAAAATTCTTGAGGCCGAATGACAATTATCCGATGCCGTTATTCTATAAACACCTACCTGAGAAACAATCCACAATGTATTGGCAGACGCTACAAAACTTGTTAATTCATTAGTAACATTTAAAGGATTATCTGCGGGATAAACTCCGACTGGAGTAACTTCACTTCCAGTAAGAACCTGCCATACGTCAGGATTTGTAGAAACTTTCCTTTCAAAAACCAGCGTGTTCTTATTACAAAAATAAATATCCCTATCAATAATTCCTGAAGATGTGACATCTCTATCTCCAAGAACTTGAAGCTGGTATTTAAAAGAGCACGATAAAGGATCATAAACCGTGGAAACGCCAACATTCATAAAAGAATTATCCATGCTCACAGTGCTAGTTCTGGTAAGAGTATTACATCCATTATAAAAATTTGTTGTAACCGTCAAACCATCCGCCAAAGGCGGATAACCCGGCAAGGAAGAATCATAAAAAAACCTTTTAGAAATAGAATCCCAACTAAGATTGTAGACAGTACCTGCAATAGTTATAGTGGCATTTCCTGGCTGTTTTAAAATGTTAAGCTGATCAGTTGTATTATTTATAAGATTAATGAACATTTTTGGCGAATTGCAGTTGCCACAATCCCTGACAAAATTATATGCCCTGAAATCAAAACTAAGCGGCGAATTTGTATTAGTCAGAATTTTAGGAGTCTGAGTACTAACTGCAGAACAGGCTGGCGATCCGTTAGCTAAATCCGTAACTGTCACGGTAACAGTCTCCCCCCATTCATTCCATTAAAAGTATGGGTCCTGTCAGCTGAACTTGCACCAGCAGTTGTAAATGTCTGACTTCCTAAAGAAGAAACCACATCATATTTAAAAGGTCCTATACCTCCAGTGGATATATTTACCGTTAAACTTCCATCAGGAGTATAACTTGGTGCATCACTCCGGCAAGTAGGTGCTGTACTAGTGGTTTTAAAACTCATTGGCACATAACTTGATGTTACAGAAACTGGGTTACTGGGATATTGAACGGTAGTGACACCATCAGATAATGAGACATTATAACTTCCCGCAGATAAAGAATTAAACACAACATCGCCTCCATTTGCAGGTACATTTAATATAACTGGGAATCCCCCAGTTGTCTTAACTATTTGGGCAAACCAGCCGCCGCAATTCGATGAGGCAGGGACTTTTACCACTAAAGATGCATTCGACGCGCATGTGCCGGCAACCACAGAAACCGAAAAATTAGTATTACACTGCGAATAAACAATGTCAGCCACCAAAACCAATAAAATCCAAAAATACTTTTTCATATTCAAAATTATTACTGTGGCAAAGTTACTCTTCATTGTTTTTTTTATTTTGTTTTTATGTATAATGATTAGTACCATTTTTAATATATTAAAAACAAACAGGACAAATTTAAAGAGCCTATATTAAAGCATACAAGACGCAATAAAAGACATAAAAACCTAATAAACAGTCAATTGACAACTAAAAAAAACCTAAAAAACATTAATTATTGTTACCAGCCTTTTATTACCGTCTAATAGAAAAGAACTGCTGCAAGCTATCAATACAGTTTTCAGTATGAACATCAAAAAACTACTGATAAAGAGATAAAATCAAACGTTTTAAGATGGACATCCGGACACAGATCCTTAAACTATATTTGAAAAAAAGTGCAGACTGGATATCTTTAAATTTAAAAGCCAAGCGATTGCGGAATAAGTTAATTCTATCCTCAAACTCCTATTTTCTAATAGTATTTTTCAGCAATGTATCTGTCAGCAAGCGAATCTGAAGCCAAAGCAATTGCTCATTTTTCGCAGAATGGGAATGCCAATGAAGATTATATTATAAAACACCTGCCTTTTAGCCAGTAAGCTGTGTTGGCGAGAAATCTATTTTGTGCAATCACCGTAACAGCAAAACAAATCTTTATATCACAGAAATAAGATAAAAAGGATTAACCAATTGGACTGTCAGATATGAAATAAAGACCGTGAATAGCCATATAAAATCGAGCCATATTGGATAAAAGGAGCCTCATAGAGGGATAGAATCTTCTCTTGAAACTGATAACGCGAAAGAGACATTCTTTATTCAGAATAGACAGAGAATTGTTTTTGGGCAATTTTGCCATGTTCCACAGACTGCAAAACCAACATACTGATTAGACCTGCATTGATTCGATCGCTGGATCATAGGCAATGGTTGCAATTCTAAAACGATCTGCAATACAGGCCAAAAGCAGAAAGGATACTGAAGCCATTCAACAATTATATAATATAGGTTACCCTATATTGGAAAATAAATTATATCTGCACTTAAGAACGTCCCTAGAGCAGACTAAGGGATTATCAGGTTATAAGCACAAAACTCAAAAGATCGTTTTCAGATTACCGCCTGCCATCAAACCACGAAGCATCTGCTAAGCACAACGGTCTAGATAGACTGCCGCTGCTGGACGAAAGTGATTATTATCAACAAACTCCTTTACAAATTATTCTTATCCGTAATTTAAAAATATGATCTTTATCACTTTTTCAAATGATTTCGATCATTTTTAATCTTTATATTTTCTTCCAATTTTACCAGTAAATTACTTATTAATCTTTCTGATTTTTTTACTTGTTACATTGGATTTTTTAATAGAGATAATATAAAAAATAAAGCGCATTACAAGAGCTCCTAATCTTCAATAATAGCAGGACACAAATCATATAAAGAATAGGGATGCTCATTTAATTAATGCATGAGAAAAAAACCGAAGCAATTTTCAGATTAAACTTAAAAGCCATAAAGAATCAAGCTCCCCTTAAGCCACTGTCACTAGCCAGATATTGCAGTACTAACATAAAAACCAATTCCTATGCTGATTTATACTTACTTTTTCGTTGTATGCTCTTTTTTTTTCATCCTAATGGGCTGCTGTTTTCTTTTCAAAGTAAAATTAATCAATTATAAAATCTATGGTCTCTTCTGCTTAGTTATGGCCTATAGTTCATTTATAAATTTTCTTCTCTTTTCTAAAACATTATGGCTATTTCCTAATCTATACAGAACGTCTTCCCCTTTTCACTATCTGTTTGGCCCTCTTACTTATTTTTTTGTATTATATACACTTGAGCCAGACAGGCCTTTTAACAAACTATATTATCTCCATTTTATTCCATTTATTGCAAATTTTTGCGAATTGGCTCCTACCTTTTCGCTCTCCATTAGTGAAAAACTGGCCATTATCCAAACGATTACAGATAAGAACATGATGCAATACAGTCTGGGATTTTTAAGTGTGCAACAGCATATAATTATAAAAAACATTCTTTATTTCATGTACTGTTTTTTTTCTCTTAAATTATTGTTTCCAATCTTAATAAAACAAAGCAGATTATTGCCCTCTAAAAATAAGCTGGTTTTCTCCTGGCTTATTTTTGAAACATGCTCAAAAAGTTTGCTAATTATTCTTGGCATTTCCTTTGTGCTGTTTAATAATAACTGCATTCCATATTTAGGGGGGCAATTCAGAAATTTTTTCTATGGATTTGAAATGCTGATCAGCATGTTTTATTTGATTTTTAATCCAAAATTATTATCAGGGATCAAATGGATTTCATCTACCAAGCAGGACACGATAGAAATATGCAGCAAGAAGAAGAGACAAGATGAAGGGATTTTAAGAGAATTAACTAATTTCATGGAGCTTAATGAAGTTTATAAACGAAAAATAACTATTAAGGATGTTTCGGAATCCTTAAAAATTTCAAATGTCAAACTGGCAAGAATAATCAATGAAAATTATGATTTATCATTTACCGATTATGTTAACAATTACAGGCTTTTTTCAATTGACAATCAAATATTAGAAAAAAAACACTTAGTGTATTCTTTTGAATACATTGCTTACGAAGCAGGTTTTCAGTCTAAAAATGCTTTTTATGTTGCTTTTAAAAAGTTAAGAAATACGACTCCAAAAAAATATTACAACCATTGAATTGGATATGCCGACTTAATAGGAAAAAGAAATGCAAGGCTACTCTTACGTCTGCTGTTTTTAACAACAAGACGTCCGATTAAGCTTTGAGAAACTGATCAGGCTGAAACTTCTGAATTCTAGACAAGGCATTGGAGAATTACTAAACCGGCCTATTGCAGCAATGCAGTTTGACTTTTCCAGTTTTTGTTGTGCAGCCCCTGAAAACAATATGGATCAGGATTACGGACTGATTGCATGACTTTAATATATATATTCAATTATTTGTGAAGTAAAAAGTCAATGGCTAAAATCGACTTATTCGTAATTTTTAAGACTTCTAAATGCTAAAACATAATTGGCAGAAATTGCAAAAGCAAAGAATCTGAAATATAAGTCCTGGCATGTGCCGCCTAAATAATAGGTTGCATAAAATACCAACATTTCCGTCGACAGCCAATTTTTATCACAAACCGGATAACCAGTTCATGAAAAAGCATAAAAACAAGCATTATGGCACTTACAAGATTTAGTGCAAGCTGCCAATTAACCCAAGCGCCACTCTCTAATTATCAAATATACATTATAACTATAAAATAAACCCTAAACCTGTCTGGCCAACTGATCCAAAGTAAGCAGCTATTCGTTTTTAATTTGCAAAAACACCTTTAACACAATCTTTATCAAAACCTTATCTGCTTATCCGATCTGAAATCCCAATATAAAGCTGGCTTAATGCCAAAAAACTCATTGGAAGATATAACCTGCTCTGTCTTAGAAATAAACTGTTTAATTTGGTCTATAAAATCTGCATTTTTTTTCTTAACAGAACACAAGTCATCTCTGCTGATATTGCACAAAGCAGTTAAAAGTCATTGCGTTTTTCTTTTTCCCCCATAGAATTATTTACAAAATTACTATTCTTAATATTCATACAAATGGTTTCAATCAAATCAAACTCCTCATAAGGTTTTGTAATATAATCATCCATGCCTGCTTTTTTGCATTTGTCAATCTCGCTTTTAAATGCATTGGCTGTAAAAGCAATTATAGGCGTTTGCAATTTCAAATCCTTTCTAATTTTCTTAGTGGCTTCTATGCCGTCCATCTCAGGCATCTGAAGATCCATTAAAATAACATCAAAACTTTTAGTTTTTAATATTTCTATGGCTTCAATACCATTCACTGCTTCCGTAACCAAACAATTGAAGTGCCTCAGTGAATTATTCGCAACCATTCTGTTTATCCCATTGTCCTCAACCAGTAAAACATTAAGTCCTGAAATATCAACATCAATTTCATTTTTAATTTTTTTTATGCCCTGAACATCTCCCTTTTCTAAATCGACAACAAAACTAACAGTAGTTCCTGTACCTTTCTCGGTTTTGACATTAATCTCACCATTCATTAAATGAATCAGTTCTTTAGTAATAGCCATACCTAATCCGGTGCCTCCGAATTTCCGTGAAATTGCGATATTTTCCTGCGAAAATTTATTGAAAATTTTTTTTGCGTAGCCCTGATCCATTCCTATACCAGAATCCGTAACAGAAATCTGCAGTCTCTGCCAAGATTCGGCATTTCTAAGCACTTCACATTTCAGTAATATTTGGCCTTTACTTGTAAATTTCAAAGAATTTCCAACGAGATTAAATAATATCTGCTGCAATCTTACAATATCTCCTTTTAAAACACTATGAACATCCTTGGAAATCTCTATGATCAGTTCTAATGATTTTTTCTTTGCTAAAGGATCAAGGACATTGACAACATTTGAAATTACATTTTCAAATATAAAATCTTCTGTTTCAAGTGACATTTCACCTGCTTCAATTTTAGAAATGTCTAATACATCACTTATAATTGACAACAAATGTTTTGAAGCTAAAGCGCTTCTCTCCACATACTGTCTTTGCAATGGGGTTAAGTTCTGGCGCTTCAGTTCTCTCAAAAAACCGATTATGCCATTAAGGGGAGTGCGGATTTCATGGCTCATATTTGCTAAAAAAGCTTCCTTGGCTTTGGAGGCTTCTTCTGCCTTTAATCTTTCCTTCTCAAGTTCGGCCTCCATCCGTTTTTGTTCAGTAATGTCTAAGTGAATTCCGATAGATCCCACTAATCTTCCCTTATCATCATAATTAGGCGCCCCGCCAACTGCCCACCATCTTAATTCTCCCTTTTTATTTTTTACCGGTATTTGATAAACATCGGATATGCCTTTTTTACGCAGTTCAATTTTAGAATTTAATCTTTCAATGCCTTCTGCGAAAAGAAATGTTTTGGAAGCATTCAGTCCAATTAATTCATTGATTTCAAATCCTGACATGTCAGCAAAACTTTGATTGGCAAATTGAATAATTTCATTGTTGTCAACTTCGATAAGACCTAAATTCATGTTAGCAAGAATGTTGCGATACTTTTCCTCCTGAACTTTTAACTTAATTTCTGTTTTTTTTTGCTCTGAAATGTCCTTTATAAAGCAGCAAAAAAACACTTCTCCATTCTGCTCTAGCGGTATAATAGATATCTCAGCAGGAAATTCCCGTCCATTATTATTAATGGCCCGAAATTCTATCTGTCTATTTAAAATAAACCCCTTGCCTGCATCTTTAAAATATCTTAATCTTTGTTTGTGTCCATCCCCATGTTTTTCTGGAATTATAATCTCATCTAGTTTCTTTTCTAAGACCTCTTCTTTTTTCCAGCCAAAAATAACTTCGGCCTGATTATTCCAAAAAGTAATTCTTCCATTTATATTAACGGTAACAATGGCATGAAACGAAGAATTTATAATAATACTCTTACGCTCTTCACTTTGTTTGAGTAAATTTTTATCTTTAATGCTTTCTGTTACATCAGTAAACTTCCAAAGATGGCCAATGCATTCATTTTCAGCAAAAATAGGTGTATAATCTCTTTCAAAAAAACGGCTGTCGACTGTCTCAAGCATTTCATGTGCCACACTTTTTTTATGAGACATAACTTCAATAATCCTATTTCCATATGATGCTCCATCTTTAAACAATACCTGAGTATGATTTATATATCCATCTATATTCTTTCCAGTCATAAGATCAGGATAAGAATTGATATTTTGCATATCACATAAATACTGGTTCAAATATAAAATATTATTATTACTGTCTACCACCAGAATTCCAGACTGCAGATTCTCCAATAACGTTTTTAAAAACTGAACAGTTTCTTTTTCTTTTATCTCTGCTTTGCAATGGGCAATTTGTCTGTCAATATATTTTGCATTAAAAGGAAGATCATTTTTCTTTTCCCGATTTACCGGCAAATAATCTTGATCTGCATCACCGCTGCATTTGCAAAGATTTAAGCTAGATTGCTGCTTTACCTTATTTCCATACTCCTGCTTCCCTAACATTTCATTGTACACTTTTTCTGTTTCCTTAAGTGCAGGACTCTTTGAGCCCTTTTCTTTTTCAAAGGACCAGTAAGAGCCATTAACTGCTTTTATAAAGGATTGGATAGATGGATCTTCCTGAAGATCGGAAGGCACAATGTTGTTAAGCTGGTTACGTAAAAGCTTATGAATATCCATAATTAATCTTTTTTAATTAAAACTGCCTGATTTTGCATCATTTTTAAATACATTTAATGCCTTTTAAAGCTCACTGAAGCTAATAATGCAGGTCCCACATAATTAAGCCTTCAAATCATTGCAACTTTTTAAAGCTTAAAAAGAATCATACAACGCCTCAGTAAAACCGGAATTAGATTCTTTAAACTACAGTGATTTCATACATTATTATCCTAAAATTGAAGATTTGTCGAATCCTTATCGAACTCCTTCAAGATTCCAACTCGCCTTAAAAGCAAACCTCCCATATAATAATGGCTAACAGCCCACTTTCTTCTATTTCTGTTTAATAATGAGAAATCCCTGGAGGGTCTGAGCACAAGAGCATCAAAGGTTAATCTATCAAATTTAAAAGCTTTCTTCCAGAAAACAGGTTATTGTTTCACCTGGAAATTAAAACATATCATCAAAGCCATCATCCCATATTTGCAATTCCAAAATTTCGAAGATCTCAAACAAAGAATTTAAATTCTTTATCTGTGCCAAATTCTCAATATTCGCCCTTATTCCTAAAGCTGGCGAGTTCTGCAGTAATTTTAGCAAAACATTGCTTACACAATATTTAAACCGCCAGAAACCCTCGGTTGAGCTTCAGATCCCCTATACATGCATTCTCAGGATGGCGCTTAATGATTTTTAGAACAATCACAAAACGCACTGCTTCCAATCAATAAAAGGAAGAAAAGATGCCGGGGCGATTATTATAAACCGCACTCTGCATTTTATTTTCCTGATAGGAGAAAAATAAGCCTGAAAAGCCATAAAAGCCAAAAATATTTTATTAAAAAATTACTCAAGCGCTATTCATAATTTATATCGGTCTAAGGAAAAATTATCGTATTTAGAAACCGAATTTACATTTCAAAGACAGCAGCTGGGAAAACTCACAAAAAAAGGTATTAAATGGCGATTAAGAATATGGAAAAGCAGACATCCTATCTAAAATCGCACCAACTCAAAAAATTCCTGTCTTCTTTTTAAATAAAAAAACTGAATTCATTTTATTTAAGTGATGCAAACCAAAACAGTTATTCTCTTTCTAAAAATGCCTATTAAACAATTGAGTTCCGAAATCCTTACAGATGAGAACTTGACCAGTCAGAAGATGTAAATCAGACATTCCATTATCATTTTATCTTTGAGATTTTTTCTCAAAATCCTGTAAAAAAATGTGGCGGCCACATGCTAAAATTATATTCTTTCTTTACAACTGATATGAGTAAAAAAAAGAAAAAACAGGATTACATTACCAAAATAATCATCTACCGTTGTTGAGCGAGACTCATGTAAATTCACAAATTTCAAAGATTTCCTAAAATGCAATCCTATTTTTTTATATCCGAAAATTATTCCAGCAATATTAAAAAAGGGAGATCTTTTATTTTAGACTAAACCTAATTTTTATTTAAAAATGCCCTTATTAACTAAGCAATAAAAAAGAATAAAAATGCCCAACAGTAAAAGTCAATCTAAAATCCACAGAAAAAAAATACAGAGAGGCTGGCAGAAAAAAATACCAAATCTGCCAATTATAGCCCTACCTCTCCATATTCTCTACCAAAAACAACAAAAACAATTAAAAGGGAATCTAAAGGCCTTTGCTGCACAAATGTAGGCGTCATTGAAACTAAAAAAATTTTTTTTTAAGATTTAGAAGTACTGCTTTTTAATAAAAAAATCTTATTCGGGACTTGTCCAAAATTAAAATAACATTTTGCTATTTTGAATTACAGTTTATCCTAAAATCACATCTAAAACTGAACATTAATACTAGACGAAGAAAAAGAATTACAAAACTTAGAACATCTTTTTAAGAAAATCGTAAATAAAATCAAATTAAACAGCAAGAAAATTCAATTAAAAACAACAGATCTTATATCGTGAAAAGTTTTAGCAATATCAGGACTCGGGAGTCGAAAGTTTTCTCTAAAAGAAAAATTAAAGGGATTTTTTTTACGAAACCGTAAAATTTATGCAGTGTTATTTATGCTTAGAACTCAAAAGAGACATTCAAATTTTATAATTAAAGCAAAAAAACGGCAAACGAGACAAATCAAACAATTTTAAAGGTTTTGTCTTTTATGCGTGCTTTCAATATTTTCAAAACAAACCGTAATTTTATCATAGAAAATACTACCGCCCGTAAAAAAGGATATATATTTAAATTTTGTTCAAATGGGGGCTTATAATTCTAAATTCTTAACCTCCTAATACAACTATAAATGATGTAAAAGAACTGTAGAGGTATTCACTGGCTTCCACACGCAGGAATAGGTCATCACAAGACAGACAAACGTTTGCAGGAAATAATCCCCAGATGGTTTTACTGCCCAGCCAAACTGATTCCTTATTCTCTGGGTTGAATTAATTCGCCAGAACAATAGGCAACATCTCTATCCCCTATTTTAGCTTTTTAGTTTAAACATCCGCCATCCACCGGCAAGATATCAGACAGGCACTTGAATGAATAAAAAAATCCACTTTTTAAGTGGATTTTTTTATTCATTCAAGATGCTATAATCAAAATAAAAATAATTTTAATATTATCTGAAATTAATCTAAAAAGTATATTTCAAAAAAAGCTCATAAGTTCCTCTTGCGCTGCCCAAAGAAGGTTTGGTAATCCATTCATAAGAATACCCTAAAAGCAGACGTTTATTAATTGTAAAATCAGTCAAAACTCCAAAGGCTTGGTCTGTTCTATACATGGCGCCAATTTCAAATATTTTAGCTATCTCAAGCATAGAATTAAAATCTGCAGAAACAGGAGCGTTGCTCACATAACGCAACATTAGGGAAGGCTTTAGCACCAAGGGGGTCAGACCTGAGTCTAATTCAAAATCATACCCGCCGCTGAAATACCAGTGGGCTCTATCAGATGCCATTACAGCATATCCTGACTGGTTCCTTACCTTTTGAGTACTTAAGATTCTGGGAACCGAAAGAGACACATAATATTTTTCATTCTTTAAGACAAACCCTAATCCTACATTTGGATTAAAACTGGTATATGATATTAAAGCAGGATCAGCCTGAATATTATAAGTATCTAGACCGGAAGTGTTAACACTGTAGAAGTTACCGCCGGCTTTTAACCCAAAATATAAATCCAAAGCAGGATTTAATTTCATTTTGTATGAAAAATCAATTCCAACAAACGTTTGTTTCTCCATAAAAGTCCTGTCGTTGACAATTGACAGCCCAATACCGGTATTTAATGCTATCGGAGTTCCAAAGGAAACACATTGGGTTAGAGGGGCATCCGGCACACCCGTCCATTGATCCCTCAGAGAACTGGCTATTGCTGTTTCTTCACCGATTGCTGCATACGCCGGATTAATGCTGTTCATATGATAGCGGTATTGTGTAAATGAAGCATCCTGCTGAGAGAAGGAAACACCACTAAATAATAGAAGTGTTCCCGTTAATATATAATTAATTTTTTTCATCGTATAAAATTATTTAGTAATAAATATCCAGCCCTTTTTAATCATAATCCCTTGTGATTTTAAGTCTACGATATAATAGTATGCACTTGATTCAGGTAATGTGCCCTTATCACTCCAGCTTCCATTCCAGTCATTTTTATAATCTTTAGAATAGAAAACCTCACTTCCCCATCTGTTAAATACGCGAACAGTAGTGCCAGGATAATTCTCAATGCCATAGATCATCCAAGTGTCGTTGATTCCATCCCCATTAGGTGTTATTGCCTCTGAAATTAGAACATCTTCCGCATCACATGCATCTCCAATTCCGTCTCCGTCTGTATCCACCTGGCCAGAGTTTGAAACAAGCGGACAGTTGTCTGCTCCATCCAATATGCCGTCATTGTCTGAATCCGTATTCAAATCGCATGCATCTCCAATTCCGTCTCCGTCTGTATCCACCTGGCCAGAGTTTGAAACAAGCGGACAGTTGTCTGCTCCATCTAATATGCCGTCATTGTCTGAATCCGTATTCAAATCGCATGCATCTCCAATTCCGTCTCCGTCTGTATCCACCTGGCCAGAGTTTGAAACAAGCGGACAGTTGTCTGCACCATCTAAGATTCCGTCTCCATCATCATCTGAATCACATGCATCTCCTATTGAGTCTCCGTCTGTATCCAATTGGTCAGGATTAGCAATTAAAGGACAGTTGTCTGCACCATCTGGGATTCCGTCTCCATCATCATCTGAATCACATGCATCTCCTATTGAGTCTCCGTCTGTATCCAATTGGTCAGGATTAGCAATTAAAGGACAGTTGTCTGCACCATCTGGGATTCCGTCTCCATCATCATCTGAATCACATGCATCTCCTATTGAGTCTCCGTCTGTATCCAACTGGCCAGCATTAGCAATTAAAGGACAATTGTCGACACCATCAAGGATTCCGTCTCCATCATCATCTGAATCACATGCATCTCCTATTGAATCCCCGTCAGTATCCAACTGATCAAGGTTAATCATCAATGGACAGTTGTCTGCAACATCCAGGATGCCGTCATTGTCATCATCAGCATCGCAGGCATCCCCTATCAGATCCCCATCAGTATCCATCTGATCAGCGTTTGAAACAAGCGGACAGTTGTCTGCTAAATCCAGTATGCCGTCATTGTCATCATCAGCATCGCAGGCATCCCCTATCAGGTCACCATCGGTATCCAGCTGGTCAGAGTTTGAAACAAGCGGACAGTTGTCTGCCCCATCCAGGATGCCGTCATTGTCATCATCGGCATCGCAGGCATCCCCTATCAGATCCCCATCGTTATCCAGCTGGCCAGAGTTTGAAACAAGCGGACAGTTGTCTGCCCCATCCAGTATCCCGTCATTGTCATCATCAGCATCGCAGGCATCCCCTATCAGGTCACCATCAGTATCCAGCTGGTCAGAGTTTGAAACAAGCGGACAGTTGTCTGCCCCATCCAGGATGCCGTCATTGTCATCATCGGCATCGCAGGCATCCCCTATCAGATCCCCATCGTTATCCAGCTGGCCAGAGTTTGAAACAAGCGGACAGTTGTCTGCCCCATCCAGTATCCCGTCATTGTCATCATCAGCATCGCAGGCATCCCCTATCAGGTCACCATCAGTATCCAGCTGGCCAGAGTTTGAAACAAGCGGACAGTTGTCTGCCCCATCCAGGATGCCGTCATTGTCATCGTCTGCATCGCAGGCATCCCCTATCAGGTCACCATCAGTATCCAGCTGGCCAGAGTTTGAAACAAGCGGACAGTTGTCTGCCCCATCCAGGATGCCGTCATTGTCATCATCAGCATCGCAGGCATCCCCTATCAGGTCACCATCAGTATCCAGCTGGTCAGAGTTTGAAACAAGCGGACAGTTGTCTGCCCCATCCAGTATCCCGTCATTGTCATCATCAGCATCGCAGGCATCCCCTATCAGGTCACCATCGGTATCCAGCTGGTCAGAGTTTGAAACAAGCGGACAGTTGTCTGCCCCATCCAGGATGCCGTCATTGTCATCATCGGCATCGCAGGCATCCCCTATCAGATCCCCATCGTTATCCAGCTGGCCAGAGTTTGAAACAAGCGGACAGTTGTCTGCCCCATCCAGTATCCCGTCATTGTCATCATCAGCATCGCAGGCATCCCCTATCAGGTCACCATCGGTATCCAGCTGGTCAGAGTTTGAAACAAGCGGACAGTTGTCTGCCCCATCCAGGATGCCGTCATTGTCATCATCGGCATCGCAGGCATCCCCTATCAGATCCCCATCGTTATCCAGCTGGCCAGAGTTTGAAACAAGCGGACAGTTGTCTGCCCCATCCAGTATCCCGTCATTGTCATCATCAGCATCGCAGGCATCCCCTATCAGGTCACCATCAGTATCCAGCTGGTCAGAGTTTGAAACAAGCGGACAGTTGTCTGCCCCATCCAGGATGCCGTCATTGTCTGTATCAACATCCTTAACATCAATCAAAAACAAATTGGAGGATCTAGATCCAGCACTGTTTGTTGCTATAATTACACATGAAAATCTCCCGATAACTGTTGGAGTCCCAGTTATCTCTCCAGTCAAACCATTAAGAACCAATCCATCGGGCAAGGAATCCCCAGTTCCCATTGAAAAAGAAACCACTGCACCCCCAGTAATCGGAACAGGTTTAATTGACACTGCAAGCGGCTTATTAACATCACAAGCGGTATCTGGATAAAATACAGGCCCCATGATAATATCATTAACCGTTATTTCAATTGGAACAATCGTAGTGCCTCCTTCGTTTTGGGCTGTAACATTATATATTGCCTTTGAAGTAATTGCAGTTGGCGTTCCACTTATTTCTCCTGTTAAAGCATTAAAAACTAATCCTGCAGGTAAGGCAGGACTAATACTTAATACTGCTGTTTTAATCTTTCTTATAATACTATTGCCAGAATCAGCATTATATAAATCGCCAGTTGCAGGGTTAATGGTTACTCCAGCGGGAGTGCTAAATTGCGCAAGGGATCCAGCCCCATCGCTATTTCCCGATATTCCATTACCAGCAAGAGTAACAATCTCACCTGAGGGACTTATTCTTCTAATCACATTTCCATTCTGATCACTGACAAACATATAACCTAAACTATTAAAATAGATGCCTCTAGGATTATTAAATGTAGAAGTCAATAATGTAGAACCATTAAAAATTCCCGGCAATCCAGTGCCTGCAAAAGTCGTTACTGCTCCTGTAGGGGTTATTTTTCTAATTCTATGACTTGCCTCGGTAACAAATATATCGCCAGTAGGACCAACTATGAGTCCATTGGGATTACTGAAAGAAGCTGCCGTTCCAAAACCATCAGCACCCCCCTGAACTCCGCTACCCGCAAAGGTCGATACAACTCCAGCGGGCGTTATTTTTCTTATTTTATGAGAACTAAAATCTGTAACATATATGTTATCTAAAGCATCAACTGCTACTCCGCTCGGATTATGGAAAGAAGCAGCGGTTCCTGTTCCATCGATACTAGACAATGCTCCGCTTCCCGCAAAAGTTGTCACTACACCTGCGGGTGTTATTCTCCTTATTCTACACCCGGTAAAATCTGATACAATTAAGTCGCCTGAGGAGAGAAAAGCCAAAGATGAACACGAAACAAAGGAAGCGGCAGTACCTACTCCATCTACAGTAGCCCCAACTCCGTTTCCAGCAAAAGTTGATACAGCTCCTGCTGAAGTTATTTTTCTAATTCGTCTGTTGGAATGCTCAGCGACATATAAATCACCAGATGAAGAAAAAAGCACTTCGACAGGTTTGTTAAATGAAGCTGTAGAGGTTGTTCCGTCAGCAAAAGCCGCTGATCCGTTTCCAGCATAAGTGGATACAAGGTTGTTTTTAGGGGTAGGGCTTACAGTGCTAATAGCTGTCCCTTTGGTGTAGGTTAGAGTGCCTGGATATGAAATCACAGGTTGTGTTTGTGCACCTACAAGCTGAATACTTAAAAAGCATATCGACAAAGAAAGTAGATTTTTGATCATAACTGTTTTTTTTTAAAACAAACACATTTTCATATTGATTAAATAACTCCAGTATCCCAATAATTATTTAAGAGCAGTACTATAGCTAAATTTATAAAGTAAAAATGTGCTTATTTTTTTTTTTGCAAAAGAAGTTTTAAATTTTGAAGCACAGACAGATTACTTCATACGGCTACTCCCGTTTTTTCTTATTTATTTAAAATAAGGTACTTTTAATTATTAGTGCTATCGGAATATTTCAACGTTAACATTTTTTAGCATTTTCAAAACAAAACTAAAAAAGACAAATTTCATTTGACTAGAAAACAGCTTAAGTCCCGTTTTACAAGGAAACAGAGAGGAGTAATGAAAAAAAAGTTTTCAAAAATGTATATTTCAAAAAAAAATATAAACGCAAACATTTTGAAAAATACGGTTATGCAAGGCGTTATCTAAAAAATCGCTAACAAATTGCCAGAAGCGAAAAACTTCAATATTGCAAAGAGAATCATCTCGTAAGTTTTCAAAGGCATTTGAAAATTCGATAATTGGATAATTCTGCTTTTACTGCAAAAATAGAAACTAGTGTCGATCATCCATTTTGGAAAAACTTAATATTACCTGCTCAGCAGCAGCTAAAATGAGAATTAGGATACGCAGACAAAAACCGTAAAAATAAATGTGTATTGCTGAAATGGATCAGAATTATTAATTCTCCATTGATTTTACAGCCAAACTCGATATGTCTTATTTTTTACTGTTCCCAATTCTTATTTCCCGAGTTTCATGCATGGCTGTTTTCAACATATCAATTGCGACCACAGCCAAGTCAGCTTTTAAAGATCTGAACAAACCCCTCAACCCCAGAATTTATCACCCGCTGTCTGCTTTACGTTGCATATTTCTTGTGCCGTTTTTATAAGAATCCGATATGCAGGCAAATTTTATTAGCATACTGGATGACCAAGCCGGAATAAAATAGTGATTCGTGTGAAGATTATCTTCTGGGTTCCTACATATTCTTTCTGGTCATGAAAGACATTTCTTTAAAAAATACGGCGGCATTTTCTTTTCTTCTTTGGAGTTGGCGAGGTTAATTTGAAAACCAAATAATTCTTGAAGATCTTATAACAAAGAAACTGAAAACAGACTAATGCATACATCCAGCATCTGGAAGAACTGGTAAAAGACCGTGCACTAATTTTGAATAATATCATTGGAGCACTAGCAGATGCTAAAGCCAAAATAGGCATCCTAACTGAAAAAGAAAAAGAGCCCACATCAGATCTAAAACCAATTTTTAACACTGTAAGCACTAATTAGCTAGTACGCTGCGTGCTCCATCAGTAAACGGAAGAGCTAATCTTTTAAGATTTATGGACATCTATTTAAAAAAAAAACTGCTATATCAAATATAGCAGTTACATTTGTAGCACCTTTTTTCTTTAAGAAACGGATCGAAAATAACCAGCTTCCTGCTTGATTTTCAAATCTTCATAAAGGAAATAATCGCAGGACTAAAAGGTGCTGTCAAAAAAAACAAAAAATATCAGCATCCCCAATAACAGAATCGCACTGATATAGCCTGATAAAAGTCTGCTCAAAAACTGTATAGCCAATATCACAATTGCAAGCTTTGACAAATACTTATAAAAAGTAAATAAATATGGAGCTCAAGGCAAAGGCAAAGGGTTAGCAATGCTGCTGTTTTGAGCAAAATTATAACTGTCTAAAAAAATAAAAACAATCAAGCTAAACTTTACCATAGCATTTATAAGATTACCGTTAATCATTTAAACTGTAAAAGGATAGTACTGACACAATCAGCTGTTTTACAATTAAAAAAGCAGAAAAACTATTGCATTTTAGCCAGAGCAGTTATAAAACCTTCAAACGAAGCATATTTGTCAATGATTCGTCGTTCTTTATCCAAGAGAAAAAAACTCGGAGTCGCCACAATATTATATTTTATAACAGGATCGCTGTTCCATTTTTTAAAATCGCAAAAATGAAGCATATTATTAAACTTCCCTGTGATTCGCATAAAAGCATCCTGATCATCATCCAGGCTGACAGCCAGTACTTTTATATTGGGATTGTTTAAAGCAAATTCATTAAGACTTGGCATCATCTGCTGGCAATGCGTACACCAGCTTGCCCAAAAAACAACCAGAACCTTATCACCGGCAATGTCATTCAATTTTTTAACGACTCCATCCTTATCATACCAGCTGAAATCAGGAGCTTTCACACCGTTCTTTAGCAGTTCATAACAGGCCATCCGCTGTTCAAACGCTTCTTTTTCCTGATCATCCTGGCATTGTAAAGCAATATGGGCATACTTTTGATCTATATACTGCAATACCTTTTCCTGGCCTATTTCCTTAAAGCCTCTAATCAGATATTGCAAGGCAAACTTTTGTGTTTTCCCATTTCCTCCAAACTTAGCCATTATGGTGTCGCTGCTCTTTTTAAAGCCCTCTTCCATCTCCTGTTCGCCAAAATGCATTTGGGGATTCATATAATACCGAAGGTAATTAAGGATATGGTCTGTATAAAGTGGACTATGCAGCAAACCTTCATTCTGGGTGTCTATATGGTCCCAATAATGGTTCCTGCGGTCGTAATCCTGCAAGACCTGCAATTCATTTAAATCAGTAAAATAATAAGGGGTATTTGCAGCCATATCAGCCTGCCAGCTTCCTTTATTTTCTTTAATAAAAATTTTGAGCTCGTTTTGATAGTGTTCCTTTTCCTTTTCAATACTGCTTTTCACCGCTGAAAGAATTTTATCTCTGCGATCAGGATAGTTCATCCAAAGTTCTGAAAGCATTTCTATTTTTAGCAGTCTGCTCCTGCTTGCCAGCAGATATCCATACCACCTTTTATTACTATCAGATTCTTTGAAAACCACTGTTTCTTTTTTATTTGCGTCTAACGAAAAAGAAATAAGAGGCTCTGAGCCATTAAGTATTAGATCGATATAAGAAGCTGCTTCGCTTTGACTGTACACCAGACGATAAATTCCAGGTGTCAGGTCTGCTGGCAGGGAGATCTTGCAAACCCCCTGCTTAATGGGACTTTTTAACACTGCTTTCTCCTCTGAGCCAAAAGCCACTAAAACAGCACTGGCATAGCGAATGTTATCATGAAATTCTCCCCGAATCCTTATACTGTCCTTGACCTGGGCAAAAGAAAGGCTTATGCCACTGAAAATAAATACAATAAAAATAAACTTAAATCTCATACTGCTCATGCATTAATTCAAAAACCACACTTAATTTCTTACAATTCCATTTTAACATAACGAAGGGAAAATAATTTAACATAAACAATATTTGCAGCTTACAGCAATCGTAATGCCACAAAATATTGAAATATGATTGAAAAACATAAATCTTTCGCTGCAATTCCCGTTGGCAATGGCAATTTTGATTGAGATTGCGATAAGTCAAAAAGGGCTGTTTTTAAGACATATCCCCTAAAACTATAAAATATAATAACAGTAAAATAAAAAACTTTATTATCCCGCTGATAAATTTTATTGGAATGCCCTTTTAATTTTCCATCTTCACTAAGAATATCGTCCTTAAAAAGGAATAAATTATAATAAGATCCCTTTTCCAGCTACTCATTTTATCTAGCCGTCATAATATATATTATCTCAAACCCTTAATAAGATTTGCTCCAATAAAAATCAATAAAGAAAATCAATCCTTTACAGCGGACAGAATAACTTTGAGCTACGCTGTTAGCGCCCCTGTAAATAGAAGTAACATTATACTGCACTGAGCGATTGAACGCAGAAGAACCGCTAGGCGATGATGACCAAAAGAAGCCGTTAACACCGCGGCCCTGGAAAGAGGGCGCATAGAGCCCATTACCTGACAATAGTGCAGCGAATCCAGAAGATCCTCCAGTAGTTAATTTTATGCCAACAATACCTGAATTTCTATATCCCGTTGCCACCTGATCGGCTACTGTCATACCCAAGCTATTTTCCAAAAACATCCACTCGCAGTCCGAAGGGACATGCCAGCCTGAAGGGCAGACTCCCTGAGCGCGCTCCGCCGTGCTGCCGTTCATTGCCGCCGACCACTGGTACAGCAGGCCTTCATTGGCTGCAGGCTCGACTCCTGCCCTGTTGTAATAATCGCTCGATCCACGGTCTATTCCATCATTAATGGCAGGAGTGTCATTGCTGTTCACCACATCCATATTGTAGCGCGACCAGCACTGCCCCCCTATTTCAACCAGAGCGCGCGTAGCCGTAGTCGCCCCAAAACCGTCTCCCAAAACACTGCTGGCGGCAGAAGCCCAGTCATATTCTACCCCGTCAGTGGTGGCAGCATCATCGTTAAGAACAGCTCCAGATACACCGATGCAGGATGTCTTTGAAATACTTTTTCCTGCACAGAACGCATTTCCGGGGATAACCCCTCCTTCACCAACGGTCAGGCTTTTTGACGCCGCACTGATACATCCGGCATTTGCAATGCTATAAACGACAGTTACAGTGCCGGCTGAAACTCCCGTAACAATGCCAGAACTGTCAATAGTAGCACTCCCCGTGCCATTGGCGATCGACCACGTACCGCCAGGAGTTGCATCTGTAAAAGCGGGGGTTTCATTTCCCACAGTCACCGCAGCGGCTCCCCCGCCAATGGCATCAACAGCAACGCTGTTTGTGCTCACAGCAACAGGCCTGATATCAAAACAGCCAAAACTGTCTGTGCCTTTTATATAATAGGTGCCCGTTCCAACTGAACTTGGCGTGGCCAAAGCGCTAGTGGCAGCAGCATCCGTAAAATAGCTGTACGCTAATCCGGGAGTGCTGCCCAGTGTTACGTCAGAAAGGGTCAGATTGGCTGTGGCTGGCAGGCAGATCTTCTGCTCTGCGGTGACAACAGTCGGCGTGGCATTCACTGTAACTTTTACAATCGAAGAGCTGACAGGCGATGCAGCATCGCCGCTTATAAGCACATCGTAATCCCCGGCATCGCTTGTTCTGGGATCGGTCAGCTTTAAGGTATTGGTGGCTGCGCCTGAAATTACAGAATCATTGGACAGAAATGCGCCATTGCGCCTCTAGGCATAGGCAATCCCAGTGGTGCCGGAAACGGCAACAGACAGAACCACCTCCCCTGTTCCCGAACAGGCTGCAGGAGGAGCGGCCGGCTGGCTGGATATGACAAGCAGCGAGCCGTTTACCGCCGTCCTGTCAAAACTGCACGAAGGGGCAGTATTAAGCGCATAGGTATAGGTTCCTGCGCTTGCCGGAGAGCCGTATCCTGTAAGGGTGATCACCTTTGTACCCGCACTGTCAAAAGTGCCCGAATCGCTAAAAATAACCCCGTTGACAGCGCCGGTGCTGATATTATAGGAGCCTTTGCGCGTTACCGATACGGTAATCTCCTGCGTCGCTGTGGAAGCCATCCCCATATTCAGAGTGCCCCCGCCGGCACCGCTGCAGTCATAAGCGTCTACCTTTGCCGTGCCGTTTGACGAAGGGTCCAATCTGCCGTCCACACACATATTAAACCATTCGCTGGAGTTCCAAAACTCGTAGCAGTTTACATCCGTATTGTAAACCATAAGGCCTGCAGCAGGAGCAATGATTGCATCGCGCTGAGCCTGGGTCATGCGGGGGGCCAAAAAACCCCCTTTGACAGACTTTACCTCAAAAATAGCAGAAGCTTCCGGAGTAAGCGTGCCTACAGCACTGCTTTGCGCAGAACTACATACAGAAACAGAAAACAATAACACTGTAATATATTTTTTCATAAAAACTGCACTAATAATTAAGAAAAAAATAAAGTCTAAAGACGGCCAGCCAAGTTATGGTCTGACAAATATAAATTCGCTCCTGCAGTTTTACTGATGCTCCTGCTCACTGCATTTTACCCCATCTCCGCATTGGCTGAACAGCCCCTGGCCAAACGCCCTTAAAAGACAAAGCCCTGACGTTATATAAAACAGCGCCATAGCTTCGCACTGAAATTGCCATTCTGCCATTAACTGGAAATGCATTCCAAACTGCATTGGCTTCTGCAGCTCCGCTTTTCTAAAACCAACATAATTAAAAATGATTGATATTGCTAAATAAAATAAATCAATCCTTAAGACAGCGAACAGAAAAACTGTACGCTCTGGTCGTAGAGTTCCTGCTACCATAAGCGTAAGACAAGTACAAGATGCGACTGAACGCATTAGAACCACTAACTGACGACGACCAAAAGTAACCGATACTGCCACGATCGCGGAAAGCCGGCGCAGAATTACCGTAACCAGAAAATAACCCCGAAAATCCGGAAGAGCCTCCAATTTTTAGATCTCCAACTCTACCAGAATATCTGTATCCTGTAGCTACTTGATCGGCCACTGTCATACCCAAGGTATTTTCTAAAAACATCCACTCGCAGTCCGAAGGGACATGCCAGCCTGAAGGGCAGACTCCCTGAGCGCGCTCCGCTGTGCTGCCGTTCATTGCCGCTGACCACTGGTACAATAGGCCTTCGTTGGCTGCAGGCTCGCCTGCAGCACTGTTGTAATAATCGCTCGATCCGCGGTCTATGCCATCATTAATGGCAGGTTTATCATTGCCGTTCACCACATCCATATTGTAGCGTGCCCAGCACTGCCCCCCTATTTCAACCAGAGCGCGCGTTGCGGTTGTAGCCCCAAAACCGGCTCCCAAAACACTGCTGGCGGCAGAAGCCCAGTCATATTCTATCCCCTCAGGGGTGGCAGCATCATCGTTAAGAACAGCTCCAGATACACCGGTGCAAGCTATCTTGGAAATGGTTTTTCCTGCACAGACCGCATTTCCTGGAATAACCCCTCCTGCATCAATGGTCAGGCTTTTTGACGCCGCACTGATACATCCGCCATTTGTGACACTATAAACAACAGTTACAGTGCCGGCTGAAACTCCCGTAACAATGCCAGAACTGTCAATAGTAGCACTCCCCGTGCCATTGGCGATCGACCATGTGCCGCCAGGAGTTGCATCTGTAAAAGCGGGGGTTTTATTTCCCACAGTCACCACAGCGGCTCCCCCGCCAATGGCCGCAACAGCAACGCTGTTTGTGCTTACCGTAACAGGCTTAATATCAAAACAGCCAAAACTGTCTGTGCCTTTTATATAATACGTGCCCGTTCCAACTGAACCTGGCGTGGACAAAGCGCTAGTGGCAGCAGCATCCGTAAAATAGCTGTATGCTAATCCGGGAGTGCTGTCCAGTGTTACGCCAGAAAGGGTCAGATTGGCGGTGGCAGGCAGGCAGATTTTCTGCTCTGCGGTAACTACCACTGGGCTCTGATTTATCTGCACCTGCACTGCAGCAGAAGTTATGGAAGAGCTGGCATCGCCGCTGATTACAACATCATAATTTCCAGAATCGCTTGTTCTGGGGCCTGTCAATTTCAAGGCGCTGGAAGCAGCACCAGAAATAACTGCATCATCAGTCAAAGCTACCCCATTGCGCCTCCACTGATAGCCAATGCCTGTAGTCCCCGAAGCGGTAACCGACAAATTGACAACTCCTTTTGCAGAACAGGAAGCGGCAGGCGCTATAGGCTGGCTGGATATAACAAGCAGCGAGCCGTTTACCGCCGTCCTGCCAAAACTGCACGAAGGGGTAGTATTAAGCGTATAGGTATAGGTGCCTGCAACTGTCGGAATACCATACGCTGTAAGGTTAAGCACTTTGTCTCCAATGCTGTCAAAAAAGCCAGAATCGGCAAACAAAACACCATTTACAGCTGAAGTGCTGATATTATAGGATCCCTTACGCGTTACCGTTACAGTAATCTGCTGGGTGGCCACTGCGCCAATACCTGTATTTAAGACGCCACTTGCAGCACCGCTGCAGTCAAAAGCGCTTATCTTTGCCGTGCCGTTTGAGGAAGGGTCCAATCTGCCGTCCACACACGTATTAAACCATTCGCTGGAGTTCCAGAACTCGTAGCAGTTGACATCCGTATTATAAATCATCACGCCAGCAGCGGGAGCAGTAATTGCATCACGCTGAGCCTGGGTCATGCGGGGGGCCAAAAACCCCCCTTTGACAGACTTTACCTCAAAAATAGCCGAAGCTTCCGGAGTAAGCGTGCCTACAGCACTGCTTTGCGCAAAACAAAGTGCAGAGATACAGAATAAAAAAACTGTAAAATATTTTTTCATAAAATTGTATTATAATTATAGGCAGGCAGCCAACTTATGGCCTGACAAATATAAATTCGCTCCTGCGGTTTTGCTGATGCTCCTCCTCG
This sequence comes from Flavobacterium humidisoli, assembly GCF_023272795.1. Lineage (NCBI taxonomy): Bacteria > Pseudomonadati > Bacteroidota > Flavobacteriia > Flavobacteriales > Flavobacteriaceae > Flavobacterium > Flavobacterium humidisoli. The sequence continues at coordinate 2,568,321 of NZ_CP096829.1, read as the reverse complement.
CTGCATTTCACCCCATCCCCGCATTGGTTAACCAGCATAGACTCGCCATAGCCCTTACCTGAGAGACGCTTCGGCTCTATGCCTCTCTGCGCTAGCCAGCCGGCAATCGACTTATTCCGTCTCTCTGAGAGCTGCATGTTATACGCATCTGAACCCCTGCTGTCGGTATGCGTGCGAATCTCAATATTTAATGACGGATACTCCTTTAGCAGCTCGAGCATCTTCTCTAATTGCACGCTGGCCTTAGAAGTTATGGCCGAGTTATTTAAATCAAAGTACAAAATGCCGATATCAAAAAGCCTGGCCACATCATCACCGCTCTTTACCGGGAGGAGTCTTTTTTCAGTCTGAAGCACAAAGTCTTTATCCTCATTGCCTAATTTGCTGACCATAATAGGCTTTTCGGCCGTAAGGTACTCTTCTTTCTCTGCCTTAATATAGTACTTCTTATTGTAATCAAGAGGAACGCTAAAGCGTCCTGAAGAATCAGTAACGGTTTCACAAACAAAACCAAACTGTTCGTTTGATACCGATATCTTAACGCCCGCGATAGGCAGACCGCTATTTTTATCGATAAGCACCTTATCGAGTATAAAACCATTGAGCCTTCGGGTCTCCACTAGAGAATAGATATCATCAAGCCCTTTTCCGTCAGGTCTGTTGGATGTAAAAAAACCTTTTTTAGTAAAAGAATTTATAAAAAAGCAAAAGTCATCATGAGAGCTGTTTAAAGGCTCCCCAACATTATCAACATTATCAACATTCACAACATCAGCACTATTGCCAAGGGTAGCGACAAAAACATCTAAACCTCCAAGTCCGGGATGTCCGTCACTGGAAAAATACAGTTCATTTGCCTCTGTAATAAAAGGGAAGGTTTCCCTCCCTTCAGTATTAATTATGCTTCCTAAATTTTTAGGAGCGCTATAGCTGCCATCGGATTTGAGCTCTACAAAGAACAAATCAGACTGGCCAAGCGTGCCAGGCATATTAGAAGCAAAAAAGAGATACTTCCCATCAGGGCTCAAAGCAGGATGCGCAACATTGTATTCATTACTGTTAAAAGGCAGTTCTACAGGGACAGACCAGTTCTCACCATCCATTATGCTCTTATATATCTTCAAGATAATAATCGGATTTCCTCTGTTATCTTTTTTAACTTTAGATACATTATTGCGCGTAAAATACATAGTCCTGCCATCTTTAGAAAAAACAGGCGTAGACTCATTATACTTCGATGCAATCGCCTTAGAACTAAACAATTCCGGTTCTGAAAGCTTAGACTCATTGTCTATGAGCGAATAAAATAGCGAATTATAAGGATTATTATCCCAATGGCTGATTTTTTTTGTTTTAGCACCGATATTCCTAGAAGAAGCAAAAACTAGTTTGGAATTCCAAACAGCACTCCCAAAATCAGACAAATCAGAATTAATATCTAAATTATTAATCTGGTAACGGCCAGAATTGGATTTGATTATCTCGAGATAATTTTTATTCTTATCCAGCAGCACAGCCCTGGCATCCGACTGGGAGGCTTTTACAAAATCACTTAAATAACTATCTGCTTTGCCATAATTCCCAACTGATTTCAGCGATTGGGCGTATCTGTAAATATATTCAGGGTCCTGTTTCGGGTTTATAGCAAACAGCTGGCTATACCACTTATGTGATTTTACATAATCTGAATTGAAATAATAGCAGTCCCCGAGCTTCTTCAATACCATTTCATCTCTATATCCTTTTTCGGCCAGACGCTCATAAATTTTAATAGCGTCTATATAGAAACACTCTTGGAATTTTTCGTTCGCAATAGCAATTTGCTTCTTTTGGGCTAAAACAGAATTAATAAAGAAGAAACTTAAGAAGATATATAGACCTTTTATACAAACTTTCATACTCACATATATTTATTAGGCATCAAAACATGCCGATTTAGAAAAACCTAGGTGAAACAACATACCTGTTATATTTATTAAACAGCTCATATCGAAGAAAGATTTCATGCGAACCTGAATTATAATTGGCCAGTCTTGTTGTTTCCATATCATAGGAATAGCCGATGAACCAATTATTAGTTGCCTGAAATCCCACAAGCGCACTGAGCGCGGCGTTCCAACGATATGCCAAACCTGCACAAATTTTATCATTCATTAAAAAATTAGCCGACAAATCAACCTGTACAGGCGCTCCAGAGGTCAGTTTTGATAAGAATGAAGGTTTAAATTTTACATTATCGCTCAAATCAAAAACATATCCTCCCATGAGATAAAGATGCATCTGTTTGTTTATAACATGCGAACTGGCATTCGGTTCTGCATATCTGTCAAAATGTTCTGATTTTAGAAAAGCAGGAGAGGAAATTCCGATATAGCTATTATCGGAATTCAAATAAACGCCAGCTCCAATATTGGGAGAGAAGCGGTTATCAATATTAGTCTCAAATGCATAATCATTTAGATCGTTTACATGCGTATTGGAAAAATCAATATCCAAAACATTTGCGCTTACCCTTAAGCCAAAGCTCAGCCTATAGATCTCGTTAATGTAAAAACCATAAGAAAGATTTGCAGCCAGGTCATTTTCACTAGATGGCCCGATTTTATCTTTCATTAAAGACACTCCTACGCCAATATTTTCACTGACAGGCGAATCGATACTAAAATTTGTCGTCACCGGCGCGCCATCAAAGCCAAGCCATTGCGCACGATGTAAAAGAAAAACATCTAACGCCCCCCTTGAGCCGGCATAAGCTGGATTTACAGCCATAGTGTTATACATATACTGGGTATACTGGGGCTCCTGCTGTCCAAAAGCCATAGCCGACAAACACATTAGAAAAATTAAAAATAGTTTTGTTTTCATCATTTAGTTTTTTTAGTAGCTCTTTGATATCAGACTATTTTTTGATATACAAGTAGCTTTTTATCTCTTTTTTTACTCCATTTTGATCCTTATAGGTTATAACATAAAAATATACTCCTTCAGGCAGCCCTTCCGACTTTGAAATAGTGGCGCCACCTTGGGAAATGCCATTAAAGGAAGCAGCCGGATTATTATCATACCCCCTTTTCTCATAAACCCTGACTCCCCATCGATTATAAATTTCAACGGAGTTATCAGGATATTTTTCTATATTTTTGATATAAAAAAAATCATTATAGCCATCACCATTTGGAGACATCCCCTGATCGGCAAGAACATCGTTATCCTCAGCAACTGAACTTACAATGGCAAAAGTAAAGACCTGATACAAGTTTAAAGCTTTAGCTGTTGTAGTAACTTCATTTCTTGAATCGTTATATTCTCCGCCAAGATCTACCCAAGTACTTTGAACGGGGTTCCAGCCCACAATATGCAGGTCTTCATAAGTTTTTTTTAAATCAGCAGTATTTTTATCTACAAACAAAGAAAGAAAAACATCATCAGCACCGCTGATCTTATCCACATTCCAATACTGCTTCTGATCAATATAAATATTGGAGGCATTCTTTTTATGCGGGTACAAATTGTTTGAATTCTCAAAATTGTATTTGCCAAAATAGGCATTGGAAGGATTACTGGCCTCAGAAATCCTCAAATACGCATAATTGCCCTTATTTCCAACCGGGAATGTAAAACCAGCCTGATTTCCATTTTTCTTAACATAACCGTCCACATGGCTAAGGTCTCCAGTATTGGTATGGCTGGCATTTTTTTCAAAAATCAGCATATCGGTTCTTCCTTCATTTTTAACAACGCCACTTAAAAAGTCAGCCTTGCCGTAGATACTGACCTGATTGGTTAAAGAAAAAAAAGGTTGAGAAGAACGATTATCAAACTCGACGTTATTCCAATCCATTGGTGCCCCTCCTGAAATATTTTGCATGCCATCTTTCCCATGCAGCCTGGTAACACCAGGAATACTCTCAGGAGTGAAAGTAACCAGGCCATCATTGTTATAATGGCTGTAAAGAACCAAATCACCGTCATTTATAAAATCACCGCTGCCCTTGTTGTCAAACTCCTCAACTACACTCATAACAGTATTAGGAGAGATGTATAATTCACCATGATTACTGGTTTGCGCAAAAATAGCCGCAGGAAAAATTATGGCGAGAAGTGCTTTATCTTTTATAAAAAATATCATATCAAAATAGTAAAAACATTAAACAATTACAGATGATAAATGGTTTGGCTTAACAACCAAACCATCGTATCAAACTAAGAATCTATTTTTTATGCTCTAAAGCCTTAACAAGCATATCAATCTGCTTTTGCTGCGCCTCAATCTGAACTTGCTGTTCCTGAATAGCTTTAGTTAAAATTGGAATAACCGCATTATAATTAACAATCAATGTTTTATCAGGATCGTTCATTTCTGTAACAAGATCAGGAAGCACTTTACGCACTTCCTGCGCAATAAAACCACTCTCGCTTATTGTATAATCTTTTGCATTCATATTAGTTTTCTTTATATAAGTGACAGGTCGCAGTAAGGAAATTGTTTTTAACCCGTCATTTAAATTTTTAATATTTTTTTTCAAACGAACATCAGAAGTTGTAAATACTGAGGCACAATATACATTGTTGGAAACCTTAGCATCACCAATAATATCCAAAGCATATTCTGGATTACTGTTAGCTATACCTACGTTGCCCGTAGAAGTAATTCTCATTTTTTCAGTTTTATTGGTACGGAAAACTAAATCCACTGGATCTGTTGTACCCAAGAAATTACTATCAGCTGAAGTTCCAGCATTTCCAGCAATATTCCATGCAGTATTTGTAAGCGAAGACAAATCAATATCGGGATTATCCCCTTTTTCATTGCGATATACTAATTTATTACCTGCTAACTGTAATGTAGTAACCGTTTCATTTGCTTTTACCATAGGGGCGATGTCGATTACCTGAACCGCTCCCGATGAATCAACATACGTGAAGGTGTTCTTGGCAGCGTCATAGCTCACATTCCCCTCCACATTATTCACGATATACTGGTCTAGGATATTCTGCACTGAGCTGTTATTGATGATTTCCTGAAAATTATTCGCAACATCCCCAGGCACATCAATCTTAACCTTATCGCCCTTCTCATTGGTGTAGGTATACACTGCCTTGGAATCCCCCACAAGAGTGGTTACGGTCTCATTGGCTTTTACCATAGAGGCGATGTCGATTACCTGAACCGCTCCCGATGAATCAACATACGTGAAGGTGTTCTTGGCAGCGTCATAGCTCACATTCCCCTCCACATTATTCACGATATACTGGTCTAGGATATTCTGCACTGAGCTGTTATTGATGATTTCCTGAAAATTATTCGCAACATCCCCAGGCACATCGATCTTAACCTTGTCGCCCTTCTCATTGGTGTAGGTATACACTGCCTTGGAATCCCCCACAAGAGTGGTTACGGTCTCATTGGCTTTTACCATAGAGGCGATGTCGATTACCTGAACCGCTCCCGATGAATCAACATACGTGAAGGTGTTCTTGGCAGCGTCATAGCTCACATTCCCCTCCACATTATTCACGATATACTGGTCTAGGATATTCTGCACTGAGCTGTTATTGATGATTTCCTGAAAATTATTCGCAACATCCCCAGGCACATCGATCTTAACCTTATCGCCCTTCTCATTGGTGTAGGTATACACTGCCTTGGAATCCCCCACAAGAGTGGTTACGGTCTCATTGGCTTTTACCATAGAGGCGATGTCGATTACCTGAACCGCTCCCGATGAATCAACATACGTGAAGGTGTTGTTGTCAGCGTCATAGCTCACATTCCCCTCCACATTATTCACGATATACTGGTTTAAGATATTCTGCACTGAGCTGTTATTGATGATTTCCTGAAAATTATTCGCAACATCCCCAGGCACATCGATCTTAACCTTATCGCCCTTCTCATTGGTGTAGGTATACACTGCCTTGGAATCCCCCACAAGAGTGGTTACGGTCTCATTGGCTTTTACCATAGAGGCGATGTCGATTACCTGAACCGCTCCCGATGAATCAACATACGTGAAGGTGTTGTTGTCAGCGTCATAGCTCACATTCCCCTCCACATTATTCACGATATACTGGTTTAAGATATTCTGCACTGAGCTGTTATTGATGATTTCCTGAAAATTATTCGCAACATCCCCAGGCACATCAATCTTAACCTTATCGCCCTTCTCATTGGTGTAGGTATACACTGCCTTGGAATCCCCCACAAGAGTGGTTACGGTCTCATTGGCTTTTACCATAGAGGCGATGTCGATTACCTGAACCGCTCCCGATGAATCAACATACGTGAAGGTGTTCTTGGCAGCGTCATAGCTCACATTCCCCTCCACATTATTCACGATATACTGGTCTAGGATATTCTGCACTGAGCTGTTATTGATGATTTCCTGAAAATTATTCGCAACATCCCCAGGCACATCGATCTTAACCTTGTCGCCCTTCTCATTGGTGTAGGTATACACTGCCTTGGAATCCCCCACAAGAGTGGTTACGGTCTCATTGGCTTTTACCATAGAGGCGATGTCGATTACCTGAACCGCTCCCGATGAATCAACATACGTGAAGGTGTTCTTGGCAGCGTCATAGCTCACATTCCCCTCCACATTATTCACGATATACTGGTCTAGGATATTCTGCACTGAGCTGTTATTGATGATTTCCTGAAAATTATTCGCAACATCCCCAGGCACATCGATCTTAACCTTATCGCCCTTCTCATTGGTGTAGGTATACACTGCCTTGGAATCCCCCACAAGAGTGGTTACGGTCTCATTGGCTTTTACCATAGAGGCGATGTCGATTACCTGAACCGCTCCCGATGAATCAACATACGTGAAGGTGTTCTTGGCAGCGTCATAGCTCACATTCCCCTCCACATTATTCACGATATACTGGTCTAGGATATTCTGCACTGAGCTGTTATTGATGATTTCCTGAAAATTATTCGCAACATCCCCAGGCACATCGATCTTAACCTTGTCGCCCTTCTCATTGGTGTAGGTATACACTGCCTTGGAATCCCCCACAAGAGTGGTTACGGTCTCATTGGCTTTTACCATAGAGGCGATGTCGATTACCTGAACCGCTCCCGATGAATCAACATACGTGAAGGTGTTCTTGGCAGCGTCATAGCTCACATTCCCCTCCACATTATTCACGATATACTGGTCTAGGATATTCTGCACTGAGCTGTTATTGATGATTTCCTGAAAATTATTCGCAACATCCCCAGGCACATCAATCTTAACCTTATCGCCCTTCTCATTGGTGTAGGTATACACTGCCTTGGAATCCCCCACAAGAGTGGTTACGGTCTCATTGGCTTTTACCATAGAGGCGATGTCGATTACCTGAACCGCTCCCGATGAATCAACATACGTGAAGGTGTTCTTGGCAGCGTCATAGCTCACATTCCCCTCCACATTATTCACGATATACTGGTCTAGGATATTCTGCACTGAGCTGTTATTGATGATTTCCTGAAAATTATTCGCAACATCCCCAGGCACATCGATCTTAACCTTATCGCCCTTCTCATTGGTGTAGGTATACACTGCCTTGGAATCCCCCACAAGAGTGGTTACGGTCTCATTGGCTTTTACCATAGAGGCGATGTCGATTACCTGAACCGCTCCCGATGAATCAACATACGTGAAGGTGTTGTTGTCAGCGTCATAGCTCACATTCCCCTCCACATTATTCACGATATACTGGTTTAAGATATTCTGCACTGAGCTGTTATTGATGATTTCCTGAAAATTATTCGCAACATCCCCAGGCACATCAATCTTAACCTTATCGCCCTTCTCATTGGTGTAGGTATACACTGCCTTGGAATCCCCCACAAGAGTGGTTACGGTCTCATTGGCTTTTACCATAGAGGCGATGTCGATTACCTGAACCGCTCCCGATGAATCAACATACGTGAAGGTGTTCTTGGCAGCGTCATAGCTCACATTCCCCTCCACATTATTCACGATATACTGGTCTAGGATATTCTGCACTGAGCTGTTATTGATGATTTCCTGAAAATTATTCGCAACATCCCCAGGCACATCGATCTTAACCTTGTCGCCCTTCTCATTGGTGTAGGTATACACTGCCTTGGAATCCCCCACAAGAGTGGTTACGGTCTCATTGGCTTTTACCATAGAGGCGATGTCGATTACCTGAACCGCTCCCGATGAATCAACATACGTGAAGGTGTTCTTGGCAGCGTCATAGCTCACATTCCCCTCCACATTATTCACGATATACTGGTTTAAGATATTCTGCACTGAGCTGTTATTGATGATTTCCTGAAAATTATTCGCAACATCCCCAGGCACATCGATCTTAACCTTATCGCCCTTCTCATTGGTGTAGGTATCACTGCCTTGGAATCCCCCACAAGAGTGGTTACGGTCTCATTGGCTTTTACCATAGAGGCGATGTCGATTACCTGAACCGCTCCCGATGAATCAACATACGTGAAGGTGTTCTTGGCAGCGTCATAGCTCACATTCCCCTCCACATTATTCACGATATACTGGTCTAGGATATTCTGCACTGAGCTGTTATTGATGATTTCCTGAAAATTATTCGCAACATCCCCAGGCACATCAATCTTAACCTTATCGCCCTTCTCATTGGTGTAGGTATACACTGCCTTGGAATCCCCCACAAGAGTGGTTACGGTCTCATTGGCTTTTACCATAGAGGCGATGTCGATTACCTGAACCGCTCCCGATGAATCAACATAGCTAAAAAAATCATTACTAGGATCATTTATATTGCCAATATTATAAAAAACATTACCGCCACTTAAACTAATAGCATCAGAAGAAACCAATATCCTATTCCATCTGTTATCATACCAGTAGTAATACCCCGGAACAACATCGGATAGGTTAGATGTATTAAAAACTAAAAGACTATTTTGATTTCCATTTTTTATAGTCACATTGTCTTTCGAACTTTGCAAAGCTACCCTTGGTATCAAAACCCCCTTATCTGAAGACACAACATCTAACTGAGCGGACGCATTAGGCAAAACTGTACCAACGCCAACCTGAGAATTCGCTTTATAACATAAAGCCAAAAACAATCCCATTAATAATTCTTTTTTCATTTTTTTAAATTAAAACCAGTTGCAAAATTATATCCAGAAACACAAAGCAACATGCATTTAACCCCGTAAGAAGTCCTGCAAAACACTTTTAGCGCTAAAAACAAGACTACTTAACAATAATTCTAACTATAAAAAAACTTCTTCCATCAAAGAAAACCCAGCGTAAACTACACCTATGCCACTATACAAAACAGCATCAAGATTATTTTTTATAATCTTTTAACACATAGCATGAAACTGCTTTTATATATTACCGCAACAAGTATCCTCCTTTCTTATTTAAAACCACTACTATTTTTTATAGTTTACTACATAATTTTGGAGTGCAAATAGACCACTCACTAAAGATTGCCAACAAATAGCTTAACTTATGAGAGACTTTTAAACACGTTCAAAGCATTATGATAACCAACAGCTTTAAAGACCACAATAACTTTACAGCTCAACATTTAAAAGTATTCTAAGGTAATTCGCAATTCGATCTATCACGAAAACTTCAATTTCAACCATCATATTAGGCAAAAAACATTATAAACAAAATAAAATAAACTATGCAACGGCCATCAAACACACAAGGATGCTTTACATAACAACAGTCAACTAAACAAAAGACAGGATCTTAATATAAAATAACATTAGAGCCAATCAGAATTATAATACTATATTTGAATCAACCTCTGCAACTATTAATCCAATAGCACCTATAATACTTACAGTTACCTGTTAACAAATGACTGCTTATCATTTATTTTATCCTTTAGTAAAAATTCCACAACATAGTCTAATAGCAAACAGCAAAATATTCATAATAGATACTCCAAAAAATAACTCATTAGCCCCTTAGCATTCTGAACTTCACGTCAGCTGAACCATCAGTAAAATACCAACAGGCTTTAATCGACCGTCACATTAAACTATTTTATAAAAAACTTTACTGAATCCTTTATAACCCCGGCAATGCTTTAAGAGTTAACAAGGTATCACTTTAGAAAAAATAAATAATGGCAAGTTTATTTTTGAAAACTACTTTAACAGCTTAAGCCATTAATTCGAAATTTACAACCTAAAAACGCTCAATATAGCACCATAATTCTTCTACAGAATACGAACAACATTAATAAAAAATAAAAAAAAATCAGAAAGGACGAAAAATTATAATTGACACCTTACATTTCTGTGCACTACACACATTATCTGAAATATTCTAAAGAACAAATGACCAATTTCACATTATTGGCATATACCTGATATTTATCATACAGCAGCAACTGGCCAAAATTTTTAGAAAATCAGAAAAAGAATAAAAAAATAGAAACTTTATTTTTTTTACTATTTAGCCTATTTGCAATAGAAAGACACTAAACAAAATCTTTTGAAGGATACAAACAAAAATCCTATCAAAGATAATTGACGCAATTGTAGTTCAATGCACAAAAATCTTTGATAGGAATATCGATAATTTATAAAAATAAAAAAAAACACTGCTTAAAATGTACAATAGGTTACTTCTTTAAACAACCGCAGCGCAAATGTCTATTCTATTTTATTATTAAAAAAATTTAAGGAAATTTCATAACCTTAAGATTTGATCCAATAATTTCAATAGAAAACCCAGCATTACAATTACTCTGAATTCGAACCTTATCTCCTTTATTATAAGATCTGAAATTCGCTATTATCTGACTAAAGAAACGGCTACTTTGACTGGCGACATCTTCTGCGTCAAAAGAAATAGTATTCCAAGTTAGACCATTGTCAACACTCAAATCCAAACGAGTATTTATAAAAAATGTTCCCGCCGATACAGTTGATTTATAATAATTAATATGCGTGGATATTTCATAAACGCCAGTTTCTGGAATTGTAAAAACAGAATTGTTTTCTAAAGCCCCATGTACAACATTATAAAAATGTATATTATTAAATGTATTATTAGTCGGAATTGATTCATTATGCGAATCGAAAGCACCAAAAAGCAAAGTAGGAACACCTTGACTAGTAATAAACGTATTTCCTGGAATTTGTTCAATTATATTCGAATTGTTCAAAACCAACAATTTTTGTTTTTCATAAGGACCAATATTTGTCTTAACATCGCTAATACTTACTGTCCCTCCTACAGATAGAGTGGCTGTAGGAGTTATCCCTACCCCAACTTTACCATCTTCTTTTACAGTTATACGCGACACACCATTAGTAAATAAATCGATAGGAAAACCACCATTTGTTCCCATTTGCAATCTTGCACCAAATGCATCCAAAGAAGTAAAAACAGGAGATGTCGCTAAGGAACAAGCAACTTGCCCTGTGTACATACTAAGACCTGCTCTGTTTTCATCATCAATTCTGATGAAAGATTGTTGGTCTGCTCCTCCAAATCGAAAACGCCCCTTAGAATTTAAATTATTCTCGATTACTAAAAAGTTTTTATCAAGATTAATTGTTGAGTTTTTATTTAGACTACCGCCTAATTCAACATTATTACCGACTTTTGTAAGACCATTCAATGCGGAAAATATACCACTATTAAATGAATTCCATTTATTATCATACCAAATGTACTCCCCTAAATTATAAGGAAAGATATTTGAAGTATTAAATACTTTAATGCCCAATTGAGGGCCATCACTTCCAGAAAGTCCAAAAATATTTAAATTACCTCCCGTTAAAAGGCTTAAATCAACCCGAGGTATCAAAACCCCTTTATCTAAAGACGAAATTTCTAAAACAGAAGAGTTTTTTGGAGTATCTGTACCTATGCCAGATGATTGAGAAGTGGCAAAATTAAAGCTAAAAGCAAATAATATCCAAATAAAGATTTTTTTATTATTTTTATTATTTTTATTATTTTTATTATTTTTATTATTCATTATTTTTATTAAACTACAACAATATACAAAAACAGCTAATCAACACACAACCTTCCATTTAAGCTATTGATTAAATGTTGACTCCTTTATCCATTTTACGAACAGATAGATTTATTCCGCTTTTAATTAGCCTTCTTTTATATCGAAATCCAGAATTGGCTGATTTCAAATTTTATATATCCTAGCACTGAAAAGTTTAACAAGACTTTTAAAAGAGATAAGGTCTCATTTTTTTCTAATCGAATAAATAGCTTACAAATAGCCCTTTTGATTTAAATCCAATTTTATACAATTAAAAACCATTCAATAACAGGATTAACTCCACACTTCATTTTTTCTAAATTATTTTTTTTCTACTGTCTAAACCCTTATCTTTTGCATAACTCTTATCATCCCATTCGAATCAATATTAAATAATTTAATAATTACAACTTTTCAACATGATCAGCATTTAACAGTAGATTAAGCTGTTTAAGCTCGCATATCCTAATTTAAAGCAAAACTAATTACTAAATAAAGTGCAAAACTATATTATATCCTGAATAAGAAATATCAATTACCAGCCTAAAAAAAACCATTTTAGCATAAAAAATCAAAAAACAGTACTCAGTAGTAAATAAAAAAAAATTAAACTGGCTGTTAAGCACCTTATAATATAAAACTGAACACCCAAGCAATACCAACATCGTAATACCAAAAAAAATAAAAAATAAAATTTTAACACTTCTAGTTACATATTTAAGATTAAGAAAAACTCTAGAATATACTAACTTAAATAATTTATCAGAACCAGTTCATGTACAAATATTTTATTCAACAGATTTATCACGAGTTATCATCAATAACTTGCACATGCAAACAAAACTGAAGAAAAAACTACTATATCTTTATAATTTGTTATTTACTAAATTCTTCAATAGTTTTATAGTTCAAAGCGGTGCGTCTTATTTTTTATTGTGCCAACTCTCAATTTATTGCTTCGCCTGTTCGCTGATGCTCGAGTCAAAAATTTCATGCAAGTCTGTTCTTCAGGAATTCTTGCAGCCAAAGCCGATCCGGCTTTTGTATGCCTGAAGGAGCTTTCAGTGGCAGCATTATCCTTGCAGCCTTCTTTATGCTTGAATGCTTTGGGTGTTATTTTCTAAGATTTCAATACATTTTTATTGGCATATTGGATTTCCCGCCAGCATGGATCATCAGACATTCTGCTTAGTCCATTGCTGAAATTCGAGCCCGCTATCTTTCTGTCAAATAAATGCAGGATGATGGCCAGAAAAAAAAAACAATTCTTTATCTGCATATGCGTGATATCTGGAAACCAAGCCTTTTCTGCTGATGTAAAATCTCTTTTCAGGATATTTGGCGCAGCAGAATGATTATGCTTTGATTGGCTGATGTTTTTTTGCTCAATTTTCCTACAGGCGTAACTGCTCCCTGCATTTAGCCGCCTTTATTTCGGATATCAGATGTCCCCCGGATTGAAACTCCAGAGTAATTGCTTCGTCTGTTCGAGCAGACGCTCGGGTCTGAGGTTTCCATATAGCGCTGTTTCTCATTAAATTATACTGAAGCGGCTTCTTCTTTTATCAGAGCTGTTTTTTCCTGCCTTTCTCATAAAATCTGCCGCTTCCAATTACAGCTGCCGCTTGGGATCACTTTTAAAACGCTGCGCATCTTTTTAATCGAATATATTTTTTTCATGGCCTTTTATGAAAGTATAAATCATCGGCCTGCCACTGAAAAGATGCCTATAGCCTGTTTAAAATGCTGCGTCCTAACTCTGTTTCTTTTAATTCTCAAGTTTAGGGATTTTTTTTCTGTTCCAATTCTTGGTTATCCTAAAACCATTTTGCAAAGCAAAGAGCTGTGATTCCAAGTTTTCTTTGGGTAAATTGTCAGATTGTCATCCCTTTCGGGGCTTGATTGGGCTGCTTTGTTTAAAATTTTGGTTATCAGTTCTTAAGATTTTCCTTCATGCTCAAAAGTTAAGATCTGGTTCTTAACTGGAATTCCATCTTAAGTTAGCGCATCCGCTCTGTGGTTGCACTTAAAATTTCGTAGATAGCATAATACATTAGATTTTTAAGTGGGTCATTTTTTTCCATCATTAACAATCAAAGAAAACTGCCAAAAACCAGTTATTACCTAAAAGACAACAAGTATTACTTTAAGGTTTTAACTAAAAAACCAAGCGGGTAATTTTACAGGAAAATATTTTCATGCGTAAAAACTTAACGTTTTAATCCAAGTATAGAAAAACATATTATGCGCAGCGAAAATTTACAGATTCCTGAAGGATTTTACAAACTAATCCAATCTATATGAAATTAGAATATTCTTTAATTGTTGCACTATCATTTTTTCTGAATTTATGCAATGCTCAGGGAAAAAAAATATCGGGAAAAGTATTGTATGTTGACGAAAAAGAAGGGGAGATACCAATACCTGGTGCTAAAATTGAGATTCCTCTGGAAAGGCGCACTTTTTTTTCCGATTTTGACGGTTCTTTTACTCTAGATTTAATTAAAAACATGCCTCTGACTGTAATTTTTTCGGCTTTTGAATGTGACAGCACAGAAATTAAAATTACCTCCACAAAACAAGAAATTATATGCAAATTAAATAAAATTCGCAAAAAAAAACACTAATAAACCGCATGTCAGCATTATAAAAATTAAAAAAAGATATTTTTCCTGTGTGATATCTTTACCCAATGAAGAAGCTAAACAAACATGAAAGAGAATCGTAAAACTAAGGACCGCTGTTTTAAGAGTAAAACGAAAACACAGCCCGCCGGAGCAATTAGATGGATCCCTATTTCAATCTGGTCTTAGCATTCAGCGGAATTGTAAATATTTGCCGTTATGCCGGATTCTAATAAAATATCAAAAAAAGCATGAGCCTCAAAAAGGAGACTGCTAGGATAATGCAGCCACTGAAAGTTCCTTCAGGCATACAAAAGGCGGATCGGCTGCGGGCGTAAATTAATCTCCAGAGAACAACCGTTCGTGAAATAGGTAATTGGGAACAGTAAAAATAAGGCATCCGGATTTAAGCTGTAAAACCACTAAAGAATTAGAAAAAAAGGCACATTGAAGAAATGCAGTCCAACTTTTCTCGGTTATTGTTTTGTCTATTAATTTTTTTTAAATGTACGTTTGCCGGCATTATTCTTAAACTTATCTTCATTTATACCATAAATCCAAGAAATAGTATTCCAAAGGTTATTGTCGCAGGCTTATTAATCTGTTTAAATTAAAAAAAACTTTGCTATGATTTTTTAATTACCCCTAAAAAATTCAATCATAAATTACATTACTTCTCGTTGATGGCCCCGAGATGTTTAGTAAGTTATAAGTGTCATGAAAAATATATCTAAGATGTCATTTTTTTAACTGTTTCTCATTTTGTCTCTGCACAAGAAATGCCAGGCGGTAATAAATTTGATAATCCTACTAGAATCATTCTTTTTGATGCTTACGCTTTTAAAGATAGTTTTAATTCTTATTGCGATTAAGACAATTATTACAAGAGCCAGCTTCAGGATGTTTTTCAATATTGGTGCTGGTTCGAATTTGGAAAAAAACAAGTTTTAATATTGAATTATTATACCTGAGCGAACAAGCAAATGCTCCTACATAATATTATAACGGTGGCATCTTCGACAAATATAATAATTTTAATTCCGAGATGAATTACATATTACTCTCTAGAAATAGACTTTTACAAAAAAAGAAGCAATGGAAGGTTTTTATTAAATTATCTGGCATAGAGCTCAATAGGGGTTGACAGTTATAATAGTAATTGTAAAACAGCATCCTAAATTCGACGGGGCATTAAGTGTGGCGCTGCAGCATGGGATACCGGCAATATTTGGCATACAGCTGCACGTTCAATCAGTTGGCGCAGAGCTGCCTTTGGCATTGATGCAACACGGTGGCTTTAGTATCAACTCAGCCTTATATCAAATTACTGTAGTAGGCTGAATGGTATTTTATCTTTAATATAAAAGTGTTTTTTATAATTGGCCATTTAATTAGGGCCCAAATCTGAATAACCTGCAATAGACAGTTAAAAATTGACATTAAAATTTTACTATTTAAACGGAGTTTTTGTGTGAAGCCGCCATTTTTTTATATTATATCAATTCTTAATACCAGCAGAATGCTTTGTAAAATTATAGCTTTAGGATGCGGGCAAAAATTATGCTTCCGTCTGTTTTTTTCTTTTTATGCCGCTTTAATTACATTTAGCACTTCATTTTAACCAGAAATAAGCAAGTCTAAGCTTAAATAATCAATTATACAGAGCCATCACAAAGCAGTTCTCTACTCAACAGGGGGAAGCACTTATTGCAATTAATTTCAACTAAAGATAGCGACAGCAGTCAGAGCGCCAAAATTCATGCTCTATACCAGAGAACTACTAATAAAAATTTATAAAAAACTGAACTTTCTTTCCCAACAGTTTCCAAAATAATGCTTACACAATACTTGCATTAGCAAGAGAAGCTGAAGGAGATGCTCCGCAAGCAGAGGATCCGATATTAAGTTTTACATTAGATCAACGATCTGACTGAAAGAATATCCTAAAAAATATTAAATATCAGATTCGCTGACTGCCAGCTGGCTGCGACTAAATTATTTTCCAATTGCAAATACAGTTAGACAGATTAAAACAACTATGAAAATTCACTTAGGATTCATAAGCTTAGATTTTCATATATGCATATTCCAAACCAAGCCCACAAAATCTTAAAAAACATTGATGGGATAACTGGAAATTAATTCAGCAAGAAAAATAATGCAAAATTTCCCATATAAGAAGATGGCCGCCTGCAATTTCATTTTTCATTTCCTATATTGCTAAAATACAACTTATTAATCTAAAAAATCAAGAATCTTATTTTACATCACGCGCCTTTATTTTTACAAAAAAATGAAATTTAAATAGCATCATTAAATCGATTTCTAAAAATACAAGCAGATAAACAGAGGAAAAAATGTAAAATCATAGATTTCTCCTTGCAAACTCTTTATTCGCTGCATCTGCTATTGTTTTTGTTATGTTTTTCCCCGGATTAGCAAATAGCAGATTATTTTGCAATTCTTCCATTGTCCACACGTAATCCACCTTGTTTTTCTTTGCATAACTGCTTATCGCCTTATTTACTACTGATATGTAGGGCTGAATTTCTAATATGAACTGCTGCTCAAGCATCCTGTTATAACTTTTTATCCGTGTGGCCAATAGCTTGTCTTCTTCCTGCAAGAGGATCAGTTTTTCTTTGTCCAAGCTATTCATACGAGCTTTTAATTGATCGATCGTTTCTCCTTTTTCCACAGCGTAAAGATTTGATAGGCCAACATACTTATTTTGCAGTTTAGCGCGCTCTGTCTGAATTTCTTGGGTATATATTAACTTGAGGCTGTCCAGTTTTTTATATTTGCCCTTATAACCGTCCAGCTTTGCAAAAACAGAGTCTCTATAAACATAAACATGCTGCTGTGCCTGTACTTGCAGGCTAAACCAAAAAATAAAAGCTAAAAGCCTATTTAACTTATTATCCATATTTTGAATTAATTATAAATCAATAAAGGAAAGACTCAAAATTTACTTAATTATTTGCCTGTATAGCAAAAATATAATTTTCACCACTATCTTCAAGATGACCAACATTACCAAAACCTACCGAATCAACATCCATTAAATATAGTCTTGTGGGAGTGGTTATATTTACCTTAACAAACCCAGATGCAAACATAATAGAAGAAGAAGTTATCGCTCCTGCACCATTTGAAGAAAGATTCAGCATTAAAAAAGAACCGATATAAGAAAATCCAGAAGTTGAATAACTATTTGATGCAGATGAATAACTTAACCGTGCAGCGTAATTTGTATTTGGCTGATTATTTCCATTCACCAATACGCCAGTATAAATAAAAAATTTACCAATGGGCAGATCAATGTAGGCATTAAGATATGTAACTCCCGGAGCAGTTCCGAAAGGGCTATACACGCTAGGAACTACCCCAGTAAAAGTATTAACACCAGAAGCCGCCCAAGTGGCCACACCATTTGCATCACTAGTTAATACTTTGCCAATAGATTGTGTACCATCTTCAATTCTTAGTGCTCCAGATGTTCCGCTGAAAAGATGCAAAGTCGTGGTGGGTGATGCCGTACCCATACCCACCCGATTGTTTTGTGCATCTAAACTAAAAGTGGTGCCATCCACAGAAAAAGCATTTGTGGCTGTAGAAGTAGAAGTGAAAGCAAAGGAATTTGCACCACCCGTCACGACAGTTGGTCCGCTTAATGACCCACTGCCCTTGTATATCCCCCCAGTTCCGGCTGCCAAATCCGCATTTACAATTGTTCCGTCTAAAATCTTGTCGGTGGTTACAGCATTTGCTGCTAGAAAACCATTGCTCACCCCAAGAGAATTCAAAGAGATAACTGGTGCCGTTGTCCCTGAAGCTACTGCAATAGGCAACGTACCAGTTACGCTGGTTACGGTACCATTGCTTGGCGTGCTTAAAACCCAGCCCGTTCCATTCCACTGCATTACCTGTCCAGAGACCGTCCCTGATGTCATACCTATTTTGAATGGATCTGCATTTGTGCCAGTTCCACTTCGGGTTAACCCCCTGTTTGCTAATACGTCAGTGACCTCATTCCCAACAACGCCGTCAGCCTCAGAAAAAGCGCTTGGCGTTATGGGGCTCCAAGAGGTTCCATTAAAGGATAATATCTGTCCGTTTACCGGAGCTGTACCAGAAACTGGAGTCCCTTGCAAACCGCTTACTTTTGGCACTAAAGCTGTAGTTCCAGATCCTGCCAGGTCTCCAGCCAATTGCACTTTACCTGTTGCTGCCGTGGTAGCATTGGGAATATCAGAAGCAGACCAGCCCGTTCCATTCCACTGCATTACCTGTCCCGAAGCTGTGCCGGATGTTATGCCTATTTTATATGGATCTGCATTTGTGCCAGACCCACTGCGGGTCAGACCGCCGTTTGCTAATACGTCAGCAACTTCATTCCCAACAATGCCGTCAGCCTCAGAAAAAGCGCTTGGCGTTATGGGGCTCCAAGAGGTTCCGTTAAAGGATAATATCTGTCCGTTTACCGGTGCTGTACCAGAAACTGGAGTCCCTTGCAAACCGCTTACTTTTGGCACTAAAGCTGTAGTTCCAGATCCTGCCAGGTCTCCAGCCAATTGCACTTTACCTGTTGCTGCCGTGGTAGCATTGGGAATATCAGAAGCAGACCAGCCCGTTCCATTCCACTGCATTACCTGTCCCGAAGCTGTGCCGGATGTCATGCCTATTTTATATGGATCTGCATTTGTGCCAGACCCACTGCGGGTCAGACCGCCGTTTGCTAATACGTCAGCAACTTCATTCCCAACAATGCCGTCAGCCTCAGAAAAAGCGCTTGGCGTTATGGGGCTCCAAGAGGTTCCGTTAAAGGATAATATCTGTCCGTTTACAGGCGCTGTACCAGAAACTGGAGTCCCCTGCAAACCGCTTACTTTTGGCACTAAAGCTGTAGTTCCAGATCCTGCCAGGTCTCCAGCCAATTGCACTTTACCTGTTGCTGCCGTGGTAGCATTGGGAATATCAGAAGCAGACCAGCCCGTTCCATTCCACTGCATTACCTGTCCCGAAGCTGTGCCGGATGTCATGCCTATTTTATATGGATCTGCATTTGTGCCAGACCCACTGCGGGTCAGACCGCCGTTTGCTAATACGTCAGCAACCTCATTCCCAACAACGCCGTCAGCCTCAGAAAAAACGCTTGGCGTTATGGGGCTCCACGAGGTTCCGTTATAGGATAATATCTGTCCGTTTACCGGTGCTGTACCAGAAACTGGAGTCCCCTGCAAACCGCTTACTTTTGGCACTAAAGCTGTAGTTCCAGTTCCTGCCAGGTCTCCAGCCAGTTGCACTTTACCTGTTGCTGCCGTGGTAGCATTGGGAACATCAGAAGGATTTGCCAATACCCACTTCAAACCATCATTATAATAAAAACCCGGAACAACATTGTAAGGAAAAGTACCCGATGTCGCCGTGTTATATACAGTCATTCCAGCAATATGGCTAGTCATTGGCAATGCTGAATTAGTTGCCGTTAATGGCACACGCGGAATTACCAGACCCTTCTTATTTCCAACATCATCGCCCATCTCTACTAAAGCATCAGCTTTTGTAGCAATTCCGCTTCCTCCAATTTTTGTTTGAGCCTGACAATATAATATTAGCCCAAACATTGTAGTTGTAAATATTAATCTCTTCATTTGTTTTTTTTATTAATAGAAGTAATCTTCTTACATTCAAAAAATATTTTCATTTAGTTATTAAATTGAGATCTCAGTTAGAGCTGTTATTGTTACCTGCACCCAATAATAAAGCCGGCAGCCGCCTTTTTTATATATGGACACCATTCAAAGGCATTATCACCTATTTAGCTAAAATTGTTTAACTAATGCTGGAACAGAACAGAAACTGAATCAAACAATATTATTTCAATTTCCAAAGGAGTAAAAACACTAAAAACAAGATTTAAATCCCTTTTAATCCATTAATTTCATGCCAACCAGCAATCATTGTTGCGGGTGCTAGAGAAGGAAAGTTCAACAGCTGATTCCTTCGCCACAGGAATAGGTTTACATAACATCAAACCTCACTGCTAAAAAACGCTCTTAATGCATCAATTAAATTTCCTCCAATTTTATGTCTGAGCTTATTTGAATATATGCTCCGAAATAAAAAAACTGCTAAATGATTAAGAACATCCAAAATGCCATCTCTATTGCACTATATTTTGAAAAGGAAAGTTTCAAATCTTTCTCGTCAAAAAACAAAAGCTAATCCCTGCAATAAAGAGTAAGATCAAGATGAGATAATAATTCATGGAATTGCGAAAAGGCATATTCCATGGACCAAATTGAAAATTCAATTTCCATAGCTGCTCTTTAGCAATTTAAATGGAAATAATAATAAATTCAGTCCTTCTATTTTTTTGATGTTCAGCTTCACTGCAATCTACATCATCAGAACAGCCATTCACAAGCTGATTCTCACCATATCCCTTACCGCTCAAACGGTTAGGGTTAATGCCATTTTTAACTAAATAAGCAGTTACAGATTTAAATCTCTCTTCAGAAAGATGCAAATTATAATTCTGAAAACCGCGACTGTCTGTATACGACCTTATATCAATATGCATATTAGGATAAATCTGCATAACTGTAACAATTTTTTGAAGATCCGCGATGGCATCTCGTCTAAATCTCTTTTTATCAAAGTCAAAGTAGATTGTCTTAATTCCCAGCACTTTCGCTAAATCAATTCCTTCATCAGCCCTGACAAGTTTTTTCTGCAGCAGGATTTCTGGAACTCCAAATTTAGCCATATATTTTTCACTCGTTGTAATTTCACTTGTGATATATTCCTGATCCGATATTCTAATATGATACTCTGACTTTTTATCCGCTTTGAATGAATATTTGCCTTCCTTGTCCGTTTTTGTTTCCCCAATTTTATTTAATCCGGCATCATAAAGTTCTACTGTAATTCCAGAAAGTGCCCTATTAGAAATTTCCTCATTAACGATTCCTGAAATAATAAAATCACTTATATAAATAAGCTTTTCCAATTCTTTAAAACCGTAAATATCATCATACCCTTTTCCTGCTGCCCTGTTAGAACTAAAAAATCCATTATTCTTTTCATTAATAATAAAAGAAAAATCATCAAAAGAGCTATTAATTGGTTCTCCAATATTATAGACACTGGAATACTTTTCGTCTTCATAAGGAGCAACAAAAATGTCAAGCCCGCCTAAACCGGGATGACCGTCAGAGGCAAAATAAAGTTCATTGGCATTTGACATGAAAGGAAAAGTTTCTGTTCCCTCAGTATTTATATCTGATCCCAAATTTACAGCATCACCAAAACGGCCATCTTCTGAAATGCTGACTTTATAGATATCTGCATTCCCATATCCTCCTTTTCTGTCAGAAACAAAAAATAGTGTTTTCTCATCAGAACTTAATGCAGGATGGGCTGTATTACAATCTAAGCAATTAATAGGCAGCTCCTGGATATTAGACCATTTATTTTCAACGAATTCAGCTTTATAAATTTTAAGCAAAAAAGCTCCTCTTCTGCTATGTTTCGCACCTTTCGCAGCATTTCCAGTAAAATACATTGTTTTGCCGTCCTTAGTAAATACAGCAGAGGAGGTATGAAATTTATTACTACTAGCCATTTCAATCTTTCGTCCATCATTGACAGGCATGAATTTCTCGCTATCAAGTTCCACTATATACAAATTGTTAAAAGGACTGTTGGTCCACCTATCCACTTTTTTAAAAAGTTTCCCATATTCTTTATTAGACGAGTAAACAAGCTTATTTTCGAAAAAAGCAGGTCCAAAATCAGAAAAAGAAGAACTCACTGATGTTGGCTCTATTAAAAAACGTCCAGAATTAGCTTTTATCTTTGAAAGATATTCCTCCTCCTTCAGATACAATTTGGTTCTTATTTGATCTCCCACGACATGGCTGAAACGGTTCATTATTTCAGCCGATCTTTTATAATCCCCAACAGACTTTAAAGTTTGCGAAAATCTGTAATAATATTCTACTTCAATTTGTTCGTCAAGTGCAAACAATTTTGAGTACCACTTATTTGCTTCTATATAATTGCTATTAAAATAATAGGAATCCCCGAGTTTCTGCAGTAACTCAACACTTTCAAATCCTTTATTAGCAACCTGCTCATATACTTTTAAAGCATCTATATAAGCACGGCTCTCAAATAGTTCTTTGCCTTTCAGGAGTTTACTTTCCTGTGAGTTTGACATAAAACAAAAAAGTAGCAACATAAATAATATAATTTTTCTTATTCTCATTTTTCAAAATTTTAAAAGAATCTGGGATTTATAACACGGTTAAACTTCTTGAACAATTCAAACCTCAAAAAAAATTCATGAGAACCAGCGTTGTAATATGAAAGTTGTGATGTTTCAGCGTCATAAGCATAACCAGCGAAAAATCCGTCTGTAATCTGAAAACCGGCCATTGCACTAAAAGATGAATTCCATCTATAACCTGCGCCCAATGTCAAGATATTTCTGTAAAGAAAGTTTGCTGATATATTAACTTGAATAGGCGCGCCTATAACTGCTCTTACCAATGTTGCAGGTTTGAATTTAAAATCATCATTTAGCGAAAAAACATATCCAGCTATAAAATTAAGATGCATTTTGCTTTTTATAGCCGAATTGGAATTTCTTGCATAATGACTAGTTTCCAAAATATTGGGAATCGAAAACCCAGCATAAGAATTATCAGAATATGCATATACACCAACCCCAACATTTGGAGAAAACTGATTATCAATATTATTCTGCAGTTGAGAATCGTCGGGGTTATAGATATTAAGTCTATTAAAATCTACATTAAGAAAATCGGCAGTTCCTCGTAAACCAAATGCTACATTATAAAAATTATCTAAATCAAAAGTGTAAGAAAAATCAACAGATATTGAATTTTCGTCCATAGGACCAATCTTATCGTTTAAAACAGATAGTCCTAATCCAACTTTATCACCTACCGGCGAATGAACTGAAAAATTATTTGTTACAGGCGCCCCCTCTAGCCCAACCCACTGATTACGGTGTAGCCCAAATATACTCAGACAGTCTCTAGAGCCAGCATAAGCAGGATTAAAACTCAATGTGTTGTACATGTATTGGGTATATTGAGATTCCTGCTGGCTCCATGCGCTTAAAGATATCAATAAACAAAAACCATAAATCTTTTTAACAACTATTTTACCGATATTTGGTATTTTTTTTTTCATTAGTTCTTTTTTAAATATAAGTATCCTGCTTTTTTAATTGTCCCAGCTTCAAACCCAGGACGATCATATTCGTATTCAACAACATAAAAATATGTACCGTCAGGAAGCCCTTTTTTCTCTTTTACAGTTCCTGTTCCCTCTGAAAATCCATCAAATACATTCCCGCGAGTATCATAATCATTTGTTTCAAAAACCTTAGCTCCCCATCTATTATATATCATAACCTTATTTTTATAGTTTTTAATTCCATCGATTAAGAAATAGTCATTTACACCATCTCCATTAGGCGTTATTCCATTATAAATAAATAATCCTTCCTCTTCTAATTTGACCCGCGCTAATGTAAAAATGCCATATCCTGAAACGAATGAAGCAGTTCTTACCGTTTTAGCATTCTTGTCAACAATTCCTCCTTCATCTATCCAAAGTTTTCGCTTTTCATCCCACCTTACTACATGAAGCGACTCTATTGGATCAGTAATTATTGAGGCCTCAGTTGTCCTTTCATCCCAACTCAATGTAACCAATAATTCCTTAGCCCCAGTAGAATTTTCAAGTGACCAGTATTCCGTGTCATCAATATCAGTTATTACAGGTTCTTTATCTTCATAAGTATATTTTGAATTCTCAAAGAAATATTTACATATTACATTAGTATTGCTTTGAAAAGGTGCTGAAACATGCGCAGATCTAAAATGATTTTGATCTCCAACAGGATACAAAAACTCTGAATTGCCTTCCTTCATTACATACCCATCAACATAGCTCTGGTCCGAAGAACCGATATGTTCGGCATTATTTAAAAAAATAATGCTTCCACCGTAACTATCATCATCGACAATACCTCTTAAAAATTCAACTCCAGAATTGATCGTAATATCTCCAGAGAGAAGAAAAGCCGGCCCAGCATAATTGTTATTGAACAGAACCTTATTAAATTCACTTAATATACTGCCTGAGATATTTTGAGGCAAATTACCTTCGAAACGGGTATATCCAGAATAGGCAGGGTTGTAAGTGCTTACTCCATCATTATTGAAATTTCCTTTAAAAATCACTTCACCATTATTCTCATAAATCCCGTAATTATTGAAATCTGACATCACTGACAATACCGTGCCCGAACTTACATACAGATCTCCAGCATTAAAGGTTTGCGCCCTACATATAAATATGGCAATTAGAAATAGACAGGAACCATATTTACATGAATATTTCATAATAATTTAAATTAACCCGTTCATAATAATAATAAAATCCCCTCATGTGCACACTCATTCATTATTCAAATCCCGTCAAATAATTTATTTTTCTAAGGCAGATAAAGCAGCAAATTATCAGTAGATTATCAAATTAGAAGAATACAATATTGCAATAGCAAAAAAAATCAACTTTTCGTTTCTTTCAGCAGCTCTATCACTCAAAAATTTAATGTCCTGCAAGAATAAACTATCTTATCGATTAGCTATAAAACATTGTCCCAACAAATTTATATTTGTTAATGGACATCATTATATTGCCACTAAAAAAATACTAGTATTTTACATGTTCTTCTCCATTCACTGACAAAAAAATAACAGATACATCGTTAACGATAAACAAGCAGCAAATACATTAAAACAAATAACCTGTTAATAATCCTCGCCAACATAAAAGGAAATTTTATTGCTATTAAAATAATCAGTATACTCTATTTTTTTGATTTAACTAATTCTTCCAAATTCACTAAACGCTCTTGCAATTTTCTGATTTCCATTTCCTTACCATCCATATCAGCCTTGATTTCATTAATAAAAATTTCTTTAGCTTCAAGCTTTCTCTTCATTTCAATAATATGAAGGTATAATTCCTCAATTTTTTCCAGTGACTGAATAGAAAGTTCGTTTAAATTATAGATATAATCTCCTTTCTCATTTTTACTCAAATCCTTAATTCCTGTGACCCCAGGCAAATGTTTATTTGCATTAATATATTTTTCTACTTCTTCTAAAGATTTAAAGGAATAGTCAGATTTTAACACTGATGTTCCATCGAAATAATCTTCAAAAACATAATCAGCATAAGTAGAAGTGTTTGAAATTATGGCCCCATTGACAGCAAGCTTGACATTATTATCTAAAGTGTTCATCATATTAGATGTGCCAATGCCAACAGTGCCCAATTGGTAAATATTATCACTATTTGTCCTAGCTTGTGAAGTTGTACCTGTAATTCTCCATGGTTCAACATCAACAATTACCTCAGTACCTCTCTCGTTTATATAGGTATAGGTGCCGTTGTTATTGTCCGCTAAAGTTGTCACAGTCTCATTTTTGCCGACCAGAGAACCAAGGTCCAAAACGTTTGCAGCGCCATCCTCGTCCCTGTAGGTCAGCGTGTTGGCCGATGTGTCATACACAAGGCTGGTAAGGGTCTCATTGGCCTTGATAAGGCTGTTTATCTCCGTAACAACAGCAGGATTCGTAAAGATATTGTTCGCATTGCCCGTAACAGATGCCGGAACGTCTATAATGGTAACCGTGCCGTTCTCGCTCGTATAGGTATAGGTGCCGCTGCCTGTGGATGGCAGCGTGGTCACAGTCTCATTTTTGCCGACCAGAGAACCAAGGTCCAAAACGTTTGCAGCCCCATCCTCGTCCCTGTAGGTCAGCGTGTTGGCCGATGTGTCATACACAAGGCTGGTAAGGGTCTCATTGGCCTTGATAAGGCTGTTTATCTCCGTAACAACAGCAGGATTCGTAAAAATATTGTTCGCATTGCCCGTAACAGATGCCGGAACGTCTATAATGGTAACCGTGCCGTTCTCGCTCGTATAGGTATAGGTGCCGCTGCCTGTGGATGGCAGCGTGGTCACAGTCTCATTTTTGCCGACCAGAGAACCAAGGTCCAAAACGTTTGCAGCGCCATCCTCGTCCCTGTAGGTCAGCGTGTTGGCCGATGTGTCATACACAAGGCTGGTAAGGGTCTCATTGGCCTTGATAAGGCTGTTTATCTCCGTAACAACAGCAGGATTCGTAAAGATATTGTTCGCATTGCCCGTAACAGATGCCGGAACGTCTATAATGGTAACCGTGCCGTTCTCGCTCGTATAGGTATAGGTGCCGCTGCCTGTCGATGGCAGCGTGGTCACAGTCTCATTTTTGCCGACCAGAGAACCAAGGTCCAAAACGTTTGCAGCGCCATCCTCGTCCCTGTAGGTCAGCGTGTTGGCCGATGTGTCATACACAAGGCTGGTAAGGGTCTCATTGGCCTTGATAAGGCTGTTTATCTCCGTAACAACAGCAGGATTCGTAAAGATATTGTTCGCATTGCCCGTAACAGATGCCGGAACGTCTATAATGGTAACCGTGCCGTTCTCGCTCGTATAGGTATAGGTGCCGCTGCCTGTGGATGGCAGCGTGGTCACAGTCTCATTTTTGCCGACCAGAGAACCAAGGTCCAAAACGTTTGCAGCGCCATCCTCGTCCCTGTAGGTCAGCGTGTTGGCCGATGTGTCATACACAAGGCTGGTAAGGGTCTCATTGGCCTTGATAAGGCTGTTTATCTCCGTAACAACAGCAGGATTCGTAAAGATATTGTTCGCATTGCCCGTAACAGATGCCGGAACGTCTATAATGGTAACCGTGCCGTTCTCGCTCGTATAGGTATAGGTGCCGCTGCCTGTCGATGGCAGCGTGGTCACAGTCTCATTTTTGCCGACCAGAGAACCAAGGTCCAAAACGTTTGCAGCGCCATCCTCGTCCCTGTAGGTCAGCGTGTTGGCCGATGTGTCATACACAAGGCTGGTAAGGGTCTCATTGGCCTTGATAAGGCTGTTTATCTCCGTAACAACAGCAGGATTCGTAAAAATATTGTTCGCATTGCCCGTAACAGATGCCGGAACGTCTATAATGGTAACCGTGCCGTTCTCGCTCGTATAGGTATAGGTGCCGCTGCCTGTGGATGGCAGCGTGGTCACAGTCTCATTTTTGCCGACCAGAGAACCAAGGTCCAAAACGTTTGCAGCGCCATCCTCGTCCCTGTAGGTCAGCGTGTTGGCCGATGTGTCATACACAAGGCTGGTAAGGGTCTCATTGGCCTTGATAAGGCTGTTTATCTCCGTAACAACAGCAGGATTCGTAAAGATATTGTTCGCATTGCCCGTAACAGATGCCGGAACATCTATAATGGTAACCGTGCCGTTCTCGCTCGTATAGGTATAGGTGCCGCTGCCTGTGGATGGCAGCGTGGTCACAGTCTCATTTTTGCCGACCAGAGAACCAAGGTCAATACTGTTGGTTTCTCCATTTGAGTCAATATACGTGAAAGTATTTGCTACTGGATCATAAATAACATTGCCTCCTGCGGCATCTGAAGATCCAAGAATTCGATTCCATTTGTCGTTATACCAGTAATAATAACCAGGTAGAATGTCAGAAAAAGTGTTTGTATTAAAAACCAGAAGACTATTTTGGTTTCCATTTTTTATTGTAGTAACATCGGTAGTTCCTGCCAAACCAACCCGAGGAATCAAAATTCCCTTATCAGACGAAACCACGTCTAATTGAGCAGATGGATTTGGAACATTAGTACCGACACCAACCTGAGCAAATCCATAATAAAATGAACCCACAAAAAATAAAATAAAAATTTTCTTTCTCATAAAATTAAGAATTACACAACAAAGATATTTCTTATAAAATCAGCAGAAAAACTCGAGAAGCTGTCTTTTGTACCAAAAAAACATAAAACGCAATAAAACGGTGCTAAAAAGAAATGCCGTTAAAAAAATACATCTCTAATCTTTTACCAGCAGTCAATCGCTAAATAAAAAAAACATATGGAGTTTGGCTGTAAAATCAATGGAGAATTAATAAACCTGCACATTTTAGCAAGATCGATCAATACATCCCACTATACCGCATTTCTTTTATATTTTTGATTTCTTATCGTAAAAAATAATTGGCAGTGTTATAATTACTTTGGTCCCTGTTTGAATACCATTTCTCTTTAAATCAACAATTTCAAGATTGTATCTCTGTTTTTTTAATTTATTGAGAATTTTAAATCTTTCTGAAATTATTTGTGTAGCGTACGATTTATGATGTTTGTTACTTTGAATTAATTTATCATAATCGGTTTTCTTAATGCTTCTCCCTATTCCATTATCCTGAATTATAATTTTCAATTGATTGCCGTTACTTTTATAAATCTTAACCAGCAGCCTCTTTTTTCTATTACTTGGAATAAGACCATGGGTGATCGCATTTTCAATAATTGTCTGCACGACCATCACAGGAATCTCAATCTCGCTTAATTCTAGATTTTCTTCAACATCATAAGTTATTATCAACTCATCGTTAGCCCTAATTTGTTCAAAATCTAAATAAATTTTAATGTAATTTAGCTCATCCCTTAATGATGTAGTATTATTTCTGGTCATTTCTAAAGTTGATCTCATTAGAGTGGAAAATTTGCATAAGTATACGTTAGCCTGCTCGGCCCCATTTATAAAAAGTATGCTTTGCAAATTATTTAAAGCATTGAATAAAAAATGTGGATTCATTTGATTTTTCAATGACTTCAATTCTAATGTGATGAGATCAAGTTCGAGCTTATTTGTCTTACTCACTCTAATTTTAAGATGTTTAAGAATGTATCCCAAAAAAAACAGACATATTACGATACACATATAAGAAAAGACTGTTTCCCAATCCCAAAAGAAGGGACTAATTCCAAAACAGACTTTATCATAGCATATAAGATTTTGTGTTCTTAAATTTTGAAATAAAATCCTAAACAAATATTCCGCTGATGTGGAAATACCGCCTTTACGGCTGCAGCATGGGTAAAACAAGCTGCCAAAATATGATAGGGGGCCTTTTTTAAAATTCGTTTGCAAAAAACAGGTGCAATAATGATACTTTGAAAAGCAGATGCAGCCTGTCAAAAAAAGCAAACAGAATATTAAAAAACTTCTGTGCAGGCGCGCATTAATAAAATGCAGAAAAAATGTTTTCATTTATAGTGTCCAGTTTAACCAATACGTTTTAAAAGCATACTCATTGTCTTTTCAATGGAAGCAAAAATGCTTCACTTGAAAAATCATAAAAAAATACCTTAAGAATGGATGGAGAAAATAAAAGTATAATTTCATTATGCTAATTTGAAATTAATCTCATGCATAAGTCTTTGCCTAATGATTTTAGATTTTAGAATACATATATATTGGATTGGTAATTAAAAAGCTTAGCAGTTATCACCCTATTTCTTTGAGCCTCTGTTTATAAAAGCCCCCTTTTGCCCTGCAGTTATTAAAAAATGTTTAAATTGAAAAATCGGCACGCATCTTCTTTTTTCCAGCCAGATAAAAATATTGATTTCCTGCATTTATCAGCGTACTCCGACTATGCTATTTCTCTACTTCTAAATGACTGGATCAAAGCTAAATATTAAGATTTTCCATTCACTTTTTTAAATTTGGGCACATGTTTTTTATAATTGCAGCTTATGCTAATAATTAGTAAGTTTAAAGATTTAAGATATGTCAATAAAAAAAAGCACTAGACTGAAAACAATTACTTCATATAATTATTTAATATGATTTCATTTTGTCGCATTTGCATTCGCAATTAGAATCACTGGTTCCTAATTCATTAAGATAACGAAGGTAAAAACCTCTTCTGTCTTGTGTTTTAGCATTGTCGGCCTGATTACATTCCAATCCTCCATTAATGATATTAATAGTCATTCCAAAACCAGGTTTGCGCCCTGCATTTATATCATTTTGCGTTGGCTGCCATTTACCTGTTATCACATCATGACATGAAGGTTTTGGAGACTGGGGAGTCATCCAAAAGCATATTGCCGTCTGAAATGCCAATACAGCATCTTTGGTTACATTTCCGGGATTTTGAAGCAGCACATTTTTGTCGCCATAAAGCATTTCGCTCATTTTCCCATAGTTATAGTTCCAGCTTAATTGGATGGGTCCGCGCCCATGATAAGACTGTCCGGCAATGGCAGGATAATCTTTAGCACTTTCGTCTATGTAGCTAAGCTTGTCACCATTTTCATAACCAACTTCTTCACGAAAATGTAGCCCCCATGAAAAAGCACCGCCTGGAGCTGTACTCCATCCTCCCGTAGTTTCATGCGATATATTTGCAAAAAAAGCAGCTAATTCTTTTTTACGAACGTCAGTTGAACCCTCATTTAGGAAATTTGCGTAATCAACTTCTTCTCTAATAACAGAGGCGGTATTCCATGAAGCACTGAAATCTGGATCTTCTCTTATCACTTTTGTAATGTTGGTTGATTTTTCCGTGCGGGTAATTTTTTGAAAAAAACCTTTTCTTTCAATAATTATCTTAATATTTGAAATTCCGCTTACGGCTTTTTTTAAAGCTTCATAGGTGTAAAAATCTTTCTGAGGGTTCACCGTCCAATTGTTAACCGCTTCTGCCCCATAACGGTATGGAAATAATAGTAAAAATTTATCTTGACTAATAAGTGATGTTATGTCAGCCGTTCCAGGATTTGGATTTGGATTTGGATCTGGATTTGGATTTGGATCTGGATTTGGATCCGGCTTTTCCCGATCAGACTCTTCTTTTTTTGGCACATCATTATCACAAGATGATGATAAAATAAAGAAGCAAAATAAAATAGGCAATAACATGAATAATTTAGTTTTCATAAAAGTTTTTTTTTACGTGTTAATTTATATATAATATTTATTAAGATTTATTAATGTCTAATAAGCTTAAAAGTGGCGCTAGTTTTAGCTTTTAATTCCAAAGCATCTTTTGTATGCTGGCTTTAAAAACCTCATTTTAAATCCCAGTTTTATACTGCCAATTCAAGGTTTGTCTTTAATTTAAGAAAACCAGCTCGGCATTAAGATCATAGCACTTTAGAATTACTTCAGAATGGAATGCCTTAAAGCTGACAAAAGTACTTCTGCATTTGGGTTTTAAAAAAAAATATTGGATCTAAAAAGTACTGTCATGAAATAATAATTGAGAAACAAAGACTAATATCAGCTGTTTTTAAGCTTTAACACTATTGTAATTACTCCACTAAAGAAAAAATGTTCCGCATCGTATTAGTCAAAAAAATGCAGATTGCGCGATCTGTAAGGCACTTTGACAATAGTTTTATTTGGGACTAAAACTCAGTCATGGAACATGAGGGCGTGGCTGCAGAACTAAACTCATTAGTTTTAAAGAATAAGTTAAAAGGAAAATTTCGCCTGCAATGCAGATGGCATGGCGCCAGAATGATTAAGAAGTTCTGGACGGTTTTTCCTTTTCGTAGGATATTATGGCCTGACCTTGTATAAGGATAAAATAAAAAACAAATTCTCAAGCAGGTAAGCTTTGATCTTTTTTAGATATTTTAGATTTGGCACAATAAAAAAAAAGGAATTTGGCCTCTGACATTTAAAGACATTTTCAAAGTTTGGCAAATTAAGGAATTATGGAAATACTGTTTTTACTTTTTTTCTGTTTTTATGCGGATATGCGTAATAGTAAAGTGAAATTTTGCTTTTTTTTATGAATAAACTGAAGGCAGGAGTCTAAAGATGTCGTTAAGACAGTGTGATATGCAACATTAAAGTATCGGATTTTATATTTTTTGATTAAAACAGTGCTCACTGTCTCCGTTTTTCAAATGCTGGACCTAATTTGCATCTTACCTTTGCAGTGCTATTGATGCTTTGAGAGGACTTTTGTTTTGTGGTTTTTAACAATCTAAGAAGATTAGGCTTTTGAATTAGGTTTACATATTGGTATTTTTATTTTGCCGAGTCTTCTTCAGGTTGTTTTATGGAATGTGCATTATTATTGTTTTGCCATCTTTGTAAAAAAGGGAAGGGCATTTGATTTTTGTTTCTCAAAATCTATCCCTGTTTAAATTTTAATAATGTTTATTCATTTTAAAATCTTGCTTTGAAGATTTTTTTATGGAAATTATCAAATATTTATTGGTCTCATCTTTAAGGATAAAAAATGAGTCTAATAGATTCCTAGTAAGTGTTTCTGTTTTTTTTTAAAATTTCATCTATGGATTGTTCTGAAAAAAAGAAGATTTTAATTTGTGACAGTCAAAATTTTGTTTCCAAAATTGTAAAAAAGAATTTCGGTGAACAATACGATATTGAAAGATCAGCGTTTTTTGTGCCTATGGTAATGTATGATGATTATGAAAATTTTCTTATATACATAATTTATAATGCTGAGGAATTTAGTTTGTTTAAAAATATTTTTAACAAAAGAACCATTACGATTGTCTGTGTTTTTAATAAAAAATTGACAAAAGAAATCTCGCAATTAAAAAAAGGCGATAGTTTTTTTATTTTAGATGGTTCGGATAAAACTAAGAGAGACATAGTGCTAGAGTTTAATGAATTTTTAAAATATTCTATTCATGGCCATAGGGAATCTATTTTAAGCCAAAATGTTTCCCGGAAGTATAATTTGTAACTCTCTCTGCCGAAAGCCTGCCTTTAAATGAATCCGTTTTATCTTTAAATTTGGTTTGTATTTTAGATTCTGTGCTATCTGAAATGTAATTTTTAAGTTTACATTTCAGATATTTTTTATTTTTAAAAGAATGGCTTTTATTGCAATCTATTTATAATTTAAATATACTATTTAGAGATAGAAGAAATTCAAGTTTCATGCCATTTGGCATTTTATTTTGCACCATAGCGGCCACTACTTGGGACAAAGAAGAAAATTTCTTCCTTATCCCTTTTTTATTTAGCCCTATCAGCCTGTTAATACTGTAGATGAGATGCACTACTTCATTAACTCTAGCGGTTCGAAACCCGTTTTCTGAGATTGTAAAATTCTCAGGAAAAATCGAACCTAACAAATCTCTTGATTCAATCCAGTTGCCGTTTCATAATATTCATTAAGCTTCATAAGATTCTCCACCCCTGTTTTTAAAAGCTCTTCCATATCCTTATTCTCATCATCAATGCCAGATAATTTAAGTTCAAACCTTCTTAGCATCTCTCCGTAATCTGATTTCATATCTCGTTAGTCAGAAGCCTCAATCTGTTTTGTTGCCAGAAGATCCCTTGCATTTGATATTCTGGTTTCATAAACTTTGATCTGGCTTATGATTTTAGTTTTTTCTTCCAATACATCTTTGATCTGTTCCTTATAACAGTCGCCGATTACATTGGCTAAATATTTTTGATTTCAGGAATTGGCACATACTTTTTCAGGTTCTGTATAAATATCTCATTGGCCGTTTCCGAACATATCCTGTATCGGCAACCAGCACTTCAGTGGTAATAAGAATAATATTTATAGCAACCTTTAGATATGCTTCCTGTGAGTATTTTTCCGCAGTCGGGACAGATGAAAAAAAACTCTCAGCGGAAAAGGCTTTGCTAAAAGAGCTTTTGGAAGATATTTGTGGGATCTCCCTTCAGGCACATCCTGAAATTTATAGAAAAGCACTTCCGAAATTAAAGCTTCGTCCTGTCCTCTTGCTAAAGTGCGTTCCTAATCCTTATATTTAGGAACTTTCTTGCCGCAGTAAAGGGGATTGCGGATCGCTCTCCAAAAATGGTTCTTGCCTGCTTTAAGCCCTTTTTCTTTTGCCATGTGAAGCACCTGTTCCGTATTGAATATACCTTTGGAAAGTTCTCCAAAAGCCCATTTTAAAATAGAGGCTTCTGGCTGGTCGAATGCAATATATTTTGTTCCGTCTTCTTTTACTCTGTTAATATACCCTATTAGTGCAATCCCCATATATCTACCCTCTTTTCTAGCTCTTCTCATACCGTGAAAGGTATTCAGGGCTCTTCTGTCATTCTCCACCTCGGGAGCAGCAAGATAAAAAGCCAGCATCATTTTGTTCTCCGGTATTGAAAGATCTAAAGGCTGTTCTATCGCCTGAGGCTCAACTCCCAATTTTCTTAGCATACTGATCATCTGGTAAGCATCTCCTGCATTTCTGCTGAATCTGTCCCATTTGGTAAAAAGGAGAAGATCAGTTTTATTCTTATGCTTCTTTAGATCCGCAAGCAGTTTCTTCCACTGCGGGCGGTTGAATGTCTTTGCCGAATGGTCTTCATAAATTACATGCCTAACTTCAACTGCATTTATATCGCAGTATTTTCGAAGCATTTCTTCCTGATTTCTCCGTCAGTAGCCACTGTCTGTTCATCGTCACTCACTCTCACATATAGCCGACCTTAAAATTTCTGGAGGCAAAATTTAAAGAGAATGAAATAAAAAACAGTCAGGCATATATCGTTTGAAAAATGCGGGAAATTTTATTGGATAAAAATGTAATTCCTGCTGAGAAATTAGCAGAAGCTATTGATGAAAAAGGCATTCATACCGTCTTAAAAAAAAGTCAGAAAGGACAGCTGTACTGAATTGCATATGTCTATCATGCAAACCGATGCGTTGCCAGCGGAAGCAGTCTGGGAAAAGAATTCAGCATAAAGGGAATTCAGGAAAGCTGTGCAATGAATATTCTTGCTCTTGAGAGAAATTGCAAAAACACTATTTCAACGATTTCTGAAAACTTCCAGAATTATATCCACTTTTTGTATGCGCATCCAATTTAATTGTAGAAATAGCTTATAATTGGGTTATTTGAAGATGTTTTTATATTTTTTTGTGATTTATGTTCATTTTTGCTTTTACACATTTTTATTGTTTTAATATCTGATCAAAAAGTCCTGTTTTAAAAAAATCTTTGCTGCTACACTTATTTTAAGTATCGTTATTCTTTTTTTTCTTTTTTCTGGTACCATATAGTTTTGTTCGAACTCCTCATGCTTTTATTATTCTTTAATTTTGAACTTTTTAAGAGGCTTGTTTTCATAAAAGACAACTTTACTGTTTATTTAACTTGTTCTGTCATGTATTTGATTGTATAAATTATAAACACTGGCAATATCGATCAAAATAGGTTTGGAGCTTGGATTATAATCGCTGCGAGTCTTTCTATGATATGATAGGTTTTCGATTTTGGAGGATGCTAATTCATCGTGAGGTGTTG
Source organism: Flavobacterium humidisoli (assembly GCF_023272795.1). NCBI lineage: Bacteria > Pseudomonadati > Bacteroidota > Flavobacteriia > Flavobacteriales > Flavobacteriaceae > Flavobacterium > Flavobacterium humidisoli. Next base: position 2,532,454 of record NZ_CP096829.1, on the reverse strand, counting down.
TCCCTGATTCTAATGTTAGATTTAACGGGTACTATTTGACAGGCAGTTATGTCTTTAAAAGTAAAGCCAGACACCACGAAGCTTCTTAGAGTAATTATATTAAAAAATTAACATACAGAATCGTTTTATAGCGCAACAATTTTTGAAAAAATTGCGTGCAAGTTAGAATAACAACTGTATTACTATATAATTTAAACATCACTATTGTGATTTTGCAAAATTTATCTAAATGTAGTTATAACTTATAAGTCAATAAAAATGAATAGAATCGAAACAAATAATTATGCTGAGAATAATAAAAGCGCAGATCTTTACGCCCTTATCTTTATAATTCTTTTTTTTGCAATTGATTTCTTACCTAATTTTAATATTTCGGGCATTCAATATCCCCAGTTTTTAGAATTTTCGATTTTAAATATAATCATGTCCGTCTATTTTTATTTAAAACCTGAATTTATTGCTGTAGACACTTTTGACTTTTTAAAAAACAATTCTTTGCTAAGAATCTATTTAATATTTATTCTCTTTTGCGGCCTCTCGTTTTTCGGTGCAAAAAATGCTTCACTGGTTATTTCAAATTTAATTGATTTAACGATTATATTTTGCTTAATAGTTAATTTTTCGATTTTGCTTAAAAATAAACTTTACCTTATTTACAAAATCATTCTTATAGTAGGCCTCGTTGCTATTTTAAAATCTGGTTATGAAATTTATAAATTTAAACAGATCGCCGATCACTTTTCTACAGGCGAAGCATTGTCAAAGATGTTTGGCAACACAGGAAACATCAATATTCTTGCCGCTACTTTGAATTTGAAAGTCCCTTTTTTACTTATCGGGATTACCACTTTTTCAGGCAATAAAAAATTGTTCCTATTTGTGTCTTTATTATTGGTCACAATCGTCATTTTATTAACCGGAGCTAGAGCGGCAATCATTAGTTTGTTTTTAGTTTATTTTATTTTTATATTGTATTATATTAATACATCTTTGCCGTATAGACAAAAAATTGTTACCTGTGCAATTTTAATTTTCCCGGTTTTAATCTCTATTTATATTGCAGATATTACATTCAAGCATTCTGAAAACAGACAGCGATATTCTTCCATAGAAAATCGGATTGGGCAAATAAAAGGTGGAGATCAGTCTGCTAATTTAAGACTTCAATTTTGGAGGAACGCAATCAAAATGACTCAAGCTAACCCAATTTTAGGGGTTGGGTTAGGTAATTATATTGTAGAATCAATTCCTTATGAAAGAGATAAAAATTCCGATGCTACCATTTCTACTCATACTCACAATGATTTTTTAGAAATATTTGCAGAAACAGGCGTTATAAATGGATTAATTTATTTTTTCTTATTTGTTTTTTTATTTTTTCTCAATTTTAGAAACGTTATAAAGCCATTTAATGACAATTCAAGGATTGTAGCTATATTAACTTTAATGATGGTTATTTCTTATGGAGTCGACTCCTTTTTTAACTTTCCAATGTTTAAAGGAACAATGGTTATTTCTTTTTGTTTATTGGTTGTATTTACAATTTTAAACAAACCTCAACAATCGAAATTAGAATTTAGCACCGGGAAAAATAATATTTATTTGCTGTGTGCCTTAATTGGAATAATACCAGCGTATTTTGCAATTTTGGGATGTAAAGCGGGTTATCTGGAAACTGAACTGATTCTCGATAAAGATGGAGATAAAATAAAAGGAAAACTCACCGGTGACTATATTGCGAGCCAATTACCCGTATGCCCAAATATTTTAAGTACGTCTCAATCTTATTATGAGTTTGCTGCTCGTTATTATACACATGAAAAAAAGTATGATATGGCGCTTAAGTACTTATCAAAAGCTGAAAAAATCAATCCTTATTTAGGAGGAATTGCGATGGAAAAATACCTGATATCTATCGAAAAAAAAAATACGGACAGTGCTTATGTATATATCAAAGAAAGTCTAAAGCTACGCCCTAAAAATTTGAAAGCTTATCAATATGCTCAACATTTAGCAACATTGAAACACGATACTTTAGAAATTTTACGGCAGCATCAATTAATAACAAGCCATGTAAGAAGTCCAGAAGCATGGAACATCGCAGCACACAGCTTGCAAATTTTATGTTACGATGAAAAAAAACTGACTGATTTTTTAAACAAAGCTGTTAAAGAATTTCCCGATAACAGTATACTGCGCCAAAGGAGGATTGCAATTCTATCAGCAATCTATATCAAGAGAGGAGAAGTGTTTCAAGATCAAAAAAAGTACAAGAAAGCGTTAGAGAATTATCAAGAAGTTCTAAAGATAGATCCTGATAATGAAAATGCTCTAAAGCGAATTGGGGGAATTTATTTTAATTTAGGCCGCTATGAGAAGGCCATAGCCTTCTTTTCGCAAGTTCTAACATATGAAAATCCCAAAAATAATAGCGGTAGAATAGAGTTTTTTCTAGGACTTTCTTATGATAGAAAGAATGATAAAGAAAAAGCATGCCAATACTTTAATCTTTCAAAAGCCAAAAATTATCCTGAGGCTCAAGCTTTATTGGATAGAAATTGTAAGTAGAAATTCATTTGGTATAATTAGCAAATCCTTTTAAAAAAAAGTTGGTTGTCAAATATTTGCAAACAAGATTATATTTCGAAACAATTTAAAAAACAAGAAAAAGATGCTTAAAAAGACAAAAAAAAGCGAAAAAAAGCGAAAAAAATCTTAAAATGTATAAATTTTCTCAAGCATATATTTATATATCCAAAAAACTATTTTCCAAAGTTTTATATGCTCGAGAATACAAATAAAATATGTTCGAGCACATTTCATTAGCTTTTTACTTGTCTAGTAAAAATAACCGATAGTTTCTTAAGAAATTAATCTTACAAAGAGAATTAATTAAGAAAAAAGATGACTGCTTTTATCTCTTAAAAGAATGGATCAAAATAATATGCAAAAAGCCTGCAATAGGATTGAAGTACAGATGAATTTCCAATTCGCAAAAAGCCTAAACCTGATAACAAAAAAAATCAAAACAGCCCCCCAAAAAAAAAAAAAAAAAAACGATCTTCTCAAACCTCCGTGTCAATTAATTCATTTGCCAGTTAAAAGAGAAATTATATAACCATAAACGGAATGAAAAAAAAATTTACTTTACTGGCAACTTTTTTCGCCATAGCTGGGTATTCGCAAACTCTTGCGGACAGCATAAAATCAGTTAAATTAAAAGAAATATATATTCGCACTGAACGCTACTTAAAAACAAATCAACTTATTGAACGTATTTCCCAAAAACAAATAGAGCTTCAAAAAAGCCAAAGCATGGCTGATATATTGGCCAATACAGGAACGATAACTGTTCAAAAATCCCAGCAAGGAGGCGGGAGTCCGGTAATCCGAGGTCTTGAAGCCAATAAAATTCTGCTATTGGTAGACGGGATTCGCATGAATAACCTTATTTACAGATCAGGCCACCTTCAAAATGTAATTACAGTAGATGAAAACATATTAGAACAAGTCGACATTCTTTTTGGACCGTCTTCCACTATTTTTGGAAGTGATGCACTAGGTGGGGCCATCAACATGAAAACCAAAAATCCTATGTTTCTCTCCCAAACCAATAACAAATTATTCTCGGGAAATGTAATGGCCAATTACAATAGTGCCAACGAGGGATTAACAGAATATTTCGATTTGAATTTCGCCGGAAACAAATGGAGCTCGCTGTCTTCTTTCTCATACAACAGTTACGGAAATTTACGCATGGGGGCCAATGCCAATGGTGAATCTTTTGGGGAGCGCCTAAAATATGCAGAGACAGCAAATAATGTTGATTATTTGGTAACCAACAGTAACCCTCTTATCCAAAAATTTTCAGAATACAAACAGTACAATGCCATGCAAAAAGTCATTTTCCAACAAGATGAGCACACGCAACACAGCTTAAATTTGCAGTATTCAACTTCCTCAGACCTTCCCAGATATGACCGTTTGACAGATACTGCTGGCTTTGATTTGAAATATGCCCTTTGGAATTACGGACCGCAGAGAAGATTTCTTTCTGCTTATAAATTTTCAAAAAATAAAATACTTTTTAATAGTGACATGAATTTAGGATTGAGCTACCAAAATATTGAGGAAAGCAGAATTACCCGAAAATTCAACAATGACAATACTAAAAGCCAGATTGAAAAGGTAAATGTCTTTGCTTTAAATGCCGATTTCGGCAAAAAACTCGGCCATGGAGATTTCCTGTATGGCACTGAAATATTCTATGATAATTTAAATTCGAGCGCAACTAGTGCTAACCGGATCACAGGAGTGGTAACCCCCACGGATACCAGATATTCCAATGGCAGAAACCATACTTTCAAATCGGATCTATTTGCGGCCTACAATGCAAGCATAAATGAAACTACTTTCTACAATTTGGGGGCACGAGTAGGTTATGCAGCATTAAAAAGTACAATCGAGGATAATACATTTCTTAACCTTCCTTACGATAAAATCGTACAAACTAATTTTACTTATAGTGGCAGTGCAGGGATTGTAAAAAATAGCAGAAACGCTAAATTTGCTTTGAATTTAGCATCCGCTTACCGGATACCCAATATCGATGATTTAGCAAAACTCTTCGAATCTGCGCCCGGTACTTTGATTGTTCCTAACCCAGACATCAAACCCGAAAAATCATTAACCTTAGACTTAACTGTCACTTTACGCCAAGGTAAAAAAATTCAGTTTGATAACACTGTATATTGCACCAGACTGTTTGATGCTATCATTACCGATAAGTACCTATATGGGGGTCAGAACTCTGTAATCTATGAAGGAGTGCAAAGCGAAGTTTTTGCTATGCAAAACAAAGGCAATGCTTATATAGCCGGTTTTTCATCAACCCTAAATGTGTTTATTACAGAGCCTCTAAAGGCGTACGGTACAGTTAATTTAACTAAAGGAGAAATTATGGAAGACTCGGCAAACAAACCATTAGACCATATTCCCCCCTTATACGGAAAGGTGGGCTTACAATACAAAAAAAAAATAACATGCCTTGATTTTTATATGCTTTTCAACGGCAAAAAAAAAATCAATGATTATTTTTTAAACGGTGAAGATAATGAACAATATGCGCCTGTAGCCGGTATGCCAGCATGGCAAACTTCCAATTTTAAAAGTGCCTTCACAATCAATAAAACCCTCACTATCTACGTTGGTCTTGAAAATATCTTCGATTTACAATACAGGACTTTTGCCTCTGGTATGAACGCGTCGGGAAGAAATGCGTCTCTTGGGGCCAAGCTTCATTTTTAGAGAGCTGCATTGATAAGAAATTCTTTTTAATCTTATAAAAACAGATATGTGCACAAAAATCAAAGCATTGAAAAACATTCCTTTTCAATTATCCTCAGCACACAGCTGTTTTTTTGTCAATAAGAAAAACAGACAAGATACTTTGAGTTTTAAAACACAAGCGATTGCTCAAGAGAATTACTCTCTTGAGCAATCGCTTGCTTACTATAATAAACTTTTTTATAAACTTCTAGATGATTTTTTCAGTACTAGACCATGATTTAAATTAGTCTATTAGAAAAAAACGAACAAAGTCTTTTCAACTACTTAAAGCAACTTTCTTTATAATAAGCATCTATCTCTAAATTAAAGTGTGTTTTTTCTCCGCCAATCGAGTGTTTTTCATTTTGAAGGCTTCAATTATCTATACTCATAAAGATAAAGTGATAAAATCAGCTATCAGTTTATTTCATCTAGCGTGCCCTATAAACTTCTATTTATTTACCTACTAAGAGAACAAAAATGGTTTTGAAGGCAGAAGCTTACGTTTTTCCGCTACCCTAAATATCCCATTCTTTGCTTATTGCCCCCTTTTGCGTCAATGAAGCTTATCTGTCTTTTCATGATAAAAACCAAGTTTACTTGAACTTAACTCAAAAACAGACCCCATCATAAATAAATATGATGGGGTCCGTTCAAGCAGCCAAAACAATATTATTCCATAAGGAGTTTTGCACTAAAAGTATCATTTTGGTTAACAATTTTCAAATAGTAAACACCTTTAGGCGCATTAATCAAAAGCTCATTTAGACCTTCTTTCAATGTAGCATTTACCGCTAATTCTCCAAGGCTATTGTATAGAAAAATTGTCGAATTTTCCCATTCTGCAGATACCGATATTTTTAGGGGCGTATTGCTTTTTAAAGGATTCGGATATACCAACGGCTTATCGTTAGTTTTAATTTCATTTTGTTCTAACGAAAGTGTGCTGTCTGAAGCATTTTGACTCAGTGCCATCTGTCCCAGAGAGGTCAAAGTAAGTCCTGTTGAAAATGCTATTGCGGCACTGCTTCCGGTTCCGGTTCTTGAATCGCCAGTATCCAAAGCCGCTCCCCAACTCGCACCAAAATCGTTAACATTCCTTTTATATAATTTATACGTGCTAGCTATTGATGATGAAGTATTCAACGCATTATCAGTAAATTTTAATTCTGATAAATTAGTAAATATTTGGTTGACACCATAATTATCTACAGCCCAATACGTTTTAAAATTTAACAAATCATCTGGTAATGTATCCGGATTGACTGACGATTTAGAAACCCAAACATCTCCATTAGGAACTTTGAAATCTGTGAAGGTCATAGACAATCCTGTTGCAGAAAAGTTTTTCACTCCACTGGATGTAACGTTAATTTTCTCACTCACTCCGCCAAATACTGGAGCTGTAGAAATATCATGACTAAAAGTAGATCCGCAATAGGATAAATAACCACTCCCTACCTTATTCATAGATATTGAGCCTAAGTCTTCATTAAACTGATAATAGGCTACTAATCCTGTTAGGATAGAATCTCCCGCATTGCTTTTTGTTAAGTGCCTCCATTTTCTTATTTCTTCTGTTGATAAAGCCCTGTTCCAGAAGCAAACCTCATCTATTTGAAAATTAGCAACACGATTATTGTAGCCTCTGCCATAGGTTCCTAAAAACACATTTGTTATGGTTTCTGCTGTAATGGTTCCTGCAACACTGCTCGCTACACCATTAACGTAAATAGTAACACTAGTACCGTTGCTAACCAATGCAACATGAGACCATTGGTTTGCAGGGGCAATTAGGCCAGAATTCCAACTCCAATTGGGATGAAACCCAATGGTATTATTTCCATTTAAAAAGTTAATACCAAAGGCATTTGGAGAATTTTGAGCCATAAAAATAGCACTATAATCGGTTTGAATTCCGTTTGGTTTTATCCAACAAGAAAAAGTTAAAGCATTATTACTAAGGTTTAGATTTGAAACATTCAGATAATCCTGCCCTGTTGCCCCTTTTAAATTTGCAGCCTTTCCCGGAATGGTTTCTACTGTCGAGGTTCCGCATTGATTCAAGACCTCAACAATTCCCATGATGGTTTGGGTATCGGTTCCGTAAGCATCTGTTACTGTAAGTGTGGCGTTGTATTTACCATTAGGCGCATTGGCATAGGAAACTTCAGGGTTTTCAAGCGTTGATGTTGCCGGTGTTCCCCCAGGAAAACTCCATGACCAGGTGGCACCTGCATTACGAACCGTCGAATAATCTTTAAACTGCACTTTCTCCAATTGAGAACAGGTTACTTTACTTGTACTGGCAGAAATCTGAGCTTTAGGTGGAGATATTTCAAATAAATTATTCTCAAAGGCACCTCTTGATGTCCCAATTTTTAACTTGTTTTCATTATAATTTATAAACATAAATCGAACATCTGTTTGTGGTAATCCGTTCCCAAGCATAACCCAATTAGCCATGGTATTATTTCTGTAATAAATACCGCTTTTATTGCCTACATATACCCCGCCATCTGAACCTCTTTGAAAAATAATTTTCGTATTGGGATTCATTGTCAAAACAGGCTGGGTAAGATTAGTCCACGAAGGAGTTCCTGTCAAAGCATTACTGGTTTTTAACACCTTACATACTAATTGCACACCGCTGTAAGTAATCCAGACCTGGTTTGGGTCCACATCGCTAACGGCGATATCAGACATATTGGTCATATTACCACTAGCCTCCAGAGATGGTGTTATGTTAGTCCATGTTATCCCCGCATCTGAAGTTCTCCAAAGCTTATTGTTACTCAATCCCTCAATAACATACATATATTTCGGGTCGGTCATGCATATTTTTTCTCTAAAAACATCACTATCAAATGTTTTGACTATAGCGATACTATTGCCGTTATCCTCGGTTTTTATAAGCGAATTTTTCCAAGTGGCAAGATTTGGATTTCCTACTGGCTGCTGTCCAGCATGGTGTGTGATCATGGAGTAATAATAATTCGGATGGAACTCAATTGAATTGAAATAAGAATAAACACCTCCTAAATCCAGAAAATTGGACTCGTTTATCAAAGCATGGATTCCTGTTCTAAAATACCTGTAATTGCTGTATCCCTGACTATAAATATACCTGTCATCCAGTGGATTCACATCGGTATTCCCCTGATCAGCTCCTGTCCCATTATACCATATGAATCCATTACCCGCCTCTTTTATCATTACTGGCCCATGATTGGCTCCTCCCGCTACAAGATTGGTTTTAAAAGCCGAACCAAACCCCCATAATTCATGATTGCTGATACTGTTTGTTATCGTTGTATTGGTACTTCCTCCATCCAAAGACAATACAGACTCTCCATCTGTACCGATCATGACCCTGTTGTTTACCATATCCAGGGATCGAAGGTCTGAATGCATACCTGTTGCGGCTTCTGTAAATGAAGCCCCATTATTTACCGAAAACCAATTTTTCTGATGGCTGTATGATCCAAAAACCAACTTGTTCTCATTGGTTCTGTCCATTGAAATATCACCATGATGTACCTCATTTGGAAAAGTGCCCGTAATCATATTAATGCGTTTTAATTCTTCTGCACCAGTAGCTGCATTTAGTTTGTATAATGATACCGCATGATGACCATAGGAATCCGCCCCCGTACCAATTGCAACGTAAATGGAAGCCGCATTATTGGAAGGAAGCAGCAGCTTGGCCCAACCTATTACCTGCCCATTTGCGGTAGGATCTAAAGTTATAGTTGACAAAACAGTAAAAGTCAGTCCCGAATCAGTAGAACGGTAAATAGTCGATATTTTATTGTTTGTTGTACTGATAAAATAAACTGTAGCGGCATTTGTTGTGCTCCAATCCAGCATTTCGCTATTTGCAGAACAATCTCCAACTATATAATAATCAGGCAAACCACTAACTATAACTGTCCAAACTGTCCCTCCATCATTAGTTCTGTATATTTTATCACCCCATCTTGCAACAACTATATTTGGGTTTGATGCAGACACTGCAATATCATAGGCAGTTCCTTCATAAGTTGCGCTTGTTAATGTTGTAGCAGTCCAGTTTAATCCACCGTCTGTAGATTTTAGGAGTTGTTTACTACTCAAAGCATACACCGTATTTGGGCTTCCTGTGCAAACATCAATATCTCTATAGGCTTCATCAGGAAAATTGGAATCCGTTAACGTCCAACTTGCTCCTCCATCACCAGTCACCCATAATCCACCAGTAGCAAATGAAGCAAACATTTTTTGGGGATTGGTAGGATCTATTCTGTTGAGATATACATAGCCCCCATGATTTCCTCTGCCGGAATACGTTGTAGTGGCACTGTTTACCGGTCCAAGCAAACTCCAGCTACCAATAGTTTTGGTTGTTGTTCCAGAAAAGACGTTATTGGTTCCAATATTGGATCTAGATGCATCAAATGGAGGACGGGATTGTACAAACCCCTCCTTATCCAAATAAAAGATATTTTCTTTTATCCAAGATTCACCTATCTCCCGTGATTTACTCTCCTCCCACCTGTGGTTTCCAAAATAGGCGTCAAATTTTTCCTTGATTTTAAAATAATTCGCTCCTGGTCTCATTCCTGTAAACCAATCTTGGCTTTTGTGTTTTAATTCGTATTTTATATCTTCCTTTTCATCTTCTTCTTTTTGAGCATTGGATAAATTCATTGCTAAAAGCAAACAAATTAGTATTATTTTTTTCATAATTTAAATTTTTTTTAGTATTCATTACTTTCAAATATTTATTTTTTAACATCATGTTTGGCCACTAATTCTTTTCAAAATTATCCTAGTTTATAGACGTAAACTTTCCGCGAAGGCTTTTTGAGCCTTCTGGCTTTTGAATATAGTACTATCTTATCAGGTCGAAAGAAAAATTACAGGCCCTCTCTATCCAAGTAGAGTTTTAAGTATCTCAAAAAGAGGAGGTATTAAATAAATAGAAAAAAAAAGAATATTGCTTTCTTTTTTTTGTTTGGTTAATAGTCCTGCATTTACCGGGCAGAGTTGTTTTTTCATAATATTGCTTTTTGCTGGTTAATGATTTTTCTATATACTGGTTAACATCAAGTACAGCTTTTAATGGGGCATATCTTTAACGTTTTAATTTACCTCAAAACCAAAGAACTATTCCGATTTGGTGTACACTGCAACTGGTTTGTCTAATGTTTTTTACTTAAATTAGGTTGGTTTTCTTTTCAGAAAGTCTCCAACCTTCTAATTCCTATTAATCAGGCCAATCTCGATGAAATAGACAGGATTTGTATAAGGTCCAAGAAAAATATCATCTATACATTACAATACTTTTAGTTTTGTCCTGCCCCTTTGCATTTCAATTCCATCGGATAATTACTCCTATTTAGTCAATTCTCCTGAAACTGTTTTTCTTTTTCTAATGGCATAAAGAATCAGATTCCCAATCATAACTGTCTTCGATTTCAACTTTTTATCAGAAGCAACAGCTTTTGAAGAAAATGTTTTGGTCTTTGCAGTTTGAGATTCTTTTTGCAGGAAAAAACAAATTTCAATTCAGTTGTTGAAGCTGTTTTTTCCATTTTTGTCCAACTTTATTCCAAGTATGAATTCCCTAAACAAAAGTAAGATTACTAATGTCTTCAATCTGGTTATCGTTTTTTCGTTAAAAAATATCAGCCAAATTAATATCTACCAATCTATTTAGGCTTTCCATTGCTTTGATAGCAATAGAAGGTTTGGACTGATCTAATTGAACCAACTTATCGTTACCTTAAGCTTCTAATTTCGTTTTCTGCTCAGCTCAGTCAATTTAGAGTAAGGCTGTTATACAATTTAGTTGAAAAATAACCTAACACACTTCCGCAATAGGCTAAATAAACATAGTAATCCTTTTCTTGTTAGATTTTGGTTTTAAAATTAGAAATGCAAAATTAACATTACGGAAAAATGAAGAAAAAAATATCAAAAAAAACAAGTACCCGATAATTCTAAATTTTAATATAAGAAGACTAAAAAAATCTTTATGATTGGAAAAAATAGAGGCATCAATATAAGCTACTCAATCAAATTCAAATAATACTGTGATCTGATCTAGATTAGATTCTTCGACAGTACTTTTATATTTTAATTGAATAATAAAATTTGAAAGAATTGAATTCAAATAAATGGAAGTAGCTAAAAAACAGATGCAACATATCCACTTTTATTTTTCATTAATCCGTGAAGCACAACTAAACAGATATTCATAAACCACTTTTTTACAGCCAACTACCTTCTTCAATAGATATTACTAACCTTAAATTAAAAAACACGCATAGTTTGTACTGAAATATTTAATATATGCTCTAAATTTGGTTCTCCCGAATCTGTCAGGATTAAATATAAAACCTTAAGCAATTCAAAAGTTAGTCCGACAATTTACTGAATGATTTGAAAATAGGCATCTCTGGTCCAAACATTTGATTCTTTCCTAGCTTATGTACAATTAAAATTCCCCCAATATTCTTTTGGCCGATTCAAAATTTTTAAAGCCTAATCCTTTTTGGATGCTTTACGTGATGAAACGATAGCCCTGTTATACAATATTGTTAATATATCTGCACCGCCTAATCATAACCTTTGAGAAAGAGCGCCTGTCATAAACTTTAATTGCTGCAGTATTAGAACCGCTTTTATCAATGTTTTATTACTATTGGCCGGCCTTATTAACAATTGCTTTAATTAGAAAAGACTCAGCACTCATACTCTGTCTTTTTCCCGTCAAAATAAGTCAACCGTATTGTCTGATTTATCTGCTCCCTATATAAATAACACTAAATGCCTTTTACTTTGATGACGGTTTCGTCCAATCTCCAGCTTGCCCAAAACTATGATCTTTTCTTCCTCCTCTTTGACTAAAGCAAAGATGCAAGCTTATAAAACCAGCACTGAATCGTACTATAATCCAAAATCACACATCTAAAATACCGCATCAGTTTGTTCTTATGGCGCAACAGTTGAATTTGCTGTAAATCGTTTACTGCAGGCTTTTCAATTCCTGATTCGCTGACCACTTTTTGTGATGATGAAATTGACCCCGTATTACAAGACGGAAAATACTTTTTTGATACTATTGCTTTTCAATATAATATTCCGGGAAGCCAAACAGATAAGCCCCTAAAATATTAAATGCAAATGGCAATATTTTAGTAAGCCCACTACCCAAGCCATCTATAACAGCAATACAAGATGTAAAAGTGAAAGCTATCAATCCAATAAATCAAAATTGCACCACAACTACAATTATTCCGTTAAAAGTTAATTCTGTTCCAAACTATTCAATTAGCAAGAGATCGATTGGCATGCAGTGATTTGCCAGCTTTTACCAATACAATCAAGGTGGGCATATATAGATGAAACTCGAAAATCAAATTATACCTATATCTGGACATTGGATGGGAACCTAATTATTTTTAGAAATAAGTACGATCTTATAGTCAATAAAAAAGGAATCTATAAAATCGGAACTAATAACAATTTCTTTGTATAATCAATCTGGAGATTATAAAAATAGCAATGTTTTTCAAAATGTTCCATCAGGAATTCATACCATTTATACAAAAGACCTTAATGGCTGCCTTGTTACAAAAGAAGCTGCTGTTTTAGGAATTCCACATTTACTTCTAATAGGGACGTATCGAACTACAGATAGAATTTAAAAGAAATCAATTCTGTTTTAATGCCAAAAAATACAATTCAATTCTTTGATCGTTATGGAAACCGCTTAAGGAAATCAATCCCATGAGTGAAGATTGGAATGGCACATATATTGGACAAGAAATACCTACAGAAGATTATTGGCATTCTATTAAAGTAGAAGATGGCAGGAGTTTTCTAAGGGATATTTTACCCTGAAAAGAGAGACAAATGTTCTAACATTTTTTTTATAATCAATTAACATTATTCGATGTCTTAGAGAGACTGGCTAAACTGTTTTTGACAGAAAGAACTTTACAGCGTATTGCAACTGAAACTTTAGAAGAAAGCAAAAGACAAACACTCCATGATTTACTTGACAATGATATCCATGATTTTAAAACGAAAAAAGCATCTTCTAACGCAATTTAATATTTTTTTTTACAGATCATAAAACCATAAACGACTAGGTAAATGAAGTGGCTTTATTTAATGATTTAGATTGTGAACATGAAGTCATAAACATTCAACGCTTTAATGATGAAATTTTCGGAGTGAATATTAGTGAGAAGTTCGGAATTAAGGAGCTGTAATTTTTTGGGCTATTAATTAAAAGACAACCCCAACGGGACAATTCTCGAACCACTTTATGAGTGATTTAAAAAAAAATTAGTACCAAAGAAATTATTAAATTGTAACACATTTTAATTATGACTTGCTTAAAGTCATATTTAATCTACAGTGAAGTTTATGATTTCAATTTTTGGCAGTCAATATCAATAGAATTAATAGTTTAGTTCTGACTTTAACAATACTATATGTATTATATTTATTTCAAACATAACTATCTGTATATAAAATTCTTAAGGATAAATCTTGTGCATAGCTAAAATATCATCCCAAGAAGGTTTTAAGTGCGAAATTGTAAATGCTTTACCTGTTTCTTTTTTACAGCTAGCCGAATCGAAAAGTAAAATTTCCTCTTCTCCTTAGTTTTTTAAAATAAAAACGTTTAGGATGGATATTTTAATCCTGTTCGGAGCTTTTTTTGGTCTAAAAAACAGCTTCAATTAAGATAAGGAAGCTATTTAGTGCCCTTCTGGGGGCTTTAAGGCCTTAATTTAAAGAACGAAACTTTTGTTTAGATGGTGTAAATAAGTTTTAAAATGTTTTTGGTCATGTTTTGTCTTGAAAATAGAGTTTTAGGTACTTTTTGACAGGCCAAATGCTTTGTTTTATTTGTTTGAGAAAATAAATTTGAAAGAAAATGTTAAACAATAACTCAAAGAAGCCTTAGGCCGTTGGGTTTATGACTGTCCCTGCTTTATTTGCTTCTCAATTGTATGCTGTATTTTCGGATAAAGCAGTTTTTATACCCTGAGTAGCTTTATACTGGATCTGGATCATTTTTTTAAATACAGCAAAAAAGCATAACTCATGGCTTATAGCTCCTCAAAATTAGTAAAGATTAAATAATTTAAAATGAAAAGAATATTTTCTACAAATCTTCCTGGTTTTGATAAGCAGCTTAGCTATTGGTCAAGTAGGCATTAATACAAAAAACCTTCAAAATAATCTTTTGTATATTGATTATAACATTGTTTTGTAATAAAAAAACCACTAATTATGAAAAAATGCTTTATTTTATTGTTATACTTGTGCACTATTCAATTTATAAATGCACAGAGTATCACTATCACCGAAAGCGGACCGACGGCATTTTGCGCCGGAGGCAGCGTGACCTTAAGCTCTTCTGCTGGGCCAAACACGAGATGGTATAAGGATGGGGTGCCGACTGAAACAGGGAGCACCATATTGGGCATCACAGGGATTAAACCTGGTGGCATCGCCATTGATGCATCAGGAAACATCTATACTGCAAATTATGACTCCAATAACGTTACTAAAATCACACCTTCAGGGGTTAGTACCATACTGGGCGTCACAGGGACTCAACCTGTTGCCATCGCCCTTGACAGTGCAGGAAACGTCTATACGGCGAATGAGGGCTCTAATGACGTTACTAAAATCACACCTTCAGGGGTTAGTACCATCCTGGGCGTCACAGGGACTCAACCTGTTGCCATCGCCCTTGACAGCTCAGGAAACATATATACTGCAAATTATGGCTTTAATGACGTTACTATAATTACGCCTTTGGGGGCGAGCTACTCACTGGGAACAACAGGGACCAAACCTTATGGCATCGCCATTGATGCATCAGGAAACGTATATACTGCGAATCATGGCTCCAATAACGTTACTAAAATCACGCCCTCAGGGGTGAGCATCATATTGGGCGTCACGGGACTTGGTCCTAGGGGCATTGCCATTGACAGCGCAGGAAACGTCTATACGACGAATTTTGCCGAAGATAGCGTGAGCAAAATCACCCCTTCAGGGGTGAACACCATACTGGGCACCACGGGGGGTAGCCCTTGGGGCATTGCCCTTGACAACGCAGGAAACGTCTATACCGCGAATTATACCGCCAATGACGTTACCAAAATCACGTCTTCAGGCGTGAGCTCCATATTGAGCTCCACAGGGCTTAGTCCTAGGGACATCGCCATTGATGGTGCAGGAAACGTCTATACTGCGAATTATTACTCCAATAACGTGAGCAAGATTGGTTTTGCCACCTCTCAAGACTATACGGTTTCCAGTATGCCAGGCGATGCGCAAAGCAGTTCGGTATACAGAGCGGAAATAGAGGATCCATCAGGAAATATAACATTCGCTGAAAAAACCGTTACTGTTGTCGCCAATCCAACGGTCAGCTATGCTTCGGCAGACAATACATTTACAACAAACAGCTCAATAGCTCCATTATCGCCAAGCAGCAGCAATGCGGCATCATATAGCGTGAGCCCAGCCCTGCCGGCCGGATTGGTCTTGGATGCAACAACAGGTGTTATATCCGGTACGCCAAATGCGGCAGCGCCATTGACAGCCTATACGGTGACAGCCATAAACAGCATCTGCAGCAAAACTTTTATCATTAGCATTGAGGTTATAGATGCAGATACAGACACTGACGGCATCCCAGACGTTACGGATAATTGTCCTTTAGTTGCAAACCCTGGCCAATTGGATACGGACGCAGACGGAATGGGAGATGTCTGTGATCTAGATGGCGACAATGACGGAATCCTAGATGTTGCAGACAACTGTCCATTGATGATTAACCTTGATCAGTTGGATACTGACGGGGATTCAATAGGAGATGCATGTGATTCAGATGATGATGGAGACGGAATCCTAGATGGTGTCGACAATTGTCCTTTAATTGCTAATCCTGGCCAGTTGGATACAGACGGAGACTCAATAGGAGATGCATGTGATTCAGATGATGATGGAGACGGAATCCTAGATGGTGCAGACAACTGTCCTTTAATTGCTAATGCTGGCCAGTTGGATACAGACGGAGACTCAATAGGAGATGCATGTGATTCAGATGATGATGGAGACGGAATCCTAGATGTTGCAGACAACTGTCCATTGATGATTAACCTTGATCAGTTGGATACTGACGGGGATTCAATAGGAGATGCATGTGATTCAGATGATGATGGAGACGGAATCCTAGATGGTGTCGACAATTGTCCTTTAATTGCTAATCCTGGCCAGTTGGATACAGACGGAGACTCAATAGGAGATGCATGTGATTCAGATGATGATGGAGACGGAATCCCAGATGGTGCAGACAACTGTCCTTTAATTGCTAATGCTGGCCAGTTGGATACAGACGGAGACTCAATAGGAGATGCATGTGATTCAGATGATGATGGAGATGGAATCCTTGATGGTGCAGACAACTGTCCTTTAATTGCTAATCCTGACCAATTGGATACAGACGGAGACTCAATAGGAGATGTATGTGATTCAGATGATGATGGAGACGGAATCCTTGATGGTGTCGACAATTGTCCTTTAATTGCTAATCCTGGCCAATTGGATACAGACGGGGACTCAATAGGAGATGCATGTGATTCAGATGATGATGGAGACGGAATCTTAGATGGAGCAGACAACTGTCCGCTTGTTTCAAACTCTGGCCAGGTGGATACAGACGGAGACGGAATTGGAGATGCATGCGATTTGAATACGGATTCAGACAATGACGGCATATTGGATGGAGCAGACAACTGTCCGCTTGTTTCAAACTCTGGCCAGGTGGATACAGACGGAGACGGAATTGGAGATGCATGTGATGCGGAAGATGTTCTAATTTCAGAGGCTATAACACCTAATGGGGATGGAATCAACGATACATGGATCATTTATGGTATAGAAAAATATCCCGGCACAACTGTTCGCGTATTTAACAGATGGGGAAGTGAGGTTTTCTATTCTAAAGATTATAAAAATGACTGGAATGGAAGCTGGAGTGATAAGGGCGCATTACCTGAATCAAGTGCATACTATTATATCGTAGACTTAAAATCACAAGGGATTATGATTAAAAAGGGCTGGATATTTATTACTAAATAATTTTATACGATGAAAAAAATTAATTATATATTAACGGGAACACTTCTATTATTTAGTGGTGTTTCCTTCTCTCAGCAGGATGCTTCATTTACACAATACCGCTATCATATGAACAGCATTAATCCGGCGTATGCAGCAATCGGTGAAGAAACAGCAATAGCAAGTTCCCTGAGGGATCAATGGACGGGTGTGCCGGATGCTCCTCTAGCCCAATGTGTTTCCTTTGAAACCCCGATAGCATTAAATACGGGTATTGGCCTTTCGATTCTCAGCGATAAGACTTTTATGGAGAAACAAACCTTTGTTGGAATTGATTTTTCATACAAAATGAAATTAAATCCTGCTTTGGATTTATATTTTGGGTTAAAAGCCGGCGGTAACTTCTACAGTGTTAACACTTCCGGTTTAGATACATATAATATTCAGTCTGATCCTGCTTTGGTCTCCTATAGCAATTTTAACCCAAATATTGGATTAGGGTTTGTTTTAAAGAACGAAAAATATTATGTGTCCCTTTCGGTGCCCAGAATGCTTAGTGCCGAGAGAGTTCGCAATGAATCAGGATATGCTGTAATGGCATCTGATAGAGCGCATTGGTATTTAAGCGGCGGATATGATTTTGAATTAAAGTCAAGCATTGCGCTATTGGCGCTAAAGCCTTCTATAATGGTGCGTTATGTGAGCAACGCTCCTGTTTCTGCAGATTTTAATGCTATGCTTGGGATTAATGAAGTGTTTGAAATTGGCGCCATGTATAGAACAGACCAAGCCTTTGGAATTTTAACAGATTTTACAGTCAATAAACGGCTGCTTTTAGGGTATTCTTACGAATGGATTACCAGACCCTCTTTGGGCAGCGCAAGAGGCACTTATGAGCTTTTATTGAGATACAAATTTTAGTTCAAACAGCTTATTCTATAAGTCTATCGAAAAAAAAGGGTTTTGAGTTATTCAAAACCCTTTTTTTTCGATAATAACAAGGTTATTATTTACTGCTTTTCTTTTGAATTTTATAGTTTCATTATTTTCAACTTTTTATACTGATCTCTTTGATATTCCAAAACGGATTATTCAAACTATTTTTTATATCTGAAGCTTTTATATCAAGATTATTTGATAAACTATGCTTATTCAAAAAAAAAAGCTTCAATTTGGTTATAATTAATTTCGCCAAATTTTCAATTGAGAAATTACATCTATTTTCTATTGAACTAGCCTTTTTCCAGTACAATTTCATAGTGATATCGCTTTGTGTTATATTCATGTTTTTAAGAAGCTTTTAAGCTTTTGGACAATTAAAATTATACAATATTTATATTACAAGTATGTTATATAAGAACTATAAGTAAAGTAATTGTTTTAGAAATAATAATATGATTCATAAGGTATTAATTGAATAAAATTAAAGAAACATGAAAAAGAAACTATATTTCTTACAGCTATCCTTTTAGGAACTCTTTCATTTACCAATGGACAAAATTTGGGTGACAATACTAACGCTGCAAGGGCTGGTTCAAATGTGGCTGCAAGTTCATTTGATGTATCGGATTTATCAATCAGATTA
This sequence comes from Flavobacterium humidisoli, assembly GCF_023272795.1. Lineage (NCBI taxonomy): Bacteria > Pseudomonadati > Bacteroidota > Flavobacteriia > Flavobacteriales > Flavobacteriaceae > Flavobacterium > Flavobacterium humidisoli. The sequence goes on along the minus strand of NZ_CP096829.1, from coordinate 2,513,397 downwards.
TGGGGGTATTATCAACAAAATTAAAATTAATGGATGCTTAAAAAACTGCTATTAAAGCCTTAGTAAACGAAATTTTAAACAAAAAGAAAGACATTTTACATACCGATGGTAAAAGACAAAGCTGTATACACTTCTAAAATGACCATCAATAGAGAATCATTTTTATTAAAAATGAAAAAACTGGTTAGTCCGGAACAGTTTACAGTAATAGCATCTTTGTTGCCAAAATCGGTTTATTCAATATCACCATTAGCTAAAGTGTTGTTTTGAATTCCTAATTCAGGTCTAGAAAAAAAACAAAATTTAACTTTGTTTTTAATATTCAGATATTTCTATTTGTGATGGATAACTTTAACGAAAATGTTTATACCTAAAATTCCCTTCTGTACTCAGGAGTTTTTTTTTGTGTTAAATTAATATAATATTTTTGAATCCATACAAAATCATTATTATTAGTTTTTTTTCTTTGGTAAATAAGGCTTTAGAGATAAAAAAAACAACAAGAGTCGTTTTCTCATTCGTCCGGTCTTGTAGACTTTATGGGATTCGAACAAACTGGGCATTTATACTAATAGCAGCAAATGAAATCTTTGGCGTTATTTTTTTTGTTCTCCGATTGACTTAATCTTTTCTTACCTGAAAAAACTTTCCATACCAAATCACAATTAACATACTATTTTCGTTTCCGATAAGCCAATAGGTTCGCAAAGGCTATGGAATGGGCGATATACTTTTTTTCACAGCTTAATTGGGAGGCTTTCGCTTTAAAATTGCGAACATGTAGCGAGATTGTTTTTGATTATTTAAAGCTAATATTTAATTTTTAAATTAAACTTAAGGCAATTTCGAATATGCGAAGTTAACTATGGGCATAACTGACTTTATTGTGTCAAGCTGCAAATCAAGTCCTGTACTTTGAATTTTTAGCGTAAAACAGTACTTGTGTATTCTGATTTTGTTTTTATATGAATATGTTCCCGCAGTATATTTGCTAAACCTTTCGAAGGTTTGTTTTTGGTGTTTTCGATAGTGTAGGGAGGTTTTAGGTCTAAAATTTAAGTTAGTTAAAATGTGTTTTCATATAAACCTTTCCTCTCTATGCTATTTTTTTTTTGCAAATATATTTTAGAATATTGTAAGATGTCCAGATAAAAACCAGCATTAATCTCTAATGTTTAGTTTTGGAAGTTTTAAATATTCTCTATCATTTATTTGCAGACTTAATTGTAAAGTTACCTTCCTTTTAATTGGCTGTCTGTTATTGTCCAAGATAGCAAAATGCGGCTTGGTAGTGTTTTATATGAACTTTATGAAAAAAAAAGTAGCTTTTTATTTGTGTCTTAGATAAGGAAATTTATTTTATTCTTACCTGTTCGCCATAGAAGCCAGTGAGCTTGCCTCTGAAATTTTTAATTAAAATTAGTAATTTTCTGGTTGAAGAGAATATTTTTGAGATGGACTATTTCTCTGAAAACTGGCAGAATTTTTAAATATCTGCTTTATTTGGGTTCAGCTGTAGTGTTTTTAGATATCTTTTTAATGAAAAAAATATTTGATAAGGAATAAAATGATAGGTGTGGTGTAAAAAAGGGAAGGAAAACTTAAAGTTTTTTCGTAAACAGATAGCGTAAAAATAAAATATAAACAAAAAATCAGTCAGGCTAAAGCTGTTTTTTAGGAAAATTCAATTTCTGTAAGGAATGTTGATCATTGTTCATAAATGGCTGATGGAATTTTGTTAAAGGAAATTATTGGAATGGTTATTTTAAAAAACTGCAAAGATGTTATCAGGAAAAATGGAATGAAATTTAAAAGAATATGAAGAGTTGGCTTATTTAGTAAGCGTAATCATAATGATTAAGAGTACGAATTGCATTTTTTTGTAAGTTTTGCATGTTTGAAAAAATTATCAAATGTAAGTTAAGAGGGGAATGCGCTATTAATGTCCGAAGAGATACGAACGGAAAAACAAAAAAACTTATATGCATGCCGCAAAAAAAGCTTTAATCTATATAAAATTACACAATTATGGAAGACTTACCTCATACAGCAAAAAAACAGCTATTGGTGCTGATTTATTTACTAGCTTGGTGTTTCTTGATGTCAGTTGAAGGCCAGGCTCAGCAAAATACGCGTCGAGAAAAACATGATAAACCAAGAGCAGACGGAGCAACACGGCAATTTGACCAGTCCAGACCAAATGCAGACAGACCTAGCACAGCAAAGCCTGGAGTAAACAACTCTGTAACTAAAATAAGCAGACCCTCAAATAATTCCAACAGAAACAATACGGTAAATACAAATAATACCGTAAACAGAAACAATGTTGGCAACAGAAATACAAATATTAGCGGCAATACTGTAAACAGAAACAGAAATAATGTCAATATTAATGTAAATAATAGCGTTCATGTTCGTAACAATCGTAATACAGTTGTAAGACCTGGGCCTAGACCCTATGCGCGTCCTCCGTATGTTTATGGCGGTTACAGATACAACTGCTATCATCCATACTATCCACGTCCTTATGTACCCTTTTATTGGGGACCAGTTTGGCATCCTTGGGGATTTTTTGTTGCAACTCTCGCAACTACTGCTATCATTGTCAGTGTTGAAAACAATAAATATCATTATGATCAAGGAGTTTGGTACACTTCAACCAACGGTGGCTACACTGCCGTACCCGCGCCAGTTGGAGGAACTGTAAATAACATTCCTAGCGGAGCAGAAACAGTCAATACAGGTACGGTAAATAATTATTACTATGGAGGGACCTATTACGAAAAAGACGGGGGAAAATACACAGTAGTTGCTCCTACAGCAGGAACAATTGTAGACAAGCTTCCAGAAGGAGGAGAAGAAGTTGCAATTGGAGATTTAAAATACATCAAATTTGGGGAAACGTATTACCAGCCTGTGCAAATTGACGGAAAAGATAAATACGAAGTAGTTTCGGTTCAGAAAGAATAACTTAAAAAGCTGTTTTATCCAGTTTTACGCAGACTAGGCATCTATTATAAGCTCAAAACAATGAATCATAAAAAATAAAAACGTTTCAATTTTGTATTATTGATATTGTCAATTATTTCAATTGTTTGCCGTTACACTAGATTTTTAGATATAGCAGAAAAAACAGTAACCGAATGTCACGAACTCCAAGCAATATAGAATCTGAATTTCTGCCAACTGTTGAAAACAAATTTGTTTTTTGTTAAAACATCAACTTAAATAAAAAACAGATTTTAATAGAATGAAAAGAAGGTCTCTAAAAGATGGCTTGTTTTTTTCTTAGAGTAAGCAAAAAGAAACCATATACAATCTTTAAAAGGTTAATTATTGCCATAAAGTCATTTTATCAAGGCACAATTAGCAATTTGAATATGAAACAATTTCGTTTAACGGCTATTTTTTGAAATGCGTTAAATAAATCATAAAATTTGAAAATAGCAAATTAAATTTTCTACTTCAAAATTGCTTTAGTTTTTTCTTAATTAATAATTTTTAAATTCTTTTTTACCATGAAAAAATTTATCACACTTATCTTTTTTGCCTTCCTGATTGTCAATTGCACCAGCGAACCAGTAAGTACAGACATTCAGACTGAAGCTTTACAGCCGAAGAGTTCCATTGCCACTGCAAAAGGAACTTATTCTAACTGCGATCCAATTTCAATTAGCATTATGGCTGGCCAGTTTACCAACGCTGGGAAAGTTTTAATTGAAAATGATGCTGCAAATCTTTACGTAACCTATACTGCATTTCAAGATTGGTATTTTAGTGAACTTCATTTATATGTAGGTCCTTATGCCAATGTACCTTTACAAAATGGAAACCCGGTTCCTGGGCAATTTCCATATAAAAAATCTTTTAATCCATTAGTACAAAGCTACACTTTTACAATTCCTCTTTCTGCAATCGTTCTGGATGCTAACAAATGTCTATTTATTGCAGCACATTCCAGCATGAAAAACATCGTAAACGGAACTGACATAGCGACAGAAACTGGATGGGCAGGAGATATCAAATTCCCTGGGAAAAATTGGGCTGCTTACTTTAACTACTGTCTAAGAACTTGCGACACACCTCCTCCTGTAGAAACTACTTGCGATACGGCATATATGTTTGGCAATAACACTTTCAACAGCTTACAGCTTTCTGAAAAATGGGGTTGGGCCACTTCTTACAGCAATGTCGCAAACGGAACTTATACTTATAACTTATATGCCGGAGCTGGCCAAAACAATATCAATAACGGATATTTGGCAGGAACTGTTACAATTGTCATTCAAGGCAGCAATGTGCAGATAACAATAAATGCCACTCATGCCGGAACAGCATTTACAGAAACACATGTGTACTTATCAGACAGTCCTCCTACAACAGCCGCTCCAGGGCAATATGGAAACCAGCACACTTTAAACAATACTGCCACAGACAGTTACAGCTTAACATATAGCGGAGATGGAAGTTTCTGGCTAATTGTTCATGCGGGAGTTTGCACCACCGAATAATTTTGAATTAGTACATAAATCAGCAGAAAAAAGAGAGAATAGAAATTCTCTCTTTTTATTGGAATTTTAAATACTTAAAGGTCTCTCACAACCTTAGGCAAAATCTAAAAAAGCTTAAATAATTTAACACTATATGAATTTTCACTAAACTTAAAGCCTTTATCAAAAATTATCTGATAAAAATATGATTCTTATTAAGTAAATACTAACCAACTTTTAAAATTAGCGATCATTATTCATTTTATATTTGAGTTAAACGCTAAATACAATTTAAAACATACAGAAATGAAAAAAACACTGACTCTCTTAGCCTTAGTTTTCCTTACGATTATCATCAGTGCGAAGCAAGCAAAACCTGCGTCTAAAGAACAAGAAAAGAAAGAAAGCTGCTGTTCCAAAAAAGAAGCTAAAAAAATGAGTGCCTCTGACAGCGAAAAATGTAAAGCGAAATGCAGAGCAAAAGGAAAAAAATGCGATCAAGGCACTAAAGCATCAGGAAAATAGCATTAAATCAATCACTAAGCCTTTTATTATGACAAGCGAAAAGATGCCAATTATACAGGCATCTTTTCGCTTGTAAAATTTTATAATAAATAACGAAATATCACTTTTTATTTCCCCAATAGTTTTCTTTTCCAGACTTTAAAGTGCAAATTCAGCTGCTATTTGGTTTATCTTGGGTTTGGATATAATATATTTTTTGTTCAAGTCTTATTGTTTATGGGGACTGACTTCTGCAGATTGTTTAAAATTTCGTAGACTGTAAAAAAAATTGCAATAAAACAGAGTCACACAAGCGTCATGAGATTTTTTTTCAGGAAAAATATTTCGACTTATTTATAGCAGAGAAGATACTAGACAATTAAATGAATGGCTAGTTTGGATGCAAGGCCAGCACAAATCAGTTAAATCATTAACATTTGAAAGCAGTAAGCAGATGATGTGTACTTCTAAAATCATCTGATAGACAATAACGATAAAATTTGTTAACTCTAAAAAGAACTAAACCTCTGCAAATAAAGTGCAGAGGTTTAGTTTACTAGGGGTTGAAAGTCCCTCTTTTTATTTCATCCCCGAATGAAATTTGAATTATCACTGTCATCTTTTCTTCGGTGATGCTCCAAATATTCGTTTACCCTCTCATCAGTGAAATTTCCCGTAATCCACACTCCATATCCGGCTGCCAAAAATGCTGTTCGCTATATTTCGTCTGAAGTTCTGGGAATTCCATTTGTAACCTTGGTGAAGTTCTTCCTTTCAAACTTTTCAAAATCGCACCAACATTCTGCTAGAAGCATATTCTATACGCATGTGGACATGATCTGAACTTACATTTAAAATACCAATTGCCTAATTTTCTAACATTTAAACCACAAGTTCATCACAGTTTTTGAATATCCCCTTCCAAAACTTTAAAATGATATTTAGCAGCCCAAACAACATTACATGCTAATCGGTGCTTGCTGCATGCGGGCCTTTTCTTAAATCTGCCCTCATAAACTAGGGATAAAAAAAAATCGCATTTTACTAAAGTACTGCAATAAATTGCAGGATTTTAAACACCAATCGGAGACAAATAAATCAATCCTTGAGACAGCGAACAGAAAAACTGTACGCTTTGTGACCCGCGTAACGGCTAGCAGAAGCGTTAGACGAGCTCAAGTCGCGATTGAACGCATCAGAACCACTAACTGACGATGACCAGAAGCTACCGTAACTACCACGATTGGCGAAAGCCGGCGCATAAATACCGAGACCAGACAACAGCGCCGAAAACCCGGAAGAGCCGCCAATTTTTAGATCTGATCCAACTGTACCCGAACTTCTAACTCCGATAGCTACTTGATTGGCCACTGTCATACCTAAGCTATTTTCTAAAAACATCCACTCGCAGTCTGAAGGGACATGCCAGCCCGAAGGGCAGACTCCCTGAGCGCGCTCCGCTGTGCTGCCGTTCATTGCGGCCGACCACTGGTACAGCAGGCCTTCGTTGGCTGCAGGCTCGCCTGCAGCACTGTTGTAATAATCGCTCGATCCCCAGTCTATGCCATCCCCAACGGCAGGAGTGTCATTGCTGTTCACCACATCCATATTGTAGCGCGACCAGCACTGCCCCCCTATTTCAACCAGAGCGCGCGTAGCCGTAGTCGCCCCAAAACCGTCTCCCAAAACACTGCTGGCGGCAGAAGCCCAGTCATATTCTACCCCGTCAGTGGTGGCAGCATCATCGTTAAGAACAGCTCCAGATACACCGATGCAGGATGTCTTTGAAATACTTTTTCCTGCACAGAACGCATTTCCGGGGATAACCCCTCCTTCACCAACGGTCAGGCTTTTTGACGCCGCACTGATACATCCGGCATTTGCAATGCTATAAACAACAGTTACAGTGCCGGCTGAAACTCCCGTAACAATGCCAGAACTGTCAATAGTAGCACTCCCCGTGCCATTGGCGATCGACCACGTACCGCCAGGAGTTGCATCTGTAAAAGCGGGGGTTTCATTTCCCACAGTCACCGCAGCGGCTCCCCCGCCAATGGCATCAACAGCAACGCTGTTTGTGCTCACAGCAACAGGCCTGATATCAAAACAGCCAAAACTGTCTGTGCCTTTTATATAATAGGTGCCCGTTCCAACTGAACTTGGCGTGGCCAAAGCGCTAGTGGCAGCAGCATCCGTAAAATAGCTGTACGCTAATCCGGGAGTGCTGCCCAGTGTTACGTCAGAAAGGGTCAGATTGGCTGTGGCTGGCAGGCAGATCTTCTGCTCTGCGGTGACAACAGTCGGCGTGGCATTCACTGTAACTTTTGCAATCGAAGAGCTGACAGGCGATGCAGCATCGCCGCTTATAAGCACATCGTAATCCCCGGCATCGCTTGTTCTGGGGCCGGTCAGCTTTAAGGTATTGGTGGCTGCGCCTGAAATTACAGAATCATTGGACAGAAATGCGCCATTGCGCCTCCAGGCATAGGCAATCCCAGTGGTTCCGGAAACGGCAACAGACAGAACCACCTCTCCTGTTCCCGAACAGGCTGCAGGGGGAGCGGCCGGCTGGCTGGATATGACAAGCAGCGAGCCGTTTACCGCCGTCCTGTCAAAACTGCACGAAGGGGCAGTATTAAGCGCATAGGTATAGGTTCCTGCGCTTGCCGGAGAGCCGTATCCTGTAAGGGTGATCACCTTTGTACCCGCACTGTCAAAAGTGCCCGAATCGCTAAAAATAACCCCGTTGACAGCGCCGGTGCTGATATTATAGGAGCCTTTGCGCGTTACCGATACGGTAATCTCCTGCGTCGCTGTGGAAGCCATCCCCATATTCAGAGTGCCCCCGCCGGCACCGCTGCAGTCATAAGCGTCTACCTTTGCCGTGCCGTTTGACGAAGGGTCCAATCTGCCGTCCACACACATATTAAACCATTCGCTGGAGTTCCAAAACTCGTAGCAGTTTACATCCGTATTGTAAACCATAAGGCCTGCAGCAGGAGCAATGATTGCATCGCGCTGAGCCTGGGTCATGCGGGGGGCCAAAAAACCCCCTTTGACAGACTTTACCTCAAAAATAGCAGAAGCTTCCGGAGTAAGCGTGCCTACAGCACTGCTTTGCGCAGAACTACATACAGAAACAGAAAGCAATAACACTGTAAAATGTTTTTTCATAAAATTGCATTAATAATTATAATATCAGTAAAAACGATTCAAAAGCTCTTACCTAAATAAAAAAAAATAATATTTCATTTGAGTGTTTTTTTTCAAGACTTCAAAGACCTATAAATCAGCATTATCCACATAGCATTTAACTTGAGGCAATCAATTCTGATACTCTTCGATTTCAGGACTTAAAATGTTTTGAAAAATAATAAAATGGGGGCAATTAACCTAAATTACACCAAACTGCACGATCCCT